>CAYOBI010000070.1:0-13610 GCA_964402325.1 uncultured Propionibacteriaceae bacterium | reverse complement strand
GCAGGCCGTTGAGGGTGACCTGCTTGCCACCGTTCGCGGTGATGGTGCCGACCTTGCCGGTGACCCCCTGCAGACTCGGGGTGTCGCTGGCGGTCAGGACGGGTGGCCAGGCCTTGAGGCAACCGCCGGTGCAGGCGCTGGTGCCGGAGTCCTTCACGTCCTTGGTGAACTGGTAGACCGTCATGCCGGTGTCGGCGACGACGATCGTACCCAGCGAGGTGGACGCGGTCTTCAGTCCGGCCACGGTTGCCGTCGATCCGGTGGTGGGGGACGGGCTGGCCGGGGTGCTCATCCCGTAGCCGCCGCCTGAGGTGCCCCCGCTCGAGCCGTAGCCGCCGCCGGTGCCACAGCCGGACAGGGTCAACAGTGCCGCGGACAGGACGGCCGCCGCGCCGATCGATCTGGCCTTCATGAGTTCCTCCTGCGGGAACGTGATCCGGAGGGTGGGGGCGTCCGCCCTCTGTCACCACGCTAGGTCGATGTGACCTGGCTCACAAGAACGTCAAGGGCTGGCCTCGGGGTGGGCTCAGATGTCGTACGTCGAGGGCGCGTCGGGACCGGTCGTCTCCGGGACCGCGGGCACCTCCTCGGCCTCCGGCTCCGGCGCGCCGGTCGGTGCGAAGCCGACGCTCGGGGCCGGTCGGACCGCCTCGAGGAAGGGGCGGAACAGGTCGATCGGCATCGGGAAGATGATGGTGGAGTTGTGGTCGGCGCCGACCTCGAGCAGGGTCTGCAGGTAGCGCAGCTGGATCGAGGCGGGGCTGGCGGACAGGGTCTCGGCGGCCTTGCGCAGCTCGGCCGAGGCCTGCAGCTCGCCGTGGGCGTTGATCACCTTGGCGCGGCGCTCCCGCTCTGCCTCGGCCTGCCGGGCCATCGCGCGCTGCATGCCCTCGGGGAGCTCGACGTCCTTGATCTCCACCACGCGCACCTCGACGCCCCAGGGCTTCGTACGCTCGTCCATCCGGGTGCGCAGGTCGACGTTGAGGTCCTCACGGTGGGCGAGCAGCCGGTCCAGGTCGACCCGGCCCAGCAGGGACCGCAGCGTCGTCTGGGCGATCTGCGAGGTGGCGACCTGGAACTGCTCGACCTCCAGGATCGCGCGCGCCGGGTCGACGACACGGAAGAGCACGACGGCGTTCACCCGCGCGGAGACGTTGTCGTTGGTGATGATCTCCTGGGTCGGGATGGTGTGGGTGATGACGCGCAGGTCCACCCGGACCAGCCGGTCCACCCAGGGGATGAGGAACCGCAGGCCCGCGTTGTAGACGGGGCGTACGCGGCCCAGCCGGAACACGATGCCGCGCTGGTACTCGGGGATGACGCGGATCGAGGCGCCCATCAGCACCAGGGCGAGGATCACGACGAGGATGAGGACGATGAGACCACTGTTCATCGGAAGTCCTTGGATCAAGGGCCCGGGTGGGGCCCTGCTCAATTGTTCCACCTCAGTCGTTCCACCGAAGTGGCCGGGACGCTCGAGCAGGGCGCCGGGGCTCACCCGAGGGTGCGCTGGTGGTAGACCAGTTCGGTGACCAGCCGGTAGCCGAGCTGCTCGTTGACCCCGATCATCGGGGCGTTCGAACTGGCGTTACTGGTCCGCAGGCGGAGCACGCCCGGCTCGGCATCGCGCAGCCAGGCCATCATCTCGGCCTTGAGCAGCAGCCCGAGGCGGTGCCCGCGGTGGGCGCGGGCGACGGCGGTGTCGAGCTGGATCGCCACGGTCGGGTCCTCGGCGTCGACCAGCACCTTCGTGTGCCCGGCCAGGGTGCCGGTGTCGCGGCGGCGGGCGACCACCCGGTACAGCCGCCAGCCGGCGGCCAGCTGGGCCGCCTCGCCGTCGCGGATCCGGGCCGGTGGAAACTCCTCGGGGTCCCACACCAGGTCGTCGGTGGGGGCGTCGTTGATCGCGGCGGTGAGGGCGGCCAGCTGCCCGAGCAATCCCTGGGGGACCGCACCGGCGAGCCGAACCGTCTCGTAGTCGGTGGCGTACGGCGCCGCCTCGGCGGTCAGTTGCCGCAGCCCGTCCGGGTCGACCCGGTCCAGGTCCACCATCCGGTTCGCCTCCCGGTAGACCTCTGCGAAGCCGTGCCCGGTGGCGAGCCGGCGGGCGGCCGGCGTGTCGTACGCCTCGACCGTCAGATGGGTCAGCCCGAGCCCGCGGGCCAGCCCGACGAGCTCATCCAGCCCGGCGGTCCCGTGGCCCCGGCCCCGGACGGCCGGATCGACGACCAGGGTGGCCCAACCGACGGTCGGGTTGTCCCAGGCGCTGACGAACAGCCCGGCCACCCCGACCGTGGCGCCGGCGTCGGTGCGCAGCAGGTAGGGGGCCTCCGGCTCCCCGTCCCAGCCGTAGCGGGTGAGCATGCGGTGACGGTACGAGGACCGCGGGCGGTCCCAGGGGGCGTCGACGGCGAGGGCGGCGTTGACCACCGCCCTCGCCTCCTCGAACTGGGCGTCGTCGTCGGGACCGTACGGGTGCAGGGGCATGGCTCCAGTGTCGCCGGGCGGGGACCGGCCGCGGTAGCGCTACTCGACGATGACCCTGGTCTCGCCGTCGGCGATCTGCTGCACCAGCTGCCCCCGGGACAGCGTGTAGGGGCCGCACTCGCAGCCCGCCGGAAGGTCGTCGGGAACGTCGGCGCCCGGCACCGCGTCCAGCAGGTCGTACCAGTCGACCCCCAGCTGGGACGCGTGGTGCCCCAGGTCCACGTAGTCCTTGCGTCCGTGGGACGTGGAGTGGAGCTGTGAGTGGTACACCCGGCCGGCGTCCGTCTCGTACACGGCCGCCAGGTGGTGGGCCGAGTTGCACTGGACCTGGAGTACGGCCTTCTGGCTGGGGCTGGGCCCCAGCGCCTGGTAGGCCTGTCGAGCGATCTGCTCACGGGTGTCGTGGCTGGACTGGCTGCTCTTCATGCCTGATGCTACGTCCAACCGTCCGGCCGGGTGCCCTGATCGGAGGCATCCGTCGCCCACCTCCGCCGGGCGCGCGCCGAGCGGCCGAGCGGGTCGCGCTCAGCCCTCCTGCCCGCCGTCGAGATCGCCGAAGCCGGTGAGGGCGAAGGCCGCGAGTGCCTCGGCCACCTCGCCGGCCCGAGGGCCGGAGGCCTCCACGTGCAGGGTGTCGCCCGGCTCGGCGTCCAGGGCGAGGACGTCGGTGATGCTGGCGGCGTCGAGCTCGGTGAGTTCGTCCTCGTGCTCGCCGATCAGGGCCGCGTACCTGTGCAGCCAGGCGACCAGGCCGTCGACGGTGAGCGCCTGCGGGGCGGAGCTGTCGGCCATCGCGCTCACCGCCCCCACCGCAGCGCCGGCGTGTCCACCGGGGCGTCCCAGAGCCGGATGAGTTCGTCGTCGGCCCGCAGCAGGGTGACCGAACAGCCGGCCATGTCGAGCGCGGTGATGTGGTTGCCGACCAGCCGACGGACGACCCGTACGCCGTGCGCCTCGAGGATCCGGGCCACCTCGCCGTACATCAGGTAGAGCTCGAGCAGCGGGGTGGCGCCCAGTCCGTTGACCAGGGCCAGCACCGCGTCCCCGCGGGTGAACGGCAGGTCCTCCAGGATCGGTGCCAGCAACTGCTCGGCGATCTGCGCGGCGGGGGCGAGCGGGACGGTGGCCCGGCCGGGCTCGCCGTGGATGCCGACCCCCATCTCCATCTCGTCCTCGGCCAGGGTGAAGGTCGGCCGACCGGCGCCGGGGGTGGTGCACGGGGTCAGCGCCATGCCCATGCTGCGGGCGTTGTCGTTCACCCGCCGGGCGATCGCGGCGACCTCGGCCAGCGGCCGGCCCTCCTCAGCGGCCGCCCCGGCGAGCTTCTCGGCGAAGACGGTGGCGCCGGTGCCGCGCCGGCCAGCGGTCCAGGTCGAGTCACGTACGGCCACGTCGTCGTCCAGCACGACGGTGGCGATCTCGACGCCGCCCTCGTCGGCGGCCATCTCCGCGGCCATCTCGAAGTTCATCACGTCGCCGGTGTAGTTCTTCACCAGGTGCAGCACCCCGGCGCCGGCGTCGACCTGACGGGTCGCGGCGAGCACCTGGTCGGGCACCGGGGAGGTGAAGACCTGCCCGCAGCAGGCGGCGGACAGCATCCCGTGCCCCACGTACCCGGCATGCAGCGGCTCGTGCCCCGACCCGCCGCCCGACACCAGTCCGACCGTCCCGAGCAGCGGCGGCTCGGCCCGGTAGACGGTGGCCAGCTCGTGGTCTACCCGGATGCGGCCGGCGTAGGCGGCCCCGAACCCGCGCAGCGCCTCGGCGACGACGTCGTCAGGGGCGTTGATGAGCTTCTTCATGACCACCATCCAACGCCCCTTGCGGACCCTTGTCAGGGGGTGCGCAGAGCGGTGAGGGACGGGGTGGGAGGGATCACCCGCCGCGGGGGATCCGCCCGGGCGCACGGTGACGGACACTGGGCACCCACGGATGTCCGTCGGCCCGATCGGTCCGCGGACCGAGCGAAGGGGGATGTGAGATGGCAGCAACCGCCGTCACGGCGAAACGCACCGGCTGGGACGTCGTCCTGGGGATAGCGCTGGCCATCGCGGGACTCGTCCTGCTGGGCGACGCCGCGATCGCCACGAAGGTGTCGATCTGGCTGATCGGCTGGTTCACGCTGGTGTCCGGCGTCTTCCTGCTGGTCGGGTCACTGTTCGCCCTCCGGGTGGGTGGCTCCTGGTCGACGGTGCTCGGTGGCGCCGTGCTGACCGTGATCGGCCTGTTCATCATGCGCAACCCGGCCGCCGGTGCGGTCGCCTTCACCCTGATCGCCGGCGCGATGTTCCTCACCAGCGGCCTGATCCGGGTGATCCTCGGCTGGGCCCTGCCGGTCGGTCGATGGCTGTTGGTGACCAGCGGGACGATCTCGGTGCTGCTGGGCCTGTTCGTGCTGTTCAACCTCGGCGCCGCGTCGACCCAGCTGCTCGGCATCCTGCTCGGCATCCAGACCCTGCTGGAAGGGTTCTCGCTGCTGGCCGTCGGCCGGCTGCGGCCGGTCGAGGTGGTCTGAGGGTCGTCATGTCCGCCGGGATCGTCGGGCTGGTCACCCTGATCGCCGGAGCACTGTTCTGCTTCCGCGGCGGGGCGGCGCTGCGCGCCCTGCTGGCCGTCTGGGGCGG
Source organism: uncultured Propionibacteriaceae bacterium (assembly GCA_964402325.1). GTDB lineage: Bacteria > Actinomycetota > Actinomycetes > Propionibacteriales > Propionibacteriaceae > Raineyella. The sequence goes on along the minus strand of CAYOBI010000070.1, from coordinate 8,499 downwards.
CTTCGTCGGATTCGTGCTGGGGGCGGAGGTGGCCGCCCTGGTGACCGGACAGCCACCGTTCACCGGCGCGGCCGGATGGATCGGAGCGCTGCTCGGCGCGCTCGTCCTCGGCTCCCTGGCGTATGCCTTCTATGCGCTGGCGGTGGTGCTGTCGGTCGGCTCGATGGGCTTCAGCCTCGGTGCCCTGGTGGCCGCATCCCTCGGCGCCCCCGATCCCTGGGCCGGGGTGATCGGCCTGGCCACCGGGATGGGCCTGGCGGCGGTCGCCCTCTCCACCGAATTGCCGCGGCTGCTGCTCAACCTGTTCGCCGCCGTCGTGGGCGCGGCGGCGATGGTCGGGGCACTGATGCTGCTCCTCGGCCAGCTCGAACTCCGCGACCTCACCCCCGGAGGCGTGCTGGACGCCGTCGCCGCCTCGCCGTGGTGGGTCGCGGCCGTGGTGGTCGTCGCCGTCCTCGGCACGACCGTGCAGTCCCGCCGGCCGGCCGCCGACGACGAGCGCTGGGGCCCCGGACGGGCCCGGACGCCCGGCACACCTCCTCCGGAAGGACACTGAGATGAAGCTCCGCATCCTGGCCGCCACCGTGCTCGCCGTGCTGCCTCTGCTCGGCTGCAGCACGGCCGGCGACACCGGCGCCATCGTCGGCCCCACCTGGCGGCTCACCGTGCTGCGTGGCGAGGCCGTCGAGGCGACGCCGGAGGTGACCGCCGTGTTCGCGGCCGACGGGACGGTAGCCGGGTCGGGCGGCTGCAACCGCTACCACGGGGGCGCCACGGCGACCGCTGACACCCTGAAGGTCTCCCTGCTCGCCTCCACGTTGATGGCCTGTGAACCGCAGACCGTGATGGACCGGGAGGCCAGCTACCTGCAGACCCTGGAGGCCGCCGTGCACTGGGGCGTCGTCGGGGACACCCTGACGATCACCGACGCCTCCGGCGCCGCCCTGCTGACGTACGTCCGCACCGGCGCCTGACGCCGGCGGTCAGCCGGGCAGCAGGCCAAGGGTGTTGGCTACCCGTACGGCCTCGCGACGGCTGCGCACCCCGAGCTTGCGGTAGACGACCTTGAGGTGCTGCTTGACAGTGTTCTCCGAGATGCTCAGCGCCCGCGCGATCTCCGCGTTCGACTGCATCGTCGGCAGGTACGCCAGCACCGACAGCTCCCGGTCGGTGAGTTGCTCGTACGCCCGTGGGTCCTCTCCGATCGGGGCGCCGGCGCCCAGCGCCCGCTCGACCAGCTCCCGGTGGCTGCCGACCACTGTCAGGTGACGGGTCAGCGCCGCCTTCAGCCGGCGGTCCGGGTGCACGTACGGATGGGCCAGGTCGTCCGCCGCGGCCAGGTCGAGGGACCGGGCCATCGCGTCGATGGCGCGGAAGTCCTGTCGCTCCGCGTCCAGGGCCCGAGAAAGGTTCAGCCAGGCGAGGCTGCCGTACAGTCCCTCGCGCTCCAGCAGCGGTGACACCAGTTCCCGGGCCGGCCCCGGCCTGCCGGTGGCCAGGGCGAGTTCCGATCGGGCGACCAGGAGCAGATCCGTGGTAGGGGCACCCGTGTCCGCCGTGCCGCCGGCCTCGCGCAGCCACGTGTCCTCCACCGACCCGGCGGCAGGTACGGCCCCGGCGGCGAGCTCCAGGTAGATCCGGGTGGCGAGCGCACCCTGGGCGACCGTGATGATCCCCGGGTGGCGGACCAGCGCGGCGTCCGCGGTGCGCAGGTGCTGGCGGGCCGTGGGCAGGTCGCGCTGCTGGAGCGCACTCCAGGCGTCGATCAGGTGCAACGTCGCACCGATCGGCGGGTGCATCTGCTGGCCGGCGGCCGCCCGTCCCCGGGCCGTCGCCTCCCGGGCAGCCCTCGGATCGGCGCGGACCAGGGCGTCCATCGCCAGCGCCAGCCAGGCGCCCTGGGTCTCGTGCCCCTGCCCGGCCCCGGCCAGGTCCAGGCACTCCCGGCCCGACCGGCGGGCCCGGGCGAACAGCCCGGCCCCGGCTTCTGCGACGGCCAGCTGCGCAGAGTAGTAGACACTGGCGTAGTCGGACATCGTCGTGGGGGGGTAGCCGACCAGGCTTTCGGTGAGCAGGTCGACCGCCCGGGTAGGGCGCCCCGCCCAGATCTCCCCGACGGCCACCAGGCTGTGCGGGATGCCCCGGTTGTGCGCCCAGCCGGGCGCCTCGTCGACGCTCAGCCCGGTCATCAACGCCTCGGCCTCGGTGGCGCTCCGGACCATCCGCGCGGCGTCCCCCTCGCGGTAGGCCTGGGAAGCCTCCAGGATCCGTGCCACCATCATGGCGATCGCCCGGCGGGGTTCGGGCAGGCCGGCGAGGTCGGGCTCGGCGCGGGCCAACAGGGTCCGGACCGCCACGCCGTCGCGTCGGCTGAAGGCGGCGATGGCCCGGCCGATCTCCAGCTCGGGGCGACCGAAGGCCTCCTCCGGAGGGACGGCATCGAGCAGCCGGGCGAGCCGGCCCCGGTCGGCGTCGAGGATGGCCGGGGCCGACGAGCGCAGCGAGACCTCGCCGACGAATTCCCAGTCGGCATCGCGGACAGCCTGGGTGAGCGCCGTCAACGGCTCGTGGCGTGCCTCCTGCCAGGCGGTCGCGATCCGCCGCAGCCGCCGGTCCAGGGCCGGGCGGTCGGCCTGCAGCCGGGCCGCGAGCGCCCGGGCCACCAGGGGCCGCTGCCGCTGTCGGCCGACGGACGCGGTGGGCAGCAGCAGCTCCCTGGCGCTGAGGTCGGCGTACGTCTCGCCGATGTCGTCGCGACCGGCGAGCCGGCGGGCCAGACCGACGTCCAGCTCGCCGGCGACACAGGTGCGGGTCAACAGCTCGCGGGCCGCCCCGCCCAGCGGGCCCAGCACCTCGTGGTCCAGGTAGCCGACCAGGACGGAACGGGGGTCGGAGAGCCCGGCCGGTGTGGTGCCGAGGAGGGCCTGCTCGAGGTCGCCGGTCTCCCGCGTGACCAGCACCAGTGGCCCGGGCCAGCCCTCGGTCAGGTCGTACAGCCGGGTCACCGCCGCGGGGGTGTGCCGGATCCCCTGCAGCGCGACGAGCCGGTCGCACTCGGCGCGGGTGAAGGCCAACTCGGCCGAGCCGACGGAGCCCAGGCCGCCCGAGATCCGCTGTCGGTGGAGCGCCGGCGGCGGGCCCTCGCGACTGATCACCACGATCCGCAGGCCGTCCGGGGGCCAGCGGAGCAGTTGCTCCAGTAGGTCGGGCGTGGTCCCCGGTGCGCCGAGGTCGTCGAGGACGAGCACCCCGCCGGGGCCCAGCGCCGCCCCGAGAGCGGCCCGCAGATCGGTCTCCGGCACTCCGGGCAGACCGGCTGCCCGCTGGACGGACAGCGCGAAGTGTGCGGGATCCGCGTCGGCCGGTTCCAGCGATACCCAGGCGACCGGTCCGATGCCGGCACTCTCGCGGAGCCAGGCGGCCACAGCCGTGGTCTTGCCGGCGCCGGCGGGACCGGTCACGACCACGATCGGTCTGGTCGCGGCACGGTCGAGGACCTCCACCACCCGGGGGCGGGCGAGGAAGTCGGCCGGAGGGAAGGGGACCCGCAGACGCGGGTCCGAGTGTGCCTCCGACGTCGGTGCTGTCGCCAAGGTGCTCTCCCTGCCACTGCCGGATCTGCCGCCAGCCTAGGCGTGTTGGGGGTCTCCGACAGACTGAATCGCGCGGACGTGCCACAGACCGCGAACTCCGGCACACTGCGGCCCGACATGATGCCGGGTCGGAGCGGGCGCACGGATCCCCCGCAGCGGGGGATGACGGTTGCCGGCGGCCGGCCTAACATGATGCCGAATCGACGGGGAGCGTCGATCCGAATGAGAAGGAGCAGGGCGATGATCAGGTCCAGGCGACGTCGACCCACTCTGTTGGGCACCGCTGCGCGGACGGCCGTGGTGGCGGGCACCGCCTCCGCCGTCGCGAACAATGCCGCGGCCCAGCAGCAGGAGGCGGCCGCCCAGCAGGCGAAGCTCGCCGCAGCGGAGGAGATCACCCGACAGGCGGCCATCGACGAGGCCGTCGCCCGGTCCGTCGCGGCCCAGCAGCCGGCCGCCGCTCCCGTCCCGGCCGCCGCGGCTGCCCCGGCCGCCGCCGAGGATCCGCTGGCCCGCCTCGAGCGGTTGGCGGCCCTGTACCAGCAGGGGCTGCTCACGGCGGAGGAGTTCACCGCCGCCAAGGCCGCGTTGCTGGGCCTCAGCTAGCGCCCGGTCCCGTTCCGGGGTCCGGTCGCTCCGAAGCGGGGGTGAGTGTCAGCCGGTGCTGGCACAGTGGAGGGGTGCTGTTGAGGGAAGGATCGTCACTGTGAACCCGCCCCGGACCCCGTCGCCCGTGACCTCGCCCGAGGCCGGCGCCGGCATTCTCCCACTCGCCGCGCTCAGCACGGCCGAGATCATCGAGGTCTACGACGATCTGCTGCGGCCGTCCTTCCGCCCCGAGGAGTTGCCCAGCATCGGCGATGTGCTGCGCGTCTACGCCAGCGATGATCCGGCACCCTCCGGGGTCCTCCGGCGTGACGGCCATCCGGTCGGGATCCACCTGTGCGAGCGGTACGTCGGCGGTGAGGTGCTGATGCTGTCCCACCTCGCCGTGTCGTCCCAGGCCCGTGGTGGGGGGATCGGGTCGGTCCTGATGGAGGACGTCACCCGGGCGCTGGCCCACCTCGGTCGGGGCGCGGTCGCCCTGGCCGAGGTGGACGACCCGAGGGCGTGGCCGGCGACCCCGGGGACCGGCGACCCCGTGGCCCGGCTGCAGTTCTACGGCCGTCGCGGCGCCCGGCTGCTCCCGCTGTCGTTCGTCCAGCCGGAGTTGCAACCGGGGGCGGGGCGGGTCAGCGGGATGTTCCTGATCCGCCTCGACCGGCAGGGCGATCCCGCGCCGGATCTCCTCGCCCGGTTCCTGACCGAGTACTACGTCGAGTACGAGGGCCCCGAGGCCCTCGACGACTCGGCCCTGCGCTCCGTGCTGGCGGCCGCCGCCCGGATCGACCTGGAGCGCGACCTGCTGCCGATGACGGACTGGGAGCGGTTGCCCAGCGCCATCCGGTAGGCCGCCGCCGGGGAGGGCTCACCTCCCCCGCGGTCAGGCCCGGGCGGCCTGCTCGGCGGCGATCTGGGTGCGGACGTCGTCCATGTCCAGGGCCTCCACGGCGGCGATCAGTTCGTCGAGCGCCTTCGCCGGCAGCGCCCCCGCTTGGCGGAACACCAGGATCCCGTCCCGGAAGGCCATCAGGGTCGGGATCGACGAGATCTGGGCGGCCGTGGCGAGGCCCTGCTCGGCCTCGGTGTCGACCTTGCCGAAGCGCAGATGCGGGTGGGCTTCCGACGCCTTCTCGAACACCGGTGCGAACGCACGGCACGGGCCGCACCACGCGGCCCAGAAGTCCACGAGCGTGATGCCCTCGCGGAGCACCGTCTGCTCGAAATCGTCCGCCGTCAACTGCAGCGTCGCCATGGTCATCTCCTTCAGGGGGTGGTGCCGCCACGCTAACACATACCCCCAGGGGTATTAGGCGGAAGGTGTCGGGTGAGAGGTCCACCACGTCACCGGTGGCGCCCCGCCGGGGTGGGTGGCTGCGGGCGGGAAATTTCGCACGGCGTGCGTCGTAGAAGCCCACCTTCGAGCTCCAATGACAACGTTGACATGGTACGGTTCCGGTATCGCCGGGCCCGATGGTCGTGGCCCGCGGACGGGGTGGGACATGGTGGAATCGAGGATGAGGCGGTCTGCTGATCGCCCGATGACTCGATTTGCCGAGGAAAGGTACCGACCGATGCACAGCCTGCGCGGATCCGACAAGAACTACGCCTGGGGGACCTTCGACCGCATCCCGGCACTGCTGGGACAGGACCCGACCACGGAGCCGTTCGCCGAGTATTGGCTGGGCGCCCATCCGGCCGGCCCCGCGACGGTCGACGGCGTCGGGCTGGACGCCGTGGTCGACGCCGATCCGACCGTGCTGGGGGAGCGCTCGCGGGCCGGGTTCGGTGACCGGCTGCCCTTCCTGATGAAGCTGCTCAGCGCCGCCCGGGCGCTGTCCCTGCAGGTCCATCCCACTCCCGAGCAGGCCCGGGTCGGGTTCGCGCGGGAGAACGCCGCCGGTGTCGCCCTCGGTGACCCGACGCGGACGTACAGGGACGACTGGCCCAAGCCGGAGATCATGGTCGCCCTGGAGCCCTTCGAGGCCCTGTACGGGTTCCGTGAGCCCCGCCGCAGTGCCGCGATCCTGCGGGCCCTGGGGGGGCCGGCCGCGTCCGGGCTGGCCGATCGGCTGGTGGCCGACGGGGCCGACCTGGCGGCGATCATCCGTGCATTGCTGAGCGACGGGGACCCGGCGCTGGTCGCCGAACTCGTCGCCGCCCCCGCCGTCGGGCCGGACGGGGAGGACTCCGAGATCGTGCAGGCCCGCGACACCGTCGCCGTGCTCGGTCGTGAGTACCCCGGTGATCCGGGCATCGTCGTCGCCCTGCTGATGAACCGACTGCGGCTGGAACCGCTCGAGGCGCTGTACGTCCCGGCCGGCGTGATGCACGCCTACCTGTCCGGCACCGGCGTCGAGGTGATGGCTTCCTCGGACAACGTGCTCCGCGGCGGACTGACGCCCAAGCACATCGACCTGGACGGGCTGACCGAGGTCATCGACCCGCACCCGTCCGCCCCTGCCCGGGTGACCCTCGCAACGGCCGGTGACGGCATCGTGCGCTACGTCACCCCCGCCCCCCACTTCGCCCTGTGGCGGCTCGATGCGGCCCCCGGCGCGCGGGCCCTGCCCGCCACCGACAGCCCGCGGATCTACCTGACCGTACGGGGCGGCGCGGTCCTCACCGGGACGGCGGGGGACGTACGCCTCGCGAGCGGCGAGGCGGTCTTCCTTGCGGCCGGCGAGGAGGTGGAGGTCGTCGAGGACGGCCTCGGATTCATGACCTCGGTGGCTCAGCAGTAGGCAGCAGGCCTGCAGCCACCGTTGCCCGGACTGGACCCCGGGGCGGAAGGAAACGGAACACCCACAGATGAGTGAACCCAAGAAGATCCTCGCGATCACGGCCTGCCCGACCGGCATCGCCCACACGTACATGGCCGCGGAGAACCTCCAGGCCGCCGCCGAGGAGCTGGGGTACGACATCCGTGTCGAGACCCACGGCTCCATCGGTGTGGAGAACGGCTTCACCGCCGAGGAGATCGAGTAGGCGGACGCCGTCGTGATCGCCGCGGACAAGCAGGTCGACCTGTCCCGGTTCGCGGGCCTGCCGCTGGTCTCGACCGGCGTGTCCGAAGGCATCAAGGACCCGAAGGGCCTGCTCAGGCGGGCGCTGACCGCCCCGGTGGCGAGCGGCGAACGCGTCGCGGTCGGTGCCGCGGAGCGGCCCGGTGTCGGGGCCACGATCTACAAGGCCCTGATGAACGGGGTCTCGCACATGATCCCGTTCGTGGTCACCGGGGGCCTGCTGATCGCCCTGTCCTTGTCCATCGGTGGACATCCGACCGCCAAGGGCCTGGTCATCCCCGAGGGGACGTTCTGGTACGCGCTCAGCCAGGTCGGCGCACTCGGCTTCACCCTGATGGTGCCGATCCTCTCCGGGTTCATCGCGTACGCGATCGCGGACCGGCCCGGCCTCGCCCCCGGCATGATCACCGGCTACATCGCCATCACCGGCAGCCTCTACGGGTCGGCGGCGGGATCCGGCTTCCTCGGCGGCATCCTCACCGGGTTCGCCTGTGGCTACGTGGCACTCGGGATCAAGAAGATCCCGGTGCACAAGTACATCCAGCCGATCATGCCGATCATCGTCATCCCGATCCTCACCTCGGCGATCGTCGGCCTGTTCTTCATCTACGTCGTGGGCGCCCCCATCGCGGGCTTCTTCGCCTTCCTCACCCAGTGGCTGGGCGGCATGCAGGGCGCCAGCGTGGTGGTCCTCGGTGCCGTGCTCGGCGCCATGGTCGGCTCCGACATGGGTGGCCCGATCAACAAGACGGCCTTCCTCTTCGGCGGCGGCCTGATCGCCACCGGCAACGCCGCCCCGATGGCCATGGTGGCCGCCGCGATCGCCGTCCCGCCGCTCGGCATGGGCGTCGCCACGTTGATCCGCCGCACCTGGTTCACCCCGCAGGAGCGCGAGTCGGGCATCGCCGCCCTGTTCATGGGGTTCTTCGGCATCACCGAGGGAGCCATCCCGTTCGCGGCCGCCCGCCCCCTGCAGGTCATCCCCGCCAACATGCTGGGCGGTGCCGTCGCCGGCGCCCTGGCCGGCGTCTTCGGCGCGCAGAACCACGTGATGCACGGCGGCCCGATCGTCGCCGTCCTCGGCGCGGTCGACAACGTGCCGATGTACTTCGTCGCGCTGATCGCCGGGTCCGCCGTCACCGCCGCCTCCGCGCTGGCCCTGATGGGCCTGCAACGGCGTCGCAGCGAGACCACCGAGCCGGCCGCCGTGGCGACCCCGGTGCCGGTCCCGGCCGCCGTCGGCGCGGCTGTCGGCGCGGCCGCTGCGCCGGCCGATCCCG
>CAYOBI010000069.1:10634-14410 GCA_964402325.1 uncultured Propionibacteriaceae bacterium | reverse complement strand
GCTCCGCCAACTGCGTCAACCGCGAGAAGAACACCCGCGCCGCCCTCGCCACCCTGGGGAAGGAAGCCGAGTTCGTCAAGGTGACCGATGTCGGCGACATCGCCGCGTACGGCATCATGCGCACCCCCGGCCTGGTCGTCGACGAGGAGGTCGTGCTCTCCGGCAGGGTGGCCGGGCCAGCGGAGATCGCCGCGCTGCTGGCGGCCCGCTGACCCCACGATCGACGCGATCCACACCCCCCGGGAGATGACCATGCTGTTCCTCCAGGACCCGCCGCGCTTCCTGTTCTTCACCGGCAAGGGCGGGGTCGGCAAGACCTCGCTCGCCTGCGCCGCCGCGGTGCAACTGGCGGCCGGGGGTCGACGTGTGCTGCTCGTCTCCACCGACCCGGCCTCCAACATCGGCCAGGTGTTCGGCACGACGATCGGCAACCGGGTCACCGCCGTCCCGGGCGTGCCGGGCGTCGACGCCGTGGAGATCGACCCGCAGACGGCGGCCGACCAGTACCGGGAGCGCATCCTCGCCCCTGTCCGCGGCGCCCTGCCGGACCGGGAGATCGCCTCGATCACCGAGCAGCTGTCCGGGTCGTGCACCACCGAGATCGCGTCGTTCAACGAGTTCACCGATTTCCTCGCGGACACGGCGACGACGGCGGCGTACGACCATGTCCTCTTCGACACCGCGCCGACCGGACACACACTGCGACTGCTGCAGCTGCCCGGCGACTGGACCGGCTTCCTCGACGCCGGCGGCGAGGCGTCCTGCCTGGGGCCGATGTCCGGCCTGGAGAAGCATCGCGAGGCGTACGCGAACGCGGTCGCGGCCCTGACCGATCCCGACCGGACCCGACTGGTGCTGGTCGCCCGCCCGCAACCGACCAGTCTCGCCGAGGCGCAGCGGACGGCGCGCGAGCTGGCCGCGATCGGCATCCGGGCCACCCATCTGGCGATCAACGCCGTCCTCCCCGAGGACGCGGTCGGCGACGACCGCCTCGCCCGGGCGATCCGCGCCCGCGAACAGCGGGCGATCGCCGCCCTCGACGGCCCCCTGGCGGCGGCGTCCCGCGACGAGATCCCGCTGAAGCAGCAGAACATGGTCGGGGTGGACGCCCTGCGCGGCCTGCTGTCCGGAGCCGGGGACGGGGGCGCCGGGGAGGCCCCCGGGTGGGACCCGGTGCCCGCCGGGCGGACACCGGCGGTCGACCTGCCGGGTCTGGACGCCCTGGTCGCGGAGCTCGCGGACGCCGGGCACGGGCTGGTCATGTGCATGGGCAAGGGCGGTGTCGGCAAGACCACCGTCGCCGCCGCGATCGCCCTGCGCCTCGCCGACCTGGGCCACCGGGTGCACCTCACCACGACCGACCCCGCGGCCCACCTCGACCGGACCCTCATCGCGTCCGCGGAGCTGCCGCAGCTGACGGTCTCGCGGATCGACCCGGAGGAGGCCATCCGGGGCTACCGGGAGCACGTGATGGCGACGAAGGGCGCCGCCCTCGATGAGGCGGGCCGGGCGGCCCTGGCCGAGGACCTGATGTCGCCGTGCAACCAGGAGATCGCCGTGTTCCAGCGGTTCTCCCACCTGGTCAACCAGGCCGCGCGGACCTTCGTGGTGATGGACACCGCCCCGACCGGGCACACCCTCCTGCTGATGGACACCACCGGCGCGTACGACCGGGATGTCCGCCGCGGCATGCCGGCCGGGACGCGATTCACCACGCCGCTGATGCGGCTGCAGGATCCGACCTACACCCGCATCGTGCTGGTGACCCTGCCGGAGACGACCCCGGTGCTGGAAGCCCTCGAGCTCCGCGACGACCTCGTCCGCGCCGGCATCACCCCTTGGGCGTACGTGATCAACCAGTCGCTGACCGCCACCGCCACGGCCTCCCCGCTCCTGCGGCAGCGCGCCGCCCTGGAGGCCGGACCACTGCGGACCGTACGGGCGGCGGCACCCCGGCTGGCGGTCCTGCCCTACCTGGCCGACGAGCCCGTCGGGCCGGACCGCCTGCGCGGCCTCACGCGGCCGGCGACCTCCCCGTAGCATGGCGGCCACCGCCAGAGCCTGCGCACGGGCGGCCGGGCGTACATGGGCGCGCCCGGCGCCCTGTGGAACCCTTCCCCTCCCGGGTTCCCCGGCCTGGCCCTCCTCGGGATCCTCAGTCAGGTGTGGCGCACCCGCGGCCCCGAGACGCTGCTCAACGACTACATCCGGGCCCGCTCGTACGTCGATCGCTCCCTGGCCGTGCGGACGCCGGTCCGCCCGGCCGACTGGCTCGCCCCCCCCGACAGGGCCGCCCGGACTGGCACAGGATCGCCCGCCGCCTCGACCACGGTCCCCGGCGAGATCTCCGTCCCGACGCTGATCCTGGGCGGTTGCTGACCGACGCGCCGCGGACGGTGGAAACCAGGTGGCCGCCGACCCCTATCCTGTGAAACGTTTCGGAATCACCGACGATCGGAGAGGCCATGGCGGGCGGACGGACGGGCCGCGGCCCCCTGCTGCGGGACGTGGCACGGGCCGCCGGCGTCTCGGTCGGCACCGTGTCGAACGTGCTGAACAGCCCGGACAAGGTGTCACCGGAGAAGATCGCCCGGGTGCATGCGGCCATCGCCGAGCTCGGCTTCGTCCCCAACGCCGCCGCCCGGCAGCTGCGCGCGGGGCGCAGCGCCTCCGTCGGGCTGCTCGTGCTCGATGTCCGCAACCCCTTCTTCACCGACCTGGCCGCCGGCGTCGAGGACGCGGCGATCGCCAGCGACCGGGCGGTGATCCTGGCGACGAGTTCCGAGCGCGCCGACCGGGAGGCGATGTATCTGGACCGGTTCGAGCAGAGCCGGGTCGACGGCGTCCTGGTGACACCGGTCGGGTCGTCGGTCGACCAGCTCGAGGCGATCCGGGACCGCGGCACCCCGGTCATCCTGCTCGACCGGCTGTCGCACACCCCGGGGTTCAGCTCGATCGCCGTCGACGACCGGGAGGGTGGCCGGCTGGGCGGCCAGCACCTGGTCGACATCGGCAGCCGTCACATCGCTTTCGTCGGCGGGCCGCTGACCCTGGACCAGGTCAGCCACCGGGCGGCCGGGGCCCGGGAGGCGGCGGTCGCCGCCGACGTACGCCTCACCCACATCGCCACGACCGGGATGACCGCCGCCGAGGGGCACCGGGTCGGCACCCGGATCGCCGCCCTCCCCGCCGACCAGCGGCCGGACGCGATCTTCGGGGCCAACGACCTGATCGCCCTCGCCATCCTCCAGGCGCTGCTGCTGGCCGGCGTCCGGGTGCCCGACGACGTGGTCGTCCTCGGCTACGATGACATCCCGTTCGCGTCCCTGGCCGCCGTCCCGCTCTCGTCGGTGCGACAACCGGCGTACCTGATGGGCCAGCGGGCGATGGAACTCCTCAACGCCCACCTGCGCGGGGAGGCCGCGGAGCCGCAGCACGTGGTCTTCGAGCCCGAGCTGATCGTCCGGGCCTCCACGTCCCGGCTCCGGTAGCCACCGATCCGCGCGGACGACCGCCGAGTCACCCCGCGAGTTCCGCCGGCACCACGACCGTGTCGACGAGCGCCCCGTTGCGCAGCACGGTGATCTCGAGTCGCCTGCCGATGGCATCCTCGAAGAGCAGCCGCTGCAACGACTGGGCGTCACCCAACGGACGGCCCTGCACCGCGATCACCAGGTCGTGGGCGAGGATCCCGCTGGAAGCCGACGGGCTTCCCGGGACCACCTCGACGACCCGCAGGGCCGTCCGGCGCCCGGTCCGCTCCGCCCAGCGCGGCG
>CAYOBI010000069.1:0-10534 GCA_964402325.1 uncultured Propionibacteriaceae bacterium | reverse complement strand
ACCTCGACGACCCGCAGGGCCGTCCGGCGCCCGGTCCGCTCCGCCCAGCGCGGCGACGGCGGTGTTGATGCCGATCACCCGCCCGGCGGAATCCGCCAGGGCGCCGCCCGAGTTGCCCGGATTGAGGGAGGCGTCGGTCTGGATGACATCCTCGATCAGCCGCATCCCGTTGGGCGTACGCACCGGCAGCGACCGGCCCAGACCGCTGACCACCCCGGCCGTCACGCTGCCGGCCAGCCCCAGTGGGTTGCCGACCGCGACGACGAGGGAGCCGATCCGCAGGTCCTCCACATCGCGGAAGACCGGCGGCTCCATCAGTTCGCGCTGGGCGCGCAACAGGGCGAGGTCGGCCAGCGGATCACGCCCGACCACCTCGACCGGGGAACTGCTGCCGTCCGCGAAGAACGCCTCGCCGCTGCGTGCGTGACCGACGACGTGGGCGTTGGTGAGCAGGTGTCCCTCGCCGGTCAGGACGACGGCCGAGCCTTCCGCCTCGCCCCGATCCCCGGGCAGGCGGACCGCCGCCACCCGGGGGAGCAGGTGCTCGGCGACGGCGATCACGACCTGCGAGTACGCGTCCAGGGCCTCCCGGTCGGAGGGTCGCCGTCCGCCGGTCGGTACGGCATCGGTCGGTTCGGTTGTTCCCATGGTGTTCCTCCGTGCCGCGGCACTCCTGGGCCGGGCGCCCTTCGAGGGGTGCCCGTCAAGGGGTGCCCAGCCGGGCGAGGGCGGGTGCCGTTGCCGCTGGAGTATCAACGCCGACGGGTCCGCTGGGCTTCCCGGGGCCCGCCGGCCTGCCGGGAGCGGAAGGGATCGCGGTCGTCGGTGGGTCTCAGGCTGCCGACACCCGCTGTCCGCTCACCGGGGACGTCGCGACCGGAGCATCCGTCGCGGGCGCGGCAGTCGGTGCCAGACCCGGATCGGTGTGAGGTGGTAGGCCTCCGGCAGCTGCCACCCACGCCACCGGGCGAGCAGCATCAGCCCGGCGCCGACCATGGTGCCGACGGCCAGGCCGAGGGTGGGGTGGCCGAGTCGACTGAGGAGCACCAGGGTGCCGCTGGCGAACAGTGCCGGGGTCGCGTACAGGGTGTTGCCGCCGAAGACCGACGGCACCTGGCGGAGCAGGACCTCACGGACCGCACCGCCACCGACCGCTGTCAGCGCGCCGAGGATCACCGCAGGCAGGGCACCGAGGCCTACCGCGAGGGTCTTCGCGGCGCCGGCGACAGCCCAGGTGCCCAGGGCCAGCGCGTCGACCCAGGGAAAGATCCGGTTCCAGCTGCGCCCCTCCACCGGGATGAGGAAGGCGATCGCCGCACCGACGAGCGCCGTCACGATGTAGGCCGGGTCGATCAACGCGACGGGGGTGCCCTTCTGCAGGAGCGTGTCGCGGATCAGGCCGCCGCCGAGACCCGAGACGATCGCCAGGGTCGCGAAGCCGATCGCGTCGAACCGTTCGTTGCGGGCCACCACTCCGCCGAGGATCGCGTTGGACAGCACTCCGGCAAGATCGATGAACCGCGAGGCCTCGGCCACCGCAGTGGTCAGATCCGTCATCACGCACCGCCTTCACTCGTGGGCGCTCACCATCCGTCGGCCGGCGCGGAGCAGCCGCTCCGGCGCCCCCGGGGACGGGTATCCGGGGTTCAGTATGGTGCAGTGCCGTCGAGACGCAAACAGTCCGGCGCCCGGCCCTCGGGCCGGGCGCCGGACGTCGGCAGAAGACTCAGGCCAGTGCCTTGGCCTTGAGCTTCTCGAACTCCTCGGCGGAGATGGTGCCGGCCTCGAGCAGCGTCTTGGCCTCGGCGATCTCGTGGGCGGGGTTGCGACCGGCGGCCTCGCGGATGTAGGTCTGCAGGTCGCTCTCGGCGGCCTGCGCCGCCTGCCGACGACGCTCCTCCATGCCGCCGCCACGGGCGATCAGGTAGATGAGCGAGCCGAGGAACGGGATGATCAGCAGCACGATGACCCACAGCGCGCGCGCCCCGCCGCCGAGCGTACGGTCGCGGAACAGGTCACCGACGACGTGGAACAGGATCATGAGGTAGGTGAAGAAGAGGAAGATCTCGATGATCAGCCAGAAGGACTGCCAGAACTGCGCCATGTGATGTCTCCATATTCGTGGAGCCGGGCCGTGTTCCAGCCCGGCGGGCCCGGAGGCCCGGCAGTAGCGTTGTCGCCTCAGGGCCCGCCGTCATCCCCCGTAGAGGGTGATCCGGCACCTCGGACCGCCCTGGTCGACGCCGGATGCGCTAAAGGGCGCACTGCCCTCAGGGCGGTCGGCCGTCGGCGCCGGGCCCTTGAGCAGGCGTCACCGGCTTGGGACCATGGAGTCGCCCGACGGGGAGGACGGAGGATGCGATGAAGACACTGAACACGGCCTACCGCGTCACCGACCTCGACAGCTCGCTCACGTTCTACCGTGCGCTCGGATACCGGGAAGTGGGCCGCGTCGACCGCGGCGACGGCACCCTGCGGGTCCTGCTCCGGTTCCCCGGCGAACCCGTCACGAGCCTCGAGCTCGTGCACCGGCCCGCCGACGGACCCGTCGACCTCGGGACGGGCTTCCATCACCTGGTCGTCCAGGTCCATGACCTGGACGCCGCGATCGTGGCGATGACCACCGCAGGTCGGCACCCCGGGCCGGCCGAGCTCCCCGGCGGACCCGACGGCCCGCGTACGTCGTGGATCACCGACCCCGACGGCTACGGCATCGAGCTGGTCGAATGGCCCAGGGGCCACGCCGAGGGGATCACCCCGGACGACTTCCGTCGATGACCCGCTGACCCGATGACCGAAGACCGATGACAGGATGATCCGGGTGAGCAGCGGTCGGGACCCGGCGGAGAGGCTCACCCCTGCCGACGCCTCCAACGTCGTGCTGGATGCGCCCGACCAGGTGAACACGTTCCTGCTGGCGGGGACGCTGGGGCCGGGCGGTTGTGTCGGCCCCGACGGCACCACCGACATGGAGATGCTGCGCGAGGCCATTGCGTCGCGGATCCGCGACGACCAGGGCATCCTGCCCCGCGAAGGTCTGCGCCGCTTCTCCCAGCGGGTCCGCAGGGCGGGCAGGAAGCTGGTGTGGGAGCCCTGCCCGCCCGACCTGGCCCGGCACGTACGCCGGGTCGACCCGGTCTCCGGCAGGACGGGTCTGGCGGCCCTGTGCGCGACGCTGATGACCACGCCGCTGCCCCAGGACCGGCCGTTGTGGGAGCTGTTGGTCGTCCCCGGCGCCTCACCGCACGGTCCGGGCATCGTGCTGCGCGTCCACCACGCCGTTGCGGACGGCGTGGCCGGCGTACGGCTCGCGGTCCGGCTCTTCGATCCGCCCGCAGGATCCGAGTCCACGCCTCCGGCCCCCGCAGCGCCTCCGGCCCCCGCCCGGCCCGGTCCGGACGGTGGCCGACGCCGGCGGGCCGGCACGGGCGTCGCGCGACTCGCGGCGATGGTCCGCAGGACCGTTCCGCGGACGGTCCTGCTCGGGCCCATCGGCGCGCACCGCGGCGTCGCTTTCGCCGATGTCGACCTGGCCCGCTTCGCCGACGGTTCCCGGGCGAGCGGCGGCACCGTGAACGATGCCCTCCTCGGCGCCGTCGCCGCGGTCGCCTCCGCCGCGCTGGGTGCGGCCGGCGAACCCGTACCGATGACCCTGCCGGCCAGCGTGCCGGTCGCCCTCCCCGACCGCGGAGTGTCCGGGAACGCCGTGGGGGTCATGCTGGTGCCCCTGCCGCTCCGCGAGCCCGACCCCGCGCTCCGCGTGGCGACCATCGCCCGTCTCACCGCCGCCGCCAAGCAGGAGGCCCGTGCCCAGGGCACCTACGAACTCACCCGGACCCGTGCGGGCTCGCGGCTGTTCGCCCTGCTGGCGCGACGCCAGCACTTCGTCGCGGTCTTCGTCACCAACGTCCGCGGCCCCGAACAGCTGCTGCGGCTGGCGGGTGCACCGCTCGAGCGCGCCTGGCCGGTCGCCCCCATCCAGGGGAACGTACGCCTGGGCGTGGCCGCCTTCTCGTACGCCGGACGGCTGGGCTGTGCCGCCCACCTCGATGCCGACGCGCTCGACCTCGACGTCATCGGCCGCGCCCTCGCCGAGGAACTCACCCGCATCGCCGCGGCGTGAGGGGGTGCCGGCCCGGGCGGTGGTCAGCCCACGTCGGCGACCCGCTCCACGAACCGGATGATCTCCTGCTCGGCGTCCGCACGCGTGGTCGGCTCGTTGTGCACCTCGTGCCGGACGCCGGGGAACACCCGGACGCGCACATCCGGATGCCCGGAATCGACCAGCCGGTTGGCCACGTGGAACGCTCCCTCGCCGTAATTGGCCACCGGGTCCTCGCCGCCGGCCAGGAGCAGCACCGGGAGGTCCGCGGGGACCGAGCGGTAGAACGCGTCGCCGTTCACCTGGTCGTAGAGATCGACGAAGCTCTGCAGGAAGCGCGCACTGAGCGGCGCACCGAAGTTGTTGAAGGGGTCCCGCCCGTGGTCGGCGACCACGTCGGCATCGAGCGCCACCCACGCGGTCGGACCGGCGTCCTCCCCGCACCGGTCCAGGAAGCCGGCGAACAGCTGGCCCACCAGTGCCGCGGGTGCGGGGTCGGCCGCGCTCGCACCCGTCGACAGTCGCGAGAGTTCGGCGCGGTCGATCACGTCCTCGATCCCCCGCATCTGTGCGGCGACCCCGCAGAGCGCCAGTCCCGCCAGCTGCGCCCGCGGATCGGACGCCATCCCGCGCGCGATCATCGAGCCCCAGCTGTGGCCGAACACCACGTACGGCAGCGGCGGGAGCACCTCCCTCGCCGCACCCTGCAGGGTCAGTTCGTCGGCCACGACCACGCGGGCCCCGTCCTCGCCGGCATCGCCCCAGGTGCCCTGCTGCATCGCCGTACGTCCGTGCCCGGCGTGGTCACCGGCGACCACGACGAACCCGGCGTCGAGGAAGGCGGAGATCATGTGCAGGTAGCGGCGGGAGTGCTCTCCGAGCCCGTGGACGATCTGCACGGTCGCCCTGGGCCGGCCGACGGGTTCGTGGATCCATGCCTGGATGGTGTCGCGACCATTGGCCGACGCGAACGTGATCTCCCGCAGGGACATCTGAACAGCCTCCCTCGCCCGCTCCGTCGCAGGCCTCGAGGAGAGCCTAGGCCCGGGGGCCGGCCGGTTCCCCGACGGGGCGCGCCTTCCCACCGCCGGCGCCCGCGCCCGCGGTCAGGACAGGCGCCAGCCGCCCAGTCGCTCGACCATCGCCGGATCGCGGTGGTCGAAGAACTGGCTCTCCCCGGTGTCGAGCGCGGCGATCCGGTCCATCTCGTCGTCGGACAGCTCGAAGCCGAAGACGTCGAAGTTCTCCGCCATCCGCTCCGGGCGTACGGACTTCGGGATCACCACGACGCCGCGCTGGATCATCCAGCGCAGCACCACCTGGGCGACCGATCGGCCGTGTGCGGCGCCGATGGCGCTGAGGACCGGGTCGGTGAACAGGCCGTGGCGGCCCTCGGCGAACGGGCCCCACGACTCGATCTGCACCCCACGGGCCTGCATCAGCTGCTGGTAGTCGGCGCGCTGGAAGAAGGGGTGGGTCTCGATCTGGTTGACCGCGGGGACGACCTCGTTGTTCACGATCAGGTCGACCAGCCGATCGGGGTAGAAGTTCGACACGCCGATCGCCCGTGCCAGACCGTCGGCGGCGATCTGCTCCATCGCCCGCCAGGAGCTGTAGTAGTCCCCCAGCGGCTGGTGGATCAGGTAGAGGTCGACCCGGTCGAGCCCCAGCAGTTCCAGGGAGGTCTCGAAGGCGCGGCGGGTGGTGGCCTCGCCGGCGCCGTGCGGGCCGGAGTCCTGGATCCACAGCTTGGTGGTGACGAAGAGGTCGTCACGCGGGACGCCGCTCGCCCGGATGGCGCGCCCGACGGCCTCCTCGTTGCCGTACGCGGCGGCGGTGTCGAGGTGGCGGTAGCCGGTCGCCAGAGCCGCGCTCACCGCGGCCTCGGTCTCCGCCGGCGGGACCTGGTAGACCCCGAAGCCGAGGATGGGCATCTCGACGCCGTTGTTCAGTGTGACGGTCTGCATGGTGTTCTCCTTCTGTGTCGTACGTTCTGTGTCGTACGTTGCCGGCCCGTGACGTACGTGTCGGGCGGCGGTCGGTCAGAGCTCGCGGTGGGCGGCGTCGTAGTCGGCGTCGGCCACCGGCTCCAGCCAGGTCGTCGCGTCGGTGCCCTCGGGGTTCTCGAGCATCGCGTCGTGGCTCATGAAGTTGTCGCGGGTGGCCCCGTGCCAGTGTTCCTCGTTCGGCGGGGTCCAGACGGTATCGCCGGGGCGCATCACGATGACCTTGCCGTCGCGGGTGACCACCAGGCCGATGCCGTACAAGAAGCCGAACTTCGTCGCGATGACGACCTGGTCCCGGACCGGGGTCAGAGCCTCCCCGACGAGCTTCTCGTTGACGTAGGGGCCGTAGACCTCAGCGGTGTCGAAGAAGGTGACGCCCAGGTCCACGGCCTGGCGGATCAGGGCTATGTGGGCGTTGCGGTCACCGACCGGACCGTAGCTCTGGCTCATACCCATGCAGCCGAGCCCGATGGCCGAGACTTCCAGGCCGTCGCCGAGGGTGCGGGTGTCCATGCTGGTTCTCCCTGGGGGTGTCGGGGGTGGTGTGCAGCCGCTCGGACCCGTGGGGTCAGGCGACCGGAGCGTCGGGCGGCAGCACCTCGTCGACGCAGCGGACCGCGTTCAGGGTGCGCGGATAGCCGACGTACGGCAGCAGCTGGGTGAGCACCGCCAGCAGCAACGCACGGTCGTTGCCGACCGCCGCGTTGCCGGCGATGTGGCCCTTCAGCTGCGGCTCGCAGCCGCCGAGCGCGGCCAGCATCGCGAAGGTGAGCAGCTCCCGGGTCGCCTGGTCGAGGCCGGTGCGGGTGTAGTGATCGCCGAAGCAGTTCGCCGACAGGAGGCGCTGGATGTGCAGCAGGTCCGCCGGTGAGGACGCGTACATGGCGTCGATGCCGGCACCGAAGATGGCCTTCTGCGCGGCCAGGCCGGCCTCGGCCCGGCTCTGCGGCGTCGTCGTCGACTGTCCCTCGAGGGGCAGCGCGACACCGTGCTGGGTCAGCACCTCGTTGGTGAGGTGCAGCGCCTCGTACGCCCGGCCGATCCCCACGTACGGGACGGCCTGGTAGACGATCTCCTTCACCTCGACCGGAGTGACCCCCACGCGCAGCGCCGCCCCGAGCATCACCAGGAACTCGCCGTGGGCCTGCATCGCGATCAGCGCGGCCAGGATGACCCGCAGTCGCACCCGGACATCGAGGTCGTCGTGGGCGATCACCTCGTCGAAGGCGAAGTTGTCGAAGTACTCGACGAACTCCGGATCGGTCTGCGCGAGCGACGAGCGGTGCTCACCGAACAGTGCGGCATGCTGGTCGTGGGCGGCCGGGGAAATGGCCATGGGCTTCCTCCTGCTGGACGGAGTGGGACCGTCCCACCGCTGACACCCTCGAGTGCACCACGGCGCACAGACATCCGGGAGACCCTCCGGAGAGGGGTATCGGCAGTGCCTCCTTCCACGGCGCAGGCCCGCGTAGCGTGGAGTCATGGCGACGAACGAAGGCCTGCGGGATTTCCTGATGACCCGTCGGGCCCGGATCACCCCCGAGCAGGCGGGGCTGCCGGCGTACGGCGGCAACCGGCGGGTCGCCGGGCTGCGCCGCGAGGAGGTGGCGCTGCTCGCCGGGATCAGTGTGGAGTACTACACCCGACTCGAGCGCGGGAACGTCGGCTCGGTCTCCGCATCGGTGGCCGAGGGCCTGGTTCGTGCGCTGCAGCTGGACGAGGACGAGGCCTCGCACCTCGCCGACCTGCTGCAGACCGCTGCGTCCGGCCGCCCGCAACGGCGGCGGACGTCCCCGACCAGGCTGCGACCCGACCTGCGGCTCGTCCTCGATTCGATCACCGGGCCGGCACTGGTGCGCAACGACCGCTTCGACCTGCTGGCGTTCAACACCCTGGGGCGCGCCCTCTACTCCCCGGTGGTCGACTTCTCGCCGAAGCGGCCGAACACGGCGCGGTTCCTGTTCCTCTCGCCGCAGGCCCCGGACTTCTTCCCCGACTGGGAACGGATCGCCGACGAATGCGTCGCCTCCCTGCGCGCCGAGGCCGGCCGCGACCCGTACGACAAGGACCTGTCGGACCTGATCGGTGAGCTCTCCACCCGCTCGGAGACGTTCCGGCTGCGCTGGGCGGCGCACAACGTGCACCGGCATCGCGCCGGGGCCAAGCGGTTCGGCCACCCGGTGGTGGGCGAACTGACCCTCAAATTCGAGAGCCTGAGGCTGGTCGCCGACGAGGGCCTGTCGATGACGATCTACACCGCCGAGCCGGCCTCGCCTTCCGCGGAGCGCCTCGACCTGCTGGCCAGTTGGGCCACCACGCCGGCGACCCCGGCTGGCGCCACCGCGGACACCGGGCGCTGACGCCCAGTCCCTGACCCGCCCCCGCCGCCGAGTCCCCGCCCCGCCGCCGACCGCAGCGGGTTCACGTCCCCGAAGCCCGTGCCGGTCCGGCTCCCCGGCGCTACTGTGACGAGAGGCACACGCCCACCGGATCGAGGATGATCATGGCCGACATCAAGCCCCGCAGTCGCGCCGTCACCGACGGCATCCACGCCACCGCCAGCCGCGGCATGCTGCGCGCGGTGGGGATGGGCGACCAGGACTGGGACAAGCCGCAGATCGGCATCGCCAGTTCCTGGAACGAGATCACCCCGTGCAACCTCTCCCTCGACCGACTGGCACAGGCGGCGAAGGAGGGTGTGCACGCCGGCGGCGGCTACCCGTTGGAGTTCGGCACCATCTCGGTCTCCGACGGCATCTCGATGGGGCACGAGGGCATGCACTACTCGCTGGTCTCCCGGGAGGTGATCGCCGACTCGGTGGAGACGGTGATGTCCGCCGAACGGCTCGACGGCTCGGTGCTGCTGGCCGGCTGTGACAAGTCACTGCCCGGCATGCTGATGGCTGCGGCCCGGCTCGACCTCGCTTCGGTGTTCCTGTACGCGGGGTCGATCGCCCCGGGGAGGGCGCTGCTGAGTGACGGCACCGAGCGGGAGGTGACGCTGATCGACGGGTTCGAGGCGGCCGGCGCCTGCCTGGCCGGGCGGATGAGCCGCGAGGACCTGGACGCGATCGAGCGGGCGATCTGCCCCGGCGAGGGCGCCTGCGGCGGCATGTACACGGCCAACACGATGGCCTCGATCGCCGAGGCTCTCGGGATGAGCCTGCCCGGCTCCGCGGCTCCGCCGGCGGCGGACCGGCGCCGCGACACGTACGCCCATGGGTCGGGCGAGGCGGTCGTCGAGCTGCTCCGGCAGGGGATCACGGCGCGCGACATCCTCACCAGGGAGGCGTTCGAGAACGCGATCACCCTGCTGATGGCCCTCGGCGGCTCCACCAACGCCGTGCTGCACCTGCTCGCGATCGCGCACGAGGCCGACGTCGACCTGACGCTCGGCGACTTCAACCGGATCGGCGACCGGGTGCCGCACCTGGCCGACATGAAGCCCTTCGGGACGTATGTGATGGCCGACATGGACTTCCACGGCGGCATCCCGGTGGTGATGGCCGCGCTGCTCGGCGCCGGGCTGCTGCACGGCGACGCGCTGACCGTCACCGGTCGTACGCTCGCCGAGAACCTCGAGCGGATCGGCCCGCGCCCGCTCGACGGCTCGGTGATCCGGGCGATGGACCGGCCCCTGCACCCGACCGGCGGGATCACCGTCCTGCACGGGACGCTGGCGCCCGACGGGGCGGTGGTGAAGTCGGCCGGGTTCGACGCCGACGTGTTCGAGGGGCCGGCCCGGGTGTTCGAACGCGAACAGGAGGCGATGGACGCCCTCGACCAGGGCACGCTGCACAAGGGCGACGTGGTGGTGATCCGCTACGAGGGCCCGAAAGGCGGCCCCGGCATGCGGGAGATGCTCGCCATCACCGGCGCGATCAAGGGCGCCGGGCTGGGCAAGGACGTGCTGCTGCTGACCGACGGCCGGTTCTCCGGCGGGACGACCGGCCTGTGCATCGGCCACCTGGCGCCGGAGGCGGTGGACGGCGGCCCGATCGCCCTCGTCCGCGACGGCGATCGGATCCGGGTCGACATCGCGGGACGTACGCTCGACCTGCTGGTCGATGCCGACGAGTTGGCGGCCCGCCGCCAAGGATGGCAGCCGATTCCGCACCGCTACACCCGCGGGGTGCTGGCGAAGTACACCCGGCTGGTGCACTCAGCCTCCGAGGGGGCGGTCACCAGCTGAGGGGCGGCCTCCGCTCCCGCCCGGCGCCGGGCCCGTCGCCCACCCGGCCCCTTGCCACCCAACGCTGCGCCGAACATCAAACGCCACCGGAAATCCCGCCGCGAATGCACATTTCCCGCAGCGTCTGGACTGGAGCCCGGAACCACACCCGCCGCACGGACCAAGGGCGGGCCGCACCGTCCGGCGGTGAGCCCGGAATCACACCCGAACGCCCGGGCATGCTGGGCGGCGTTG
>CAYOBI010000068.1:0-14678 GCA_964402325.1 uncultured Propionibacteriaceae bacterium | reverse complement strand
GAGAAGCCGGCGGAGCCGAAGTCGAACTATGCCGTTCCCGGCCTCTACTTCTACGACAACCAGGTGGTCGAGATCGCCCGCTCCTTGGCCCCGTCGGCGCGGGGGGAGTACGAGATCACCGACGTGAACCGCCACTACCTCGAGCAGGGCAGCCTCCAGGTCGAAGTCCTGCCGCGCGGCACCGCCTGGCTCGACACCGGCACCTTCGACTCGCTGTTGGATGCCTCGAACTACGTCCACACCCTGCAGAAGCGCCAGGGCCTGCAGGTCGGCTGTCCCGAGGAGGCCGCCTGGCGGATGGGGTTCCTCACCGACGACGAGCTACGGGACCGGGCCAACGGGCTGCGCAAGTCGGGCTACGGCGACTACCTGCTCGACCAGTTGCGGCGGGCGGCGCGATAGCTGAGTGAGGGGGTCGCCGCCGCTCTTGGCTGACGGTCGTCCTCCGCGGTCGCACTAGGATGGCCCGACACCCGGTCATCCGACCGCAGGCCTCCATGAGGGGAGCAGCCCATGTCCCGTGTTGATTCCTGGTTGTGGGCCGTCCGCATTTGCCAGACCCGCACCATGGCTAGCGACGCCTGCAGGGGTCACGTTCGTGTCAACGGTAAACCGGCCAAGCCCGCGCAGGTCGTGAAGCCAGGGGACCGAGTGGTCGTCCGTAGCCCCGGTTGGGACCGCGAGTTCGAGGTGGTCGATCCGATCACCAAGCGCGTCGGTGCCGCCATCGCCGTCCAGGCGTATGTCGATCACTCACCGGAACGTCCCGCCTACCTGTCCGCCGGTGGCCAGGCGAGATCGCGGCACAGGCAGGCCCACCAAGAAGGACCGTCGTGAGATCGACGCGCTTCGGGGTCGTTCCTGACCTGGTGGTGACCTCGGTGTAGGTTGAGCGGATGCAGAACCGGGGGGATGTGCGGACGCGCCAGACGTGGATGGATCTGATCCGTGGCATGGCGGTGATTCTGGTCGTTCTGCTTCATGCCGCCCCCGGTGCGGCGGCCGACCCTGGTGCACAAGGGGGCTGGGTTCTCAACAATCTCCTCCGGTCGTTCCGGATGTCGGCTCTGCTGGTGTTGTCTGGTCTTCTCCTTCAGTACTCGCTGTCCAAAGGCGAGAATGACAACTTCGTTTGGCCCCGCTGTCGGCGGTCACGGAAGACTGCCCGTAGACGGCCCTCCGACTTGTGAAGCCGCCTGATCTCGGCCCATTCCTCCACGCTGATCACTCCCTCAATCTGTCCGAGGGGATCAACTTTCGCTCGGCATCTGGGCGTCAGTATTCAGGCGGTATCGACAGGGCGCGGGACAGCGCCGCTAGGATGGCTCAACGCTCGGGCCGCTGTCTCCCCGAGGCGTCCGAGTTCGCCCCGAGAGGAGCCGCAGATGGCTCGTGTCGACTCATGGTTATGGGCCGTCCGCGTCTACAAGACCCGCACTATGGCCAGCGACGCCTGCAAGGGTGGTCATGTGCGGGTCAACGGCAGACCCGCGAAACCCGCGCAGGAGGTCCGGCCCGGGGACCGGGTGGTGGTTCGCAGCCCCGGCTGGGATCGTGAGTTCGAGGTGGTCGACCCGATCACCAAACGCGTCGGCGCCGCGCTCGCGGTGAAGGCCTACGTCGACCGTTCCCCGGAGCGGCCAGCCTACCTGTCCGCCTCGGTGGCCCGGCGGGACCGTGGCACCGGCCGGCCGACGAAGAAGGAGCGCCGGGAGATCGACGCTCTGCGCGGTCGTCGCTGACTCACCCCATCGCGATTCACGCTCCGGGAGCGCGGTCGTCGACCTGCAGAGCCGCCCGCCGAGGAGTCGGCCGCGTCTCGACGGCGTTGTCCTTGCCGGTGAGTGCATACCGCTCGCTGTAGTAGTAGCCGCTCCTCTTGTCCTGGCCCCTGGCCCGGTGTTTGTTGAGGAGAAGGCCGAGGACCTTGCCGTTGGCGGCCTCGACGGTCTCGATCGCCGCAGTGACCTGACCACGCCGCGTCCGGTTGGCTCCGACCACCAGCAGGACACCAGCGGTATGGCTGGCGAGCACCGTGGCGTCGGCCACCGGGAGCACAGGTGGCGTGTCGATGAGGACGTAGTCGTACGTCGCGCAGGCCTCTTCGATCAACGTCCGCATGGCGTCGGTGTCCAGGAGCTCCGACGGGTTCGGCGGGATGTGGCCTGCGGCGAGGGCGGACAGCCGGACCATCCCGGTCTGCTGGATGACGTCGCGCAGAGTGGCGGTGCCGATCAGAACCGACGTGAGTCCGACGGTGTCGACGAGGCCCAGGTACTTGGCGATCCGCGGCTTGCGCAGGTCCGCGTCGATGAGCAGGACCGATGCGCCGGCGTCGGCCAGGGCCCGGGCGATGTTCACCACCGACGTCGACTTCCCCTCGCCGGGGATGGCCGAGGAGACGCAGATCGCCCGGTTCGTATTGCCCAGTGGCACGTACTTCAGATTGGTCCGGACGCGCCGGTAGGACTCGGCCCGCATCGAGTGCGGATCAACGTCGACGGCGATCGGGCTGGACACCGACCCGGGGTCGAAGGGCACCACGCCGAGGATCGGTGAATCGGTGACCCTGCTCAGATCGGCTCGGGTGCGGACCCGCGTGTCCAGCACCTCGCGCAGGCCCGCCTGAAGGATGCCGAGGCTCAGGCCGAGCAGCAGCCCGATGGCGAGGTTCTGGGCCTTCTTCGGGCTGGTTGCCCGAGCGGGGACGGTGGCCGGGCTGGCGACGACGGCACGCACCATGCGCTGGCCGTTCGCACCGGTGGGTGACAGTTGCTCAGCCGCCGTGATGAGCTGGGTTCCGATCTCCTGAGCCGTCGAGGCGGCCCGCCGTGGGTCGTCGCCGGTCACGGAGATCTCGATCAGGGAGGTCGAATCCGGACTGGAGGCGGTGACCCGGCCGGCCAGACTGTCCGACGTCTCGGTCAACTTCAGTTTGTCGATCACCGGTTGCAGGATCATCGCCGTGGTCGCCAGCCTGGTGTAGGACTGGACCTGACTCTGCGCGTATGAGGTGCCCTGAGCCAGGTCGCCAGCGGACGAGCCGGTGTCGACCGAGAAGAACAACGAGGTCGACGCCGTGTAGGTCGGCTTCATCACCGCAGTCAGCCCCGCGCCCACCGCCAGGCCGGCCAGAGTGCAGACCAGAATCGTCCGCCAGAATCTGCGGAGCACGCCGAGGTACTCGACCAGCTTCATGTGCCCTCCTTCAGGCAAGCCTGTTCAGATCGGTCAGCGAGACGGCTCATGCGCCGGTGCTGTGGTCGTCCGGAGAATGGTGACGGGGCGCTCGGTGAGCGTACTTCTCGCCGCACCGGTGCGCCGGGCATCGGACGGCGGAAGCGGGACGCCCGTCGGCCGGGCCATGGCCCGAGGGAAACGGACACCGCGACAGCACCACGGTGTGCCACCCTGCACGGCTTGTCCTCCTGCCATTCCTAAAGCCCTGGTCGATGGGAACACGGCCGGAATGGATATGGCCGACATGGCCCCGGGCCGGAGGTGTCGATGCTGCTGATCCCGCCGGGACAGCGATATTGACATCCCGTGATCTGTGTCAATCACTCTAAGTGGGGTATCATGTCGACAGCAAATCGCTGTGGGCCGCACCGTCGTACTCATCGGTGATGAGTGCCGGTTCGGGGTGAGGCGGGACGGCCGTATTCGAGGCCCGATGCGCCGACATCAGCTGTGGTCCGTGACGTGAGGGGGGTGCCGCTACGTGAGAGAGACATCCCTGGCGACGGTCGACGTCGGTGCGATTCCGGTCGTGGACGCGGATGTCAACTCGATCATTGCGGCGGTCGCCGTTCCGGCCTCCGAGACACGGCTCATCTTCGCCCTGCACGTCGGAGGGTTGGCGCTGAGGCGTGACCCTGCCTTCGTCGACGTGATGCGACAGGCCGACTTGGTGTATGCCGACGGCGCGGCCATCGTGATGCTGGCCAGGCTGGCAGGTGCCCGTCAGATCGGCCGCGCTGCGACCACCGACATCGGCCTGCCGATCATCGAGGCGACGGCGGGCCGGGTCGGGCGCGACGTGCGGGTGGCTCTCGTCGGTGGCAAGCCGAGTGCGGCGGAGCGTGCGGCGCGGGCGATCGAGCGGATGCCGAGCGCCTCGGTCGTCTACACCACGGACGGCTATCGTCGGGACCACGACGCGGTGGTGCAGGAGCTCAATGCCTGTCGCCCCGACCTGGTCTTCGTCGGGATGGGGATGCCGCTGGAGGCCATGTGGGCCTCGCAATGGCGCCAGCAGCTTCCGCCCTGCACCGTCATCACCTGTGGGGGCTGGTTCGGGTTCCTCAATGGTGACGAGCCACGGGCTCCCCGGTGGATGATCCAGGCCCACCTGGAGTGGCTGCATCGCCTGATCCTCGATCCGAGACGCCTGGTCGGGCGCTATGCCCGGGGGCTCGTCGAGACTGCCGTGGCAGTGCCGGCTCAGGTGTACAAGCGACGGAGCGTACGATCTGACGGTGCGGACGGGTGATTGGGACCTCCGCTCTGGCGACCGCCGGCACCACGGCCGAGAGCCGATTCGCCCGAGCCGCCGGGATGCTCGTTCTGGCCTACCCTCTGCTCTGGGCACTCGGAGCGGCCTTCCTCTTCTGGCCCTTGATGGCGATCCTCTCCGTGCCGTACCTGGCTCAGGCCGGCGTGACCCGGCTCGCCGGAGCCTCGATCGCGGTGGGTGCGCTGCTCGCGGCCTCGAGCGTGGTGGGAGTCCTCAGCTTCGGCTGGCAGGTCGACCGGCTGGTCGGCCTGGCCGCGAACGTCACTGTGTGGGTGGGTCTGGCGGGACTCCTGACCGTCGCCGAGCGGTCCGATCTCACCGCTGTCCTGGAGCGTGGGTTCGCACTGACCGTCTGCGCCCAGGGGGCGGTGATCCTGTTGGCCTGGTGGTATCTCCCCAGCTATCTTCCGATCCCCCTGACGTCCCATTGGGCCGGCAGTTTCCCGGACAGCCTGCGCGCCTTCTCGACGAATGCCATCGTCTACCAGGACTGGCTGGGGACAGCACAGCTCCGGTCGCTCGGCATGATGGGCAACCCGACCTGGGCCGGAGCTTTCGCCGTGATTGCCGTGTTGGCGATGCTCCCGCTGTTCGCCGAGGGCGGGCGGTGGCGGATGGTGGCGGTGCTGGCGGTCGCCGCCGGCGGCGTGGGGATGGCACTCTCCCTCAGCCGGTCCGCGTTCCTCGGCCTGGCGATCGCCGGTGGCGTCGCCCTGCTCCAGGTCGTCCGGCGGCACTCAATGGTGGGGTACCACACTCTCGGGTTCGTCGCGCCGCTGTTGGTCGCGGCATTCACTATCGTGAACTGGTCGCGGATCGTGTCGTTCGTGCTGGAGGCGAACGGCACCCGAGCCGGTTCCCTGGACAGCCGATCCGCCATCTACCGTGAAACCTGGCGGCTGATCCGGAACCTGCCGGTGCCCGTGCTCGGGTACGGCATCAAGCCGCACGACCCGACGCTGGTGGCCAGCGTCGCGACCCACTCCACCTACCTGGGGATGCTGTTCCGGGCCGGCATCCTGGGGCTGGCCGCCGTTGTGGTGCTGATCGGGGGCGTGGTGGTGATGGCCCACCGCGCCGGTTCGGCGATCGGGGTGGCGATAGCCGTGTTCATCGCCATCTGGTGTGTCCTGGAGGATGTCGATCCGGGGCACCTGCTTCCGCTGGGCCTGGTGTACGCCGTCACCGTCAGCTGCCATCCACGAGGCGGGCCTGTCGCGCCGGCCCCCACCGCCGTTGCTGCCGCGCCGGTCCGGCGGCGCCGGGTTGGCGCGACGCGGGAGGGGTAGCGCTCACATCCGCAGACGTAACGCGTCGGCCAGCTCGGAGAGCGGGAGTCTGCGGCGCAGCAGGAGCGCCATGCCGACGATCGCGGCGACAAAGACCGGCCCTGGGGCCCAGGGCGCAACCGACCCGACCGTTGCGAGGGTGGCAAGGCTCACCACGAGGGCGGGCACGACGACCGCCAGCGCGGGCCGTAGCGTCGCCGACCACCAGTCCTGGACGGACAGTCCGAGTCGACGGTGAGCCACCACCAGGCAGCACGGCCCGACTACGAGCAGCGGGACGGATACCGCGATCGCGACTCCCACCGATCCCCACCAGGTGCCCAGGACTGGCGCCAGGAGGAGGAACAGGGCGGCCCACAAGGCCTGCGGAAGCAGGAAGATCCCGGGCAGGCCGGACGTATCCCCGGCCAGGACCAGCGGGTTGACCAGGCTCTCGGCGAGGAGCCCGAGCATCAGAATGATCGCGGTGATGGCGATCGGCTGCGCGGGCATTGTGCCTCCCACCCAGAGGGCGACCAGCCAGAAGGCGCTCACCGACAGCAGGCCGGCCACCGCTCCGGTGACCGTTGCCGACGCGAATCCCAGGCTGATCACCGTATGGTTGTGCCGGGCCCGGTCCTCCGCCGCCAGGCGGCTGAGCGCGGAGCGGAACGGCTCCAGGGTCCACCCGAGCACGGTCCTCAGACCGGACGAGATGCGATACGCGAAATTGAAGTAGGTCACCTCTGTCGGGCCACGGACGATCCCCAGGACGATCGTTGCGCCACTTGTCACGACCATCAGGGGCAGGCTGGTCAGCAGTGACTTGGCGCTGTAGGCCAGCATCATCCGCAGCGGTCGCAGTGCATCCCGGTGCACCCGGAGAGGTGCGACGCGACGCAGCACGAACGGCACGACGACCAGTGACGGCAGGGCAGTGGCGATCGTTTCGATGACAGCGACGGCGACGATGGACCTCAGCAGCAGCGCGGCGACGAGCGTGCCGACGACACGGAAGACCAGCGCCAGGAGGTCGGCCCGCTTCTCCGTCAGCAGGTGGCCCGATCCGATCAGCGCACCGCCGAACGGCCGGGACGCGGCCAGGAAGGTGACGGTGGCCCCGAGCCCGACCAGCACCCACGCCGTCTGCGGGGTGAGTCCCACCGCGGCGGCATGGGACTGCGCGTACGTTGCGGCCAGGACGGTGTAGATCGGCACCATCACCGCCGCGACGATCAGGCTCCAGATGACCCCGGCGGTCATCAGATCGGCGATCGTGTAGCGGCTGGCGCCGCCGCGGGCCTGTGCGCCGTAGTGCACGATCGCCGAGTAGACCCCCAGATCGCCGTATCCCACGACGGTCGTCATCGTGATGAGGAACAGCCACAACCCGTACGGACCGGCGCCGACCGCGCCCGCGACCAGTGGCAGCAGGACGATACCGATCAGCAGTGACGATCCCCCGACCAGGGAAGCGGCGAGCACGCCGACAAATGTCGTGCCCGTGCCGCGGCGGGACGATCGGGCGGCCTCGCGTATCCTCCGCAGGAGCGCTCTCATCGACTCACGTCCGACGCGGCCTGGCGGGTCGGACGGCCCGCGGGATCGTGTGACCGGGCGTTCGCCAACGTCAGCATGGTCTGCCACCGGCTGTGCCAGGTCGGCGGTGGCACCCGGTCACCGGTGACCGGGGCATCCAGCGCTGTCCGTACGGCCGCCACGAACTCCGCGGTCGTGCGGGTGGCCACGACGGTTGGCAGGGTGGGGGTCCGCAGCCCCAGCGTGACCACCCAGCCTCCGGTCGCCACGCAGTTCCAGAACTTGGCCGGCATCAGTGTCGCTGCGCGTTCGCCGCGGTAGGGGAGCAGGACCACGCGGTAGGCAGCCGCCAGCTCCGCGATCTCCGGCAGTGGCAACGCGGGGTGCAGGCGTACGCCACCGGCGGTCAGCTCATCGGCGATCTCGGGACGGTCCACCGGGCCGACGACATCCACCGTCACGCCGCTGGTGGCCAGGGCGACGAGCGCGTCACGATCCACCTCCTGGCGAATCGAGCCGAAGTACAGGGCCGCCCGCTGTCGGGAGTCCTGGCCGGGCCGTCGAGCCCCGCTGTCGATGAAGGCGGGGTCGGCCGCAGGCGGCACGACCGCGCAGCGGATGCCGCGCGACTCCAGCTTCTGCGCCATCCCGTCCGCGTCGGTCGTCACGACCGTACGATCCCGGCCGGCGATCCGCTGCTCGGCACCCCGCCAGCCCGTGGGCGGGTACCAGGTGGATGGCACCGTGCTCCAGTCCAGCACCGCGTCATAGATGACGTGCCGGGTGCCGTTGCGGGCCAGGAACCACTCGGTGAGGCGATCGGGGAGGTAGACCAGGGCCAGGTCGTACGGTGGCTGTCGGCGAGGGGTGAGCCAACCGCGTGGGCCGAGCACAGACACTCCGGCCGGTACGGGACCGTGACTCTGCGTCACGACGGTGCGGCGTAGGGCGCGGAGGGGGAAGGTGGCCAGCTGGCGGATGTTCCGGGGCCGTGGTTGGAGGAAATCGACCTGCCAGCCGTCCTCGGCCGCGGCGACGGCCAGGGCCTGGTGGCGCTGCCAGAGGAATCCCCACCGGATGCTGGACACGACGAGTAATCGTCGCGGATCGGCATCCTGACCGCTGGCACGGCTGGGTGCGACTGGCATGGGCCTCCTCATCGGCTCACCGTCCGGGGCGGTCCAGGACCTCTCACCGCACGTACGGTGAGACCGCCGCAGAAAGACCTTCGCTGTCCGGGCACCGCTGTTTTCCCCCCGACGCCGTCTCGCGGTTCTGGAATCGTGCGGCAGCGTGAACCGCCAGCAGCATACACCGCCGGCAGGCATCATCGCGCATCGGCCGCATCGGCCGCGTCGCCGGGAGCATCCTCGGACGCAGCGCCGTTCACCCGGTCCAGAGCGTCCAGGAGGCCGGTGGCGTCCACCGGATCGACCTTGCGGCAAAAGGGGGCTCCGGACGCCAGGACGGCGGGGAGGTCGCCGATCCCCAGCACGCGGGGGGACTCCGCCCGGGCGTCTGTGCCCCAGTCCAGATAGCTGATGGCCGAGTCCGGCTGGACCGGTGCCGCCCATGACAGCATCGTCTGGAGGAACGCTTCGTCCGGGATCAGCGAATCCTGGAAGGTGTCGTAGAGCCGGGAACCGGGCGCCGCGTCCGCGACTACGAGATCGACCAGTGGCCGATCCATCGCCAGCCACTGAGAGCCCTTGTAGCACGGGCGATCGTCGCTGAAGGTGCTGTGCCGCCGCGGGACGCCGACGTACGGGCCGCGACCGCGCCGCAGGAAGTGGTAGGCGAGCGCGGGTTCGGTCCGTTTGAGAACGCCGTGGAGCAGCCGGTACCACCGGGTGCGGACCGGATCCGGGAGTCGGTCCGACATCCACCGTGGCAGACGTACCCAGCGATACGCATACCAGAGCAGCGCCCGGTCGGTCCCCGCCTCGTCACCGCGACCCCACCGCGGTCGGTAGTTGAGACGACGTGCGGTTCCGGCCCATCCGCCGGCCCGGAGGAATGCCCGTTCCCATGACTCCAGGCGACGGGTCGGGTAGTCCTGTCCGGAGATCACCACAGCCATGTCCGGGTCGGCGACCCGCTGGGCCCATCGGAGCGCGTCGAGCGTCGCCTGCACGATCTCGAAGGATCCCCAGTCGGTCGCCCGACCGTGTGCCGCCACATGGGTGCGCGGATCCTCGATCCGGGGAGGCGCGCTGGTGCGGGAGTCGTGGCTCACGAAGACCTGCGACCGGGGACTGGACGCCCGGATCGTCCGGACCAGTCTGGTCACCTGGTCGGGGTCCCGATGGCTGAGCACGATGTAGGCGGCTACCGGCTCCGCTCGTATGCCGTCCCGGGCGCCGGCTCCGGAGGTCGGTGAGGTCACCGGTGCAGCGTAAGGCATGCCCGCTCAACAGCTCCGGACCACTTGCGCCTTGACCCATGCCAGGGACTGGTAGACGGCATCGCCAAGCCACTCGACCACGGACCGCGGGTGTGGGTAGTCCCAAACGCTCACCTGCGCGGGGACGCAGCGTTCCATCAGCATCCGGGCCCGTGCCACATGGGGCGTGCTGGTGAACACCGCCACGTGGGTCCATCCGTTCTGGCGGACCTGGTCGGCAAGGGCCCGGGCCTCCCCTCGGGTGGTGTACGGGTCGGGGATGACGCAGATGATCCGATAGCCCTGGCCGGTCGGGGTTGCCGGACTCTGCCCGCTGCACTCGGGAGGGAAGATCTCCGTCCCGCCAGCGAGGGTCTGGGTGACCAGGACGACCGGCGCGACCCCGGTGCCCGCCACGGCCAGACCCTCGGTCCAGCGGGTCTCGGCCGGGCCGATGACGTACATGGCGTCGACCGGCATCCGCGAATCGGTCCGCGGATGGCCGACGAATCGGTAGCACACCGCCGACCAGGCCAGGACACCGGCGGCGCTGGCTGCGCACGCCGCGATCCAGCGCCGACGGACACCTCTCATGGCATCCACCATGGCATCCTGGGGGTGCACCGTCGGGCGACAGCCGTCCGACGGCACGGATCCGAGGTGCCGGAGGGGGGACGCCGCGCGTGGCGGTCCGTCGCTGTCCTTGGTGTGCTCGGTCGTGACGGCCGGCGTCACGGGACGACGGCGACGACCTGGCTCGAGTAGCTCGGGTCGTCCGGCCCGCCGGCGGGCTCCTCGGACTCCTCACCGGGACTCTCCCCATCGGAGTCGGCCTCGTTCACGTACTTCCCGGGCACGGCGGTCTTGTGTGTCGCGCCGCGGCGGAACCACTCGTACTCGACGTCGATGTGCCCGATGTCGATTGCTTGGTGACCGAGTCTCGACAGTATGTCGGCGAGGATCGTCGCCGTCGGCCCTAGTGCGAGCAGGAACAGGACCGATCCGTGATCCGCCACGTCACTCCGGGCGGCCTCCCGGCGGGCGGCGTCGAGGATCTCACCTCGCCGGCTCCAAGCGTCCACCGAGGGGCAGAGGATCCTCCGGACGGACGCAGCGCCTTCGAGGAGATCATTGCCGACCCCGAGTCGGGACTGGGCCCCCTCGAGCAGGATGACGTCGCGTCCCTTCCAGAGCATCTTCACGGCGTCGAAGCGCTCCACAGCTCCCGACTTGTCTCTCCAGTCGATGTAGGGCCGAGAGAGAAACGAGTTGAAATAGACCCTTGTCGGGTCGAAAAGGGCAAACCAGATCGACCCGGTGAACCGTAGGTGCCGCCTCCAGTGGCGTGCCGCAGACCGATTCTGGGCGGCGAGGGAGCGGAAGATATCGGGAATCGCGATCGCCATGTTCGTGCGCGATCCGGCCGCCACCTCGCGCAGCTTCTCCGCCAACTCGGCATCGTACGGTTGGAATCCCAGCCCGCGCCCGTCGATGATGTCGATCTCGCCGTCCCCATAGCGGGCGACTGACAATCGTTCGGCGGCGATGCGCGCGAGGGATTCCTCCGCCGAGAGCACGGTGAGCGTTCGGCGGACGGGATTGGCGGGGAATCGGCTGGTGCGCAGCCGGTACACCACGAAGTCAAGAATCCCGGAGAAGAAGCGTTTGGTTGATCGGAGTACGTCGAAGGTCTTCGGGGCGCGGACCTGGATCGCTCTCGCGAGGCGGCCGGCTGCGGGCTCAGACATTCGTTCCGCTTCCAGCAGCCGACTCCTGGATCCTGTCGGGTGGCTGAGTCTTCATGGTCCCCCTGTCATCACCGAAGACTGTCATGACGACAGACTGCCATGCGCCGCCGATCAATTGCCGCCAGGCTCTGACGGTGCCGGCAGATCATTCCATCTGGGCTGTGGCAGGGCACCTTGCCGGTAGTCTTCATCGGCAGGAGGTGGCGACCGGGTGGACGCGCAGTATTCCGGGCAGTCGGAGGACGTGGCGGCAGGGGAGGTCGTCCTCGTGGTGTCGCCCCATCTGGACGACGCACTGCTCAGTGCCCACGAGCTCGTCCGGCGTCGGGGCGCCGAGGTATGGACAGTGTTCGCCGGCGATCCGGAGCGCCCGGTGACGACCGAGTGGGACCTCGAGTGTGGCTACCCGGACTCCAGAGCCCTGATGGTCCAGCGGCGCGCGGAGGATGCGGCCGCGTGCGCCACGGTCGGTGCACGGTACCGGCACCTGGGTGGGTTGGACTCGGTCTACACAGACCCGGCCCGCAGGGCGGGTGACCTGGAAGCGCTCCGCCGGGACCTGTCGGACTGGGTCGGGTCGCAGGCAGGCCGGCAGGTCACGGTGGTGTTGCCGGTAGGGGCCGGAGTCGTGTTGCCGCCATCAGTGATCGATTTCCTGAGGTCCCGGTTTTCCCGGCTTCTCAAGCGGGCGGTCGTGGCCTCGGCCTCGGCTTCGGCAGCCGGCGGTTCGGCTGTGCCGGTGGATCCGGAGCGCGGAGGGTCCCCGGAGGGGGGCTACGCCGCTCCGGCGGGACGGGCTCGTGCCGCGGCGGTGCGGGTTCGCTCGGGGCTCGGGCGTCTTGCCCGGACGGCTGAGCGTCTGGAGTATCGGGGCCGCCGGCTGCTGGTCGGGGAACAGGCCGTGGAGCGGCATCGGGACCATCTCGCGGTGCGGGACGCCGCACTTGCGGTGCTGGCCGGAGCCCCGGCGGTGCGGATCGTCCTGTTCGAGGACTTTCCTTATCTGTTGAGCAAGCCGGGGGACGCGGAGGCGGCACGGATCGCGCGGCGCCGGGGGTGGGTGGCGCGTGAACAGGAGTTTGCGGTGGACCGCGAGTTGAAGTGGGCTTCCGTGTCCCGGTACTCGTCGCAGTTGGCGGTGCTCGTCCCGGGGGAGCGGCTGTCCGGCCCGGATGCGTTCCCGGCCGTGGAAAGGACGTGGGTGCTGGACCCGGTCCTGGCCTGAGAGTATGGCCGAGCCTCGTCGACAAGCACGGGCTGACCTGTCACGGTGAGTCTCGGCTGCGGACCCGGCCGACGGTTTCGGGCAACCATCGGGCCGGCCGGTGTCAGGTGACAGGATGGGGGTCGTGGACGCACTCGGACACTCCCGCCGCGACAGCATCACCAGGCTCGGGCAACTCGCGTTGCCACTGACGGCCGGGGTCGTGTCCTGGCTGGTGCCCCTGGCCGTCACCACCGGCTTCGGCGGGGCGCTGCCCGACTTCGACATCTACCTCGCCGGTGCCCGGTCACTCTTCACCCATGTGCCGATGTACGCCGACGGCCCCAACCAGTTCGTGTACCCGCCGATCGCCGCGATCCTGTTCCTGCCGTTCCTGCTCGGGCCCGCCCTGCTCTGGAAGATCCTCTGGACCCTGGCCTCCTGGGCAGCCCTCATCGCCGTGGTGCGCCGGCTCGGCCTGCACGGCTGGGCCGGCAGCGTCGCTGCGGCCGTGGCGATCGGGACCGCCACTCCGGTCACCATGGCCACCCGGCTGGGGCAGGTCGAGATCCTGCTCACTTGTCTGGTGATCCTCGACCTGGTGCCGGGACCCCGGGTGACCGACCGGCGACGGATCCCTCTGCCGGCCGGCTGGCTCGTCGGCCTGGTCACCGCGATCAAGCTCACCCCGGCGCTGTTCATCGTGTATCTGTTGCTCACCCGTCGCTGGCAGGCGGCGCTGACCGGCACAGCCACCGCGGCCGGGTTGACCCTGGTCGGTTTCGCGCTGCTGCCGGGCGAGTCGTTGTTCTACTGGGGCAGATTGGCGACCACCGGGTCGGTCGGTTTCGCCTCCGACCCGATCTACCTGGACAACCAGTCCTTCCGTGGGGCGATTCTGCGCCTGTGCAAGCTCGCCCCGGCCGCCGGACCAGTCGCGCTCGTCATCGCCGGGGGGTGCATCGTGATCGGCTTGCTCGCCGCCCGCAGGCTGTCCCACCGCGGCCTGGACGGGGTGGCGGTGGTGCTGGTCGGTCTCACCACCGCGTTGGCCTCACCGGTCTCCTGGACCCATCATTTCGTCTGGATCGTGCCGCTGGCGGTCCTCCTGCTCATCCATCGCACCGGCCGGCTGGTGGCGGTCAGCGGGACGCTGCTGGTGGTGTGGCTGTGGCTGGCGCCCTACAGTGTGCTGCCGGCCGGCGGCATGAAGGAGCTGGACTACACCGCCGGGGAGATCCTGCTCAGCGGTGTCACTCCGGTGCTGGGACTGGTCGTGCTGGTGGGCGCCCTGGTCGCCGACATCGGCGCCGGGGATCGCGAGGATCGATCCGCCGAGGTCGGTGAGGCCGGGCAGGTCCCGGGCGTGAGTCGATCCTGAATCCCGTTCCTGTGATCGTTCCGGTTCCTGCGGTGGTGTCATCCGGTGTGGTGTAGCGGGCAGGGACTCGGGCACGGCCGCGCCGTCTGCCGGTCGGACCGGCAGACGGCGCAGGAGCGGGCCGCGAGAGTGGGCCAGCGGTGGAACGACCGGCGGGTCAGGCCTCCGGCTCGACGGTGCCTGGGATCTCCTCTGCCTTGTGCGCGACGCTGATCTTGCGCGGCTTGGCGGCCTCGGCGACCGGGATCGTCAGGATCAGCACACCGTCGGTGTACTCGGCGTCGATGTTCTCGGCGGCCACCCCCTTGCCGAGGGTGAGCTGGCGGGCGAACGTGCCGACCGGGCGCTCCCGGGTCAGCCACTGGACTCCCTCACCGGCCTGCTGCGTGCGCTCGGCGCGGATGGTCAGGGTCGAGTCGTCGAGATCGACGTCGATGGTGCTCGGGTCGACACCTGGCAGGTCGATCTTGACGAAGTAGTTGTCGCCCTCGCGGTAGAGATCCATCGGCATCGCCGTCGAGGCGGGCGTACGGAGCGCCTGCGAGAACAGCTGGTCGACGTCGCGGAACGGGTCAAAGGTACGAGCCATGATCGTGCATCTCCTGTGGCAGGGAACAACAGGTCCTGACGGGCGCCGCC
>CAYOBI010000067.1:0-14794 GCA_964402325.1 uncultured Propionibacteriaceae bacterium | reverse complement strand
CCGCGGACGCCGCTCGCCGGGTCGATCAGCGACAGGTCGTAGCCGCGGGCGTTGGAGCCGTTGAGGAAGAGGAAACGGTAGCGCTTGCGGTCGACCGCCCGGTAGGGCCAGACCTTCCCGTTGACCGCGACGGTGTCGCCGATGAACTCCGGCATCCAGTACGGGTGCTGCGGCGTGACCCCGAGGTTCGGGAAGAACAACTGGCCGTTGACGTCGAACATCCGGTCCTGGATGACCAGGGGGATGATCGCCTCGGCGCCGGTGAGGGGCGAGCCGGTGCCGATCCCGTACGGGGCCAGGCCCGGCGGCAACCAGACCAGCGGGGCGCCGTTGGTGTCGGTGTCGCGTTCACGCAGCAGGTAGCCGCCGGCGATGCCGGCGTACACGTTGAGCCGGGTGGCCCCCAGGGCGTGGTCGTGGAACCAGATGTGGGCCGCCTCCTGGGAGTTCGGGTAACGGTAGACGCAGGACTTCACCCCGGCACCACCGGGGTAGGCCGCCGGCCCCTGGTGGGCTCCGTCGCTGGTGAACCAGGCGTCGGGGCCACCGTCCAGCCAGGGCGGCACCTCGCCACCGTGCAGGTGCGGCACGGCCGGCACCGGCCCCGTGTAGTGCAGGCGGGCCAGGGTCGCGGCGTTCGGGTCGTCCATCACCCCGAGCGGGTCCGCCCAGTGCAGGGTCTGGTCGGTCCAGTCGTGCCAGGCCGTCCGGGCCGCGGCCTGGGAGGTGGGCAGGTCGTTGGTGAAGGTCACCCGGGTAGGGGTGCCGCGCCGGGCCAGGACGACCGGCCCCAGGTAGCTGCCGGTCCCCGCTGAGACGACCGCCGTCGCCCCGGTCGGGCGGTAGCCCCAGACGTACGTCCCGGTGGTGGCGTACTGACCGTTGGCGCCGAGGAAGCCCGTCGGCAGCATCGGCGAGCTGAACTCCGCCATCGACAGGGCCACGTCCTGGGTGCCGTCGACCAGGGTCAGGCCGGGCAGCGGGTCGACGAACTGGGGGATCTTGTTGCCCGCCAGTGGTGGCAGGGCCTGGACGGCGGCGTACGCACCCGTCCCCTCCAGGAAGTTGAGCCGAGCGCTCAGGAACAGGCCCATGGCCCCCGCGCTTCCGAGCACGAATTGGCGCCGCGAATAGGTTCCGGGCATCGTGATTCCCCTTTGAATCCGTCGCCTTCGGGTGGGATCAGGAGTCCGCGTCGGCGGGCCCGACGACGCGAAGTTCTGGTTCAAAAGTCTAGGCTCGATGTGAGGATGGTCACAAGATCTGCACAGGGTCAGGTGGGGCGGGACACAGGTTCCTGGCCTACGGAGTCGGAGCACCGGGCCCGGCCGGCGCCCTTCCGATTCGGCGTCAAGGGTCCGTAGACTCGGCCCATCCCCATGGACATCGACCTGGCGTCGTCTCTGGCGCACCCCCACCTCGACCTGCTCCGCAGGACCGGGTCCGTCTTTCCCGAGGACGAGCTGCTGGCCCTCGCGGCGGCGGTCGGTGCCCCCGCGGAGCTGGCCCGGCTGGTCGGCCGGCGGGCCGAGGGGGTGCCGATCGAGCTGCTGGTCGGCCACGCCCGGTTCGGCGACCTGCGGATCACGGTGGCGCCGGGCGTGTTCGTGCCGCGGCACCGCACCGAGTACCTGGTCGACCGCGCCTGCCGGCGGGCGCGTCCCGGCGACGCCGTGCTGGACCTCGGCTGCGGCACCGGGGCGGTCGGGGCGCTGGTCGCGCACCGGGTCGGCGGGGTGGCCCTCACCGCGATGGACACCGATCCCGCCGCGGTGGCCTGTGCCCGGGGCAACCTGCCGCCCTCGGCCCGGGTGGTCCGGGCCGACTCGCCCGCCGCGCTGGCGCCGGAACGGTACGCGGTGATCGTCGCCAACCTGCCGTACGTCCCCAGTGGCCGGCTCGCCTACCTGCCGCGCGAGGCCCGCGAGTGGGAGCCGGTGACCGCCCTGGACGGCGGGCCGGACGGCCTGGACCCGCTGCGGCGGGTCGCCCCGGACCTGGTGGGACGGCTGCTGCCGGGCGGCTGGTTCCTGCTCGAGCTGGCCGACGACCAGGGGGAAGCTGCGCGGTCGATCCTCGCGGCGGCCGGCTTCGACCCCATGGGGGTGACCGTCTCCGGTGACGGAGAGACCGGCGTGCTGGAGGCGTGTCGCTGACTTCTCGGGTCGGCACTGACAGGATCCTGCCGAGCCGGTCGACGGCGGGACCCGGGTGACCTTCGCGCTGGCAGCCGACCTGGGGGCCGCCAAGGCGTTGCTGATGGCCGGCATGGTGCAGAGGACCATGGATGCGGAGGTGGCCGCGCTGTCCCGGCTGAAGGGCATCCTCGAACGGGCCTGACGGACGAGGCGGCACGCGTCTTGATAGTCAGCTGATGTGATGGTATCCATAAGTTCACGTACATCTCCTGGGGTCGATCCGACCCGGCGAGGTCGTCGAAAGGACCTGGGATGACCGATCACATCTGGCAACGGATCCGTGACGAGGTGACGCGCGACGCAGCGCAGGAGCCGGCGCTCGCCAGCTTCCTGCACTCGGTCGTGCTGGGGCACCCGGACCTGGAGTCGTCGCTGGCGCACATCCTGGCCAGCAAGCTGAACAGCACGACGCTCACCGAGCTCACCCTGTTCGACATGATCAAGGCCGCCCTCGACGCGGAGCCGGAGATCGGCCTCGCCGTCCGCGAGGATCTCGCCGCGGTGCTGTCGCGCGACCCGGCCACCCGCGGCTACTCCCAGCCGCT
The DNA here is from genome assembly GCA_964402325.1 of uncultured Propionibacteriaceae bacterium. Lineage (GTDB taxonomy): Bacteria > Actinomycetota > Actinomycetes > Propionibacteriales > Propionibacteriaceae > Raineyella. The sequence continues at coordinate 12,051 of CAYOBI010000067.1, read as the reverse complement.
GCTCTACTTCAAGGGCTTCCATGCCCTGCAGGCGCACCGGATCGCCCACTGGTACTGGGTCCACGACCGCCAGGCGCTGGCGCTGTACCTGCAGAGCCGTACGTCCGAGTCCTTCGCGGTCGACATCCACCCCGGCGCCCGGATCGGCAAGGGCATCCTCTTCGACCACGCCACCAGCATCGTGATCGGCGAGACCGCGGTGATCGAGGACGACTTCTCGATGCTGCACGAGGTCACCCTCGGTGGCACCGGCAAGGTCGGCGGCGACCGGCACCCGAAGATCGGCCGTGGCGTGATGATCGGCGCCGGCGCCAAGGTGCTCGGCAACATCAAGGTCGGCGAGGGCGCCAAGATCGGGGCCGGCAGCGTCGTACTGTCCGACGTGCCGGCCTTCACCACCGTCGCCGGCGTGCCGGCCCGCCCGGTCAGCTACCCCGCGAACGCCCACCCGGCCCTCGACCTGGAGCACGAGCTGATCGAGTCGGAGCGGCGCGAGCGGCAGAACGCCTGGGGTGCCGGTCCGGCCTGAGTCATGTTCCGGGTAGGGCCCGACGGCCGGATCGCTAGTCTGTGGGCATGCCTGCCGTCGAGCACCTGCCGTTGACCACCCCGCTGTGGGGGACGAGTTCCCGGACCTGTGGGCCGGTGGAGGACCGGGCCTGTGACCTGCTGGTCATCGGCGCCGGCATCGTGGGGCTCACCGCGGCGCTCGCCGCCGCCCGCGCCGGGGCCCGGGTGGTGGTCGTCGACGCCGACCGGATCGGTGCCGGCACCAGCGCCGCGACCCCCGGCATCGCCTCGATCCTGCACGGTGCCTCCTGTCAGGTGATCGAGGAGACCCACGGCAGCGAGGCCGTCGTCACGTACGTCGCCGAGCTCGGACGGGCCCTCGACTTCATCCGCCGCGAGGCCGCCGCCGGTGGCGTGCCGGCGGTGGCGCTGCCCAGCCACGCCGCCGTCGAGGACGGCCACCGGGCGCACTATCTGCACCGGGAGCGGTTCGCGATGCGTGCCGCGGGGATCAACCCGGAGGCCGAGGACGAGCCCGGCCTGCCGTTCCCGACCCGCCCGTCGATCCGGATCGACGACGCGCTCGCGTTGCAGCCGCGACTGTACGCCGAGGCGCTCGGGCGCGCCGTCGTCGCCGAGGGCGGGCTGGTGCAGGAGGGCAGCCGGCTGGGCAGGCTGGTCCCCGGGGCGCCGATCCGGGCACACTTCCGCAGCGCCGACGAGGCCGGGGTCGAGTCCACCGCGGTCGTCCGGGCCGGGGCGGTGCTGCTGGCCACCGGCGCGCCGGATCCCGACTTCGGCCTGGTCGGGCCACGCCTGCTTCCCACCACCGTGCATGCCGTGTCGGGCCAGGGCTACGACCTGCCCGGCGCGTACCGGCTGATCGACGACCCGGATCGGCCGTACGTGCTGCGGCCCGGGTTCCGCCCCGGGCAGGTGCTGGTCGCCGGCCGCGCCCACCTCACCGGGCGTGGGGACCGGGCGGCCGCAGCGGAACTGGCCGCCTGGACCGCCGCGCACCTGCCGGACCTGGAGATCACCCACGCCTGGCAGTACGGCTGCTTCCGCAGCTACGACGGCCTGCCACTGGTCGGTGAGGTCGGGCTGCGCAGCAACGGGATCCACGTCGCGACCGGCTTCGGGGACGACCACCTGGCCGCCGCGACGGCCGGCGCCCTGCAGATCGCCGACCACGTGGTCGGGGCCAGCACCCGGCTGCCGTGGAGCCCGGTCCACCCGCGCGGGCGGGTCGGCCGCCAGGCCCGTAGCCTGGCCCGAGTCGGCGCGGCCCGGGTGCGCGGCCGGTTCGTCCGGGAGTGACCCCGGTCGGTCAGACCCAGCTGGGGAACCACATCCGCGACCACCACTGGGACCAGGTCAGCAGCCCGTCGGTGTAGATCGGCCAGAACCAGGCGAAGTTGAGGATCACCAGGGCGACGTAGAGCCCGACGACGGCGGCCCCGACCGCCCGCCGCCGTCCGCCGTCCGCGGGCCCGATGATCCGTCCCAGGCACAGCGCCAGCGCGGTCACCGTGAACGGCACGATGCAGATCGCGTAGAAGAAGAACAACGGCCGCTCGGTGTACTGGTACCAGGGCAGCCACATCGACAGCGCGCCGACGACCGGCACCGCGAAACGGGCGTCGCGCAGACCGACCCACAGCACGATCGCCGCCGCCAGCGCCGCCGCGGCGCCCCACCACAGCAGCGGGGTGCCGAGCGTCGTCATCACCCGGATGCAGTTCTCGGCGCTGTCGGCCGGGCAGCCGTCGGTGCCGGGCGTGATGCCGTTCACCGCGTCGAGGCCGAGCGGCCGGGCGAGCAGCAGCCAGCCCCACGGCCCGGAGGCGTACGGGTGGGTGGCGTGGTTGATGTAGGACCCGGTGTGGAACTCGTAGATCTCCTGGTGGAAATGGACCAACGAGGCGAGGGCACGGGGCAGGGCCCGGGCCAGCGGGGCATCCGGGTTCTCCGCCGCCCACTGCCGGTCCCAGCCGCCGGTGCTGGCCAGCCAGGGGATCCAGGCCGCCAGGTAGGCGACCAGCGCCGTCGGCACCAGCTGGACCAGGGCCGGCAGCCCGTCGCGCAGCAGCCCCGGCAGTGCGGGGCGCCGGGCCCCGGCCAGCCGTCGGGCGCCGATGTCCCAGGCCAGGGTCAGCACCCCGAACGCGGCCAGCGCGTAGACGGTGTTCCACTTCGTCGCGATCGAGCAGCCGAACAGCAGCCCGGCCGCCAGTCGCCAGGGACGCCACCACAGCGCCGGCCCGTACGCCCCGCCGAGGTCGGCGAGGCCGGCCGCCTCCAGGTGTGCCGCCAGCCGGGACCGCATCGCGTCCCGGTCCCGGACCAGGCAGGCGACCGCGGCCACCAGGAAGGTCGCCTGGAAGATGTCGAGCAGGCCGAGTCGGCTCATCGTGAACGCCAGGCCGTCGACGGTGAGCAGGATCCCGGCGAGGCCGGCGACCAGGTTCGACCGGGACAGCCGCCGGGTGAGCAGCATCGTCGCCGCCACCAGCAGCGTGCCGAACACCACCGCCATGAACCGCCAGCCGAACGAGTTCATCCCGAACATCGCCTCGCCCAGCCCGATCAGCAGCTTGCCCAGCGGCGGGTGCACGACGAACTCCGCCGAGGTGCCCATCTGGTCGACGGCGCCCCGGACGATGAGGTCGTTGGCGTTGTCCACCCAGGTCCGCTCGTAGCCGTGCAGCAGCACCGACCAGGCGTCCTTGGCGTAGTACGTCTCGTCGAAGACCAGCTTGTTCGGGTAGCCGAGGTTCCAGATCCGCAGCCCGAAGGCGAGCGCCGACACGACCCCGACCACGGCCCACCCGCGCCGGGTGTCCGGCATCGGGGGGCGGAGCCGCTCGACCACCGTCCGCCCGTCCCGCGGCCGGTCATGACGCCTCCGCGGGGCGGGCGGGGTGGCAGACTCGGCCTCGGGCAGTGGATCGGGTGGCAGACTCACGCCGCCAATCGTACGGAGCCACCGGCAAGGAGAGATCAGCGTGCAGGCTGCAGCGACCCCCGGCGACGGACTTCTGGTGCTCGCAGGGGCCCCGATCGGGGACATCGACTCGGTCTCCCCGGCCCTGCGGGCGGCCCTGTCCGAGGCGGACGTGATCGCCGCCGAGGACACCCGCCGGTTCCTCGACCTGTTGCGCAGGATGGGTCTGGAGGTGGCCGGGCGTGTCGTGTCCTACTTCGAGGGCAACGAGGCGTCCCGTACGCCCGGGCTGCTGCAGGAACTGCGGGACGGCCACCGGGTGGTCGTGGTCACCGACGCCGGCATGCCGTCGGTCTCCGACCCCGGCTACCGGCTGGTCCGCGCCGCCGTCGAGGCCGGCATCCGGGTGACCGCCGTGCCCGGCCCCTCGGCCGTGCTCACCGCGCTGGCCGTGTCCGGGCTGCCGGTGGACCGCTTCTGCTTCGAGGGCTTCCTGCCGCGCAAGTCGGGGGAGCGACGCCGCCGGTTCGCCGACCTCGCCGACGAGCGGCGGACGATGGTGTTCTTCGAGGCGCCGCACCGGTTGGCCGACTTCCTCACCGATGCCGCCGCGGTGCTCGGCGCGGACCGCCCGGCGGCGGTCTGCCGCGAGCTCACCAAGACCTACGAGGAGGTCGTCCGCGGACCGCTCGCCGACCTGGCTTCCTGGGCCGTCGAGGGTGCCCGCGGGGAGATCACCGTGGTCGTCCAGGGCGCCCCCGAACCGGTCGTCGACGAGGACGCCGCGGTCGACCGGGTGCGGCAGCTGCACGAGGGCGGGATGCGGCTCAAGGAGGCCGCCAAGCAGGTGGCCGCCGAGACCGGCCTGGGTGGCAACGACCTCTACCGGGCCGCCCTCGACACCGACGCCTGAGCCGCCCCCGACCCCTGCTGTCAGCGGGTGCGACATGGGCGTGTCACGGGAGCGACACGGGAGGGCCGTAGGATGCGGCCCGTGAAGGACACTCCTGCACCGATGCCCGAGGCGCTGCCGGCGCCGGTCACCGATTCCCACACGCACCTGGACACGACCGAGGAGTACACGGGCCTGGCGGTGGACGACCTCGTCCATCGCGCCGGCTCGGTCGGCGTCACGCGTACGGTCCAGGTCGGCTGCGACGTCGAGAGCTCCCGGTGGGCCGTCGACCTCGCCGCACGGGAACCGTCGGTGGTCGCCACCGTCGCCATCCACCCCAACGACGCCGCCCGACTTGCCGAGAAGTCCGGGCGGACCGGCCTCGACGAGGCGCTGCGCGAGATCGAGGCGCTGGCGGGTGACCCGCGCCCGGACGTGGTCCGTGGCGTCGGGGAGACCGGCCTGGACTACTACCGCACTTCCGAGGGTCGCGGCCGTACGGCCCAGCGCGAGGCCTTCGCTGCGCACCTGGCCATCGCGGCCCGGCACGACCGGACCGTCGTGGTGCACGACCGCGACGCCCACCGGCCGATCCTGGAGATCCTCGACGCCGAGGGCGTGCCCGACCGCCTGGTCATGCACTGCTTCTCCGGCGATGTCTCCGACGCCCGGGCGTTCCTCGACCGGGGTGCCTGGCTGTCGTTCCCGGGCACGGTGACGTTCCCGGCCAACGAGGAACTGCGGGAAGCGTTCGACGCCGTGCCGCTGGACCGGGTGCTGGTGGAGACCGACGCGCCGTTCCTCACCCCTGTGCCGCAGCGCGGCTGGCCCAACGCCGGCTACCTGGTGCCGCACACCGTCAGGTTCCTGGCCGAGCGGCGCGGGATCGCGGTTGGCGACCTGTGTGCCGTTCTGGTGCAGAACACCCACGACGCCTTCGGCGGCTCCTGGCCGGCCTGGCACAATGACCCTCACAATGCCCGCTGACAAGGGGAGACGCTCGATGGTGGAACACGGTCGCCGGTATGCGGACGGAAGTGCCCAGCGGTCCGAGGAGGCGCCGCGACGATCGGCCGATTTGATCACGAACAGGTCTCGACGTTATCGTTTCGTGACGTTGCAGGACCTGGGCGCGCATCGCCCGAGAAATGAGCGGGAGAACCCCTTCGTGAAGAAGAAGACCATCGCCTTCATCGCCACCGGCACCGTGCTGACGCTCGGGCTGGGGACGGTGGGAGTCAACGAGGCCCTCGCCAAGACGGTCACGGTGTCCCTCGACGGGACCCCCACCCAGTTCCGTACGTACGCCGGCACCGTCGGGCAGGCGCTGTCCGCCAAGGGCATCTCGCTGAGCGACCACGACGTCGTCGCCCCCGCCGCCGACTCCACCCTCACCGAGGGCGAGCAGATCTCCGTCCAGTACGCCCGCCCGGTCACCGTCACCATCGACGGCCAGGCCCGGACCATCTGGACCACGGCCACCTCGGTCGACCAGGTCCTCGCGATGCTGCAGCTGACCGACGGCAACGCGCTGGTGTCGACCAGCCGCTCCAGCGGCATCGGCCGCGAGGGCCTGTCGTTCAGCGTCGAGACCCCGAAGAAGGTCCAGATCGACGTCGACGGCAAGACCCAGGAGGTCGTCTCGACCACCCGGACCGTCGACGACCTGCTCAAGGAGCAGAAGATCTCCCTCGGCAACGGCGACAAGGTCGACCCCGGCACCACCACGGTGCTGACCGACGGGCTCAAGGTGACCATCACCCGGGCCCCCAAGCCGGCGCCGGTCGCGACGCCGAAGCCCGCCACCACCACGACGGCGGCCAAGAAGACCACGACCACGTCGACGAAGTCGTCGACCTCCAGCTCCAGCAGCAGCTCGGCCTCGGCCGGGGTCTGGGACAAGATCGCCCAGTGCGAGTCCGGTGGCAACTGGTCGATCAACACCGGCAACGGCTACTACGGCGGCCTGCAGTTCAACCTGTCCACCTGGCGTGCCTACGGCGGCACCGGGCTGCCGAGCGATGCCAGCAAGGCCACCCAGATCGCCATCGCCACCAAGGTGCAGGCCGCCCAGGGCTGGGGCGCCTGGCCGGTGTGCTCGTCCAAGGCCGGCGTCTGAGCCGAGAGCCGTCGGGCCCGTCGGCCGGCCGTCCTCGCTGATCCGTCGTCGCTGATAACGTACGGACCCGTGGGAGCACCGGAGGAAGACACGACGCAGCCCGGCGACGACGCGTCGCCGAGCGGGCCGGCGCTGCTGGACCCCAGCACCGTGCGGGCGCTGGCCGCCGAGCTCGAGCTGCGGCCCACCAAGACCCGTGGGCAGAACTTCGTCACCGACGCGAACACCGTCCGCCGGATCGTCGCCCTGGCCGGGCTCGGCCCGGGGGACAGGGTGGTCGAGGTCGGCCCCGGCCTCGGGTCGCTGACCCTGGGACTGCTGGAGGCGGCCGGTTCGGTCATCGCGATCGAGATCGACGAACTGCTCGCCGGACGGCTGCCGCGGACGGTGGCGGAGCGGGCCCCCGGGCAGGCCGACCGGTTCACCCTCGTCGTCGGCGACGCGCTCCAGGTGACCGACCTGCCGGGCGCCGCCCCCACCGCGCTGGTGGCCAACCTGCCCTACAACGTCTCGGTCCCGGTGATCCTGCACCTGCTGGCGCTGTTCCCGTCGATCGAGCACGGGCTGGTGATGGTGCAGTCCGAGGTCGCCGACCGGCTGGTCGCCGGGCCCGGTTCACGGACGTACGGCGTGCCCAGCGCCAAGGTCGCCTGGTACGCCGAGGCGACCCGGGTCGGCAATGTGCCGCCGACCGTCTTCTGGCCGGTGCCGAACGTCGACTCCGGGTTGGTGCGGATCACCCGCCGGCCCGCCCCGCCGACCACCGCCGGCCGGGAACAGGTCTTCACCGTCATCGATGCCGCCTTCGGCCAGCGCCGCAAGATGCTGCGCTCCGCGCTGGCCGGCGTGTTCGGGTCCTCGGCCGCCGCGAGCGAGGCCCTGCAGGCGGCCGGGATCGACCCCACCTCGCGCGGCGAGCGGCTCACCGTGGCCGACTTCGCCGCCATCGCCGAGCGGGTGCCGCATGCCTGAGCCGGCGGGGGCCCGGCCGGGCGACGCCGTCCGGGTCCGGGTGCCCGGCAAGATCAACCTGGCGCTGTGTGTCGGGCCGCGCCGCGCAGACGGGTTCCACGACCTCGCCACCGTCTTCCAGTCCGTCTCGCTGTTCGACGAGCTGACCGCGGCCCCGGCGCCGGCCGGGGTGGTCACGGTGACCGTGACCGGTCCCGGGGCCGACCGGGTCGGCGCGCCCGAGGACAACCTCGCGGTCCGGGCCGCCCGGCTCCTGGCGGAGACGTACGCCCCGCAGCGGGGCGCCCACCTGGCGATCGCCAAGGGCATCCCGGTCGCCGGCGGAATGGCCGGAGGGTCCGCCGACGCCGCGGCCGCGCTGCTGGCCTGTGACCGGCTGTGGGGCCTCGGGCTGCCGCTCGACGCGCTGCTGGAGCTCGGCGCCGCGCTGGGCAGCGACGTCCCGTTCACGGTCCTCGGCGGGACCGCCGTCGGCCACGGGCGGGGCGAGCGACTCGGCTCGGTACGGGTCGACCACGTCTTCCACTGGGTGCTGGTGACCTCGGGGGAGGGGCTGTCCACCCCGGCGGTGTTCCGGGGGTTCGACGCGCTGCACCCGCCGCTGACCGTGCCGGCGCCGGCGGTGCCGGACGGGTTGCTGGCGGCGCTGGCGGCCGGTGACCCGGTCGCGCTCGGTGCCACCCTGCGCAACGACCTCGCCGAGCCGGCCGTGCAGCTGCGGCCCGACCTGGCCGCGACACTGGCGGCGGGCCGCCGGGCCGGGGCGGTCGCCGGCATGGTGTCCGGCTCCGGGCCGACCTGCGCGTTCCTGGCCCGGGACGCGGCGCACGCCGGTGTCGTGGCCGCCGGGCTGCGGGCCGGACTGCCGGGGCGGGACATCCACCTCGTGACGGCACCTGCGTCGATAGGATTCCCGCATGGAGGACGAGGTTGATCGGCTCATCGCCGACTGGAGTCGCGAGCGTCCCGACCTCGACCTCGCCCCGATGCAGGTGCTCAGTCGGGTGACCCGGGTCGCCCGACAGCTGGACCACTCGCGCAGTGCCGCCTTCGCCCTGCACGCGATCGTGTCCTGGGAGTTCGACGTGCTGGCGGCGTTGCGGCGGTCCGGCGCGCCCTACCAGCTGTCCCCGGGACGGCTGCTCCAGGAGACGATGGTCACTTCCGGCACGATGACCAACCGGGTGGACCGGCTCGCCGCCCGCGGGCTCGTCCGGCGCGGCCCCGACCCGCACGACGGCCGCGGCGTCGTCGTCACGCTCACCCCGGCCGGCCTGGAGACCGTCGACGGGGCACTGGTCGACCTGCTTGCGGCCGAGCGGCGGATCCTGGCGGCCCTGCCGGTCGCCGACGCGACCCAGCTCGCCGACCTGCTGCGCACCCTCGCCGGGGAGCTGGAGCGGCCCGCCCCGACCGGCGGGTAGCCGGCGGGGATCAGTCCAGCGGCGTGTAGATCCGGGGATCGGCGACCATCCGGGACAGCCCGTTCCAGGCCAGGTTGAGGATGTTGGAGGCCACCGTGGCCCGGTCCTGGTCGCGCTCGTCCAGCCACCACTGCCCGGTGTAGGCGATCATCCCGACCAGCATCTGGGCATACATCGGGGCCATCTCCTCCTTCAGGCCGCGGCGGCGGAACTCGTCGCCGAGGATGTCCTCCACCTGGGAGGCGACGTCGGAGAGGATGGTGGCGAACGACGTCCCGGTCGAGCCGGTCGGGGCGTCCCGGGAGATGATCCGGAACCCGTCCGGGTTCGTCTCGATGTAGCCGAGCAGGGCCAGGGTGCCGGCCTCCACCTTGCGCCGTGGCCCCTTCGCCTGGTCGATGCCCGACCGGATCGCCTCCAGCAACGTACGCTGCTCGCGGTCGACGATCACCGCGTAGAGGCCCTCCTTGCCGCCGAAGTGCTCGTACACGACCGGCTTGGAGACATGGGCGCTGGCGGCGATCTCCTCGACCGTGGTGCCCTCCACACCCTTCTCGGCGAACAGCACCCGGGCGACGTGGATCAGCTGCTCGCGCCGCTGGGCCGCCGTCATCCGGGTCCGCCCCTCGCGCGCCCGGCCGGGCGCCGCACCACCTCCGGCGGGGGTCTCGTCGGCCGGAGCTGCTGCGGGGGTGTTCCTGGCTGCCACGGGCCCAGTCTCTCAGACGGCCGGCCGCCCGGTGCGGCGGCGGATCCCCGAGGGGACCGACCCGACGAGGGTACGGGTGTACTCCTCGGCCGGGTCGTCGAACACCTGCGCCACCGGGCCGGACTCGACGATCCGGCCCCGGGTTGGGGGGCCGCCGTGCTGCCCAGCATCGGCGGGGCCCCGGCCGGGGTGGTCCCCCGACCGGACCTGCCGCCGGTGGGGAGCGTCGGCATCCGCCTGGTCGCCCGGCAGGGCCTGGACCCCGAGGTCGAGCTCACCGCCCTGGAGACCGGGGAGATGTTCCTGGCCCGGGTGGCGCACCCGAGTGCCCGATCGGCCGTCGTGGGGGTGACCGATGACGAATTGTGATTGGACCGTGGACCGTCGGCTGCCTAGCGTGCAGGGCATGAGCGTTCTGATCAGTGCCCAGGAGCTGGGCGAACGGATTTCCCGCGGGGAATCGCCGGTGCTGCTCGACGTCCGCTGGACGCTGGGCGACCCGGAGGGCCGCGCGCACCATCGTGACGGGCACATCCCCGGGGCGGTGTACGTCGACCTCGACACCGAGCTCGCCTCGCCCGGCGATCCGCGCGACGGCCGCCACCCGCTGCCCTCTCCCGCCGACCTCGAGGCCGCGGCGCGGCGCTGGGGCATCCATGACGGCGACACCGTGGTGGTGTACGACGCCGTCAACGCGATGGCCGCCGCCCGGGCCTGGTGGCTGCTGCGCTGGGCCGGGTTCGGGGCCGTACGCCTGCTGGACGGCGGGCTGGGGGCCTGGCAGGCCGCCGGGCTGCCGCTGGAGACCGGCGAGGTGGACCCGGAGCCCGGCGACGTCACGCTGGACTCCGGGCGGGTGCCGACCATTCCGCTGGACCTGGTGCCCGAGATCGCCGACACCGGCGTGCTGCTGGACGCCCGGGCCGGCGAGCGGTACCGCGGGGAGACCGAGCCGATCGACCCGCACCCCGGCCACATCCCGGGGGCGGTGAGTGCGCCGACCGGGGAGAACCTCGGGCCGGACGGCCGCTTCCTGCCGGCCGCCGACCTGCGCCGCCGGTTCGCCGGCCTGGGCGTCCGCGAAGGGGACACCGTGGGGGTCTACTGCGGCTCCGGGGTCACCGCGACCCACCAGATCGCCGCCCTGGCGATCGCCGGCTTCGACGCCGCGCTCTTCCCAGGATCGTGGTCGCAGTGGTCCAACCACGAGGACCTGCCCCGGGCGGTCGGTGCCCAGCGTTAGTCGTACGCACCTCGTCCCGCAGTGGCGGGCAGGGGGACGAAGGCCCCCGCCGGGATCCGGCGGGGGCCTTCGACGTCAGTCCTCGTCCGTACGGAACGGGCCGAACAGGTCGGTGGAGATGTAGCGCTCCCCGGTGTCGGGCAGCACCGCGACGATCGTCCGCCCGGCGTTCTCCGGTCGGGCGGCCAGTCGCCGGGCAGCGGCCAGGGCGGCGCCGGCGCTGATCCCGGCGATCAGGCCCTCGGTCCGCATCGCCTCGCGGGCGACCGCCAGGGCCTCCGCCTCGGGGATGTCGACCACCTCGTCGAACAGGTCCAGGTCGGTGATCGGCGGCACCGACGCGCCGCCGATGATCCCCTGGATCCGGTGCGGCTGCCAGTCGCCACCGTTGTAGACCGGGGCCTCCGCCGGCTCGACCGCGACGACCTGCACGGCGGGGTTCTGCTCCTTGAGGTAGCGCCCCGCGCCGGTGATCGTGCCGCCGGTCCCGGTGGTGCCGACCAGGATGTCGACCCGGCCCTCGGTGTCGGCCCAGATCTCCGGTCCCGTCGTACGGTGGTGGGCCTCCAGGTTGGCGGGGTTGCCGCCCTGGCCCACCAGCCAGGCGCCTGGCGTCTCGGCCAGGATCTCGCCGGCCCGACGGTTGGCGCCGGCCATGCCCTCCTCGGCCGGGGTGAGGACGAGCTCGGCGCCGAGGGCGCGGACCAGGGCGCGACGCTCCAGGGACTGGTCCGCGGGGATCACCAGCACCACCCGATAGCCGGCGGCGGTGCCGATCCAGGCCAGCGCGATGCCTGTGTTGCCGCTGGTCGCCTCCAGGATGGTGCCGCCCGGGACGAGCCGGCCGTCGGCTTCGGCGGCCCGGATCATCGCCAGCGCGGCGCGGTCCTTCACGCTGCCGCCGGGGTTGAGCGACTCGAGCTTGCCGAGCACGCGGCCCTCGGGGATGAGGCGGCCGAGGTGGACCAGCGGGGTGGCGCCGACCAGTTCGGTGAGGTTGTCATGGACGGGTGCCACGGTGATGACCTTTCAGACTATTGCTACAGGATTAATCGGAATTCTAGTCGGGGGTGTCCGGCGTCCCGCCCCGTGAGAGTGCTCGCCGCGCCACAGCGACCCGTGGCCGTGGGTGTGACGGCGCCCGGATCCTTGCGTAGAGTGTGACCGGTTCACGCCATTCCCCGGTTGGTCTGTCGGCAGGGCCCGCCTGACTTTGAATCAGGACAAGCGAC
>CAYOBI010000066.1:4702-14839 GCA_964402325.1 uncultured Propionibacteriaceae bacterium | reverse complement strand
GCGTCGAGGATCGCGTGGGCGACGACGTCCTTGCTGCCGGCGCACTCGGCGACGACCCGGGTGCGGTCGATGATCACCGCCGCGGTGTCGGAGTGGCCGAAGACCTTGCCGCCGCTGACGTCGTTGCAGACCAGCAGGTCTGCGCCCTTGCGACGCAGTTTGGCGGTGCCCAGTTCCACCAGCTCGGCGCGGCTGTCGGCCGTCTCGGCGGCGAAGCCGACCAGCGTCTGCCCGGCCGGCTTCGAGCCGGCCAGGGTGGCCAGCACGTCGGTGGTCTGCACCAGGTCGAGGGCCAGACCGGCCTGGCCCTCCTTCTTGATCTTGTGGTCCGCGGGGGCCGCCGCGGTGAAGTCGGCCGGGGCCGCGGCCATCACCACGACGTCGGCCGACGGGGCGAGCTGCAGCATGGCCAGGGCGAGGTCCGCGGTGGAGACGACCCGGCGCACGTCGACCCCGGCGGGCGGTTCGTGGTCCATCCGGGCGGCGACCAGGGTGACGTCGGCACCGCGCAGCCAGGCGGCCCGGGCGATGCCGATGCCCATCAGGCCCGAGGAGTGGTTGCCGAGGAAGCGGACCGGGTCGAGCGCCTCCTGGGTGCCGCCGGCCGAGACCACGACACGACGGCCGGTCAGGTCCCGGGCCGCCGCCGGGGCGGCCAGGCCCGGGCGTTCCAGCAAGGCCTCGGCGACCGCGCGGATGTCGACCGGGTCGGGCAGCCGGCCGGGGCCGGTGTCGGCACCCGTGAGCCGGCCGGAGTCGGGGTCCGCGACCACGACGCCCCGCGCCCGCAACGTCGCCACGTTCGCCCGGGTGGCGGCGTGCCCCCACATCTCGGTGTGCATGGCGGGGAACATCACCACCGGGCAGTGAGCGGTGAGCAGGATGTTGGTCAGCAGGTCGTCGGCCCGCCCGCCCGCGGCGCGGGCGAGCAGGTCGGCGGTCGCCGGGGCGACCAGCACCAGGTCGGCCTCCTGACCGAGCCGGACGTGCGGGACCTCGGCCGCCCCGGTCCACACGTCGGTGGCGACCGGGTGGCCGGACAGCGCCTCCCAGGTGGTGGCGCCGACGAAGTTCAGGGCATTCGCCGTCGGCACCACGCGGACGTCATGGCCCGAGTCCCGGAGCCGGCGGATGACCTCACAAGCCTTGTAGGCGGCGATGCCACCGGCGACGCCGAGGATGACCCGAGCCATGACCGGCGGTCAGCCCTGCTGGTCGGTCGACTCGTCGCTGACGGGCTCGCTGCCGGGCAGGTCGAAGCCGTCACCGGCGTCGAGGCCGTCACCGAAGTCGTACGACCCGAAGTCGCCCTCCATGAAGTCCTCGCCGAAAGCGGCCTGCTGGGCCGCAGCCTCGGCCTCGGGGTCGATCTCGGTGAACTCGAGCAGGCCCTCGTTGATCTCGCGCAGCGCGATCGACAGCGGCTTCTCCTGGATCTCGGTCTCGACCAGCGGGCCGACGTTCTCCAGCAGCCCACCGCCGAGCTGGGCGTAGTAGGCATTGATCTGGCGAGCACGCTTCGCGGCGAACAGCACCAGGCGGTACTTCGAGTCGACCCGCGTCAGCAGGTCGTCGATGGGGGGGTTCGTGATTCCCGGGGGCGTGGATTCAGTAGTCAAGATCAGCCTTCTGCAACCTAGGAGCGTGGCACCGACGGTGTCACAGACCACACAACTCTACCAGCTTGTCGACCGTACGCCCGACATCCTCGTTCACCAATACGACGTCGAATTCGTCACGTGCCGCCATCTCGGTCCGCGCCGTCTCCAGCCGCCGGGCCTGCTGCTCGAGGGTCTCGGTGCCGCGGCCCTGCAGCCGGCGGACCAGCTCCTCGGGGCTCGGTGGTGCCAGGAAGACGAAGCAGGCGTCGGGACGGTTCTCCTTCACCTGGCGGGCGCCCTGCAGGTCGATCTCCAGGATGACCGTACGGCCTGCGGCGACCGCCTCGTCGACCGGCCGGCGCGGCGTGCCGTAGCGGGCCGCACCGTGCACCTCGGCCCACTCCAGCAGGCCGTCGGAGGCGATCATGTCGTCGAACTCGTCGTCCGAGACGAACCAGTAGTGCACCCCGTCACGCTCCCCCGGCCGGGCCGGGCGGGTGGTGGCGGAGATGGAGACGTACGCCTCGGGGTGGAGCTCGCGCAGCCGCGTCATGACGGTGCCCTTGCCGACCGCCGTCGGTCCTGACAGTACGACGACACGACCCGGGGCCACGGTCACGAGAACTCCTTCTTCAGCGCGGCGATCTGGTGCCGGCCCAGGCCGCGCAGCCTCCTCCCGGAAGCGATGTCGAACCGTTCCATCAACACCTCGGCGCGCTTGGGGCCGACCCGCGAGACGGACTTCAGCAGGTCGACCACGCGGATGTGGGCGATGATATCGTCTCCGGCCGCGAGATCCAGCACGTCGCCGACGGTGAGTTCACCGGCCCGGACCTTGGCCTTGATCGCAGCCCGTTCCCTGCGGGCCTGGGCGGCGGCCGCCCGGGCGCCCTGCAGCTGCTCCTCGCTCAAGGGTGGGATCGGCACCGGTGTGGCCCCTTTCGAATGACGTCGCCCGCTGCTACGGCTTGCAGGTTAGACCATCGGGATGATCTGCTCGCACGCGGCCTGACGCAGCGCATCGGCGTCCGGCCCCGCGCCCATCACACCACGACTCGTGGTCGGCAGCACATTCCCTAGTGAAGCGCCGAAAATTGTGGGGAGATCGTCCAACTTCCCGCCCTGGGCCCCGATCCCGGGGGCCAGGATCGAGCCGTTGAAGGCGTCCAGGTCGATGCCGGTGTCGAGCCGGGTGGCGCCGACGACCAGGCCGACCGGGCCGACCGTCGCCTGCCCGGCACCGCCGGCGGCCTCGAGGACCCGGCGGTTGGTCCCGGTGGCCTCGTCGACGATCTGCTGGGCGACCGGGCGGCCGTCGGCCCCGGTGGCGAGCTGGACGTGGTCGCCCTCGGGGTTGGACGTACGGGCCAGCACGTAGACCCCGCGACCGTGCTCGACGGCCAGCTCGAGCGCCGGCCGCAGCGAGCGGTAGCCCAGGTAGGGGCTGAGGGTGATCGCGTCGGCCGCCAGCGGCGCCCCGTCCAGCAGGTAGGCGCGGGCGTACCCGGCCATTGTGGAGCCGATGTCGCCGCGCTTGACATCGAGGATCGACAGCGCCCCGGCGGCCCGTACGTCGGCCAGGACCCGCTCCAGGACGGCGATGCCGGCCGCCCCGTACTCCTCGAACAGCGCGGACTGCGGCTTGAAGACCGCGACCGTCCCGCCGAGCGCCTCGACCATCCCGCGGGCACACGCCTCGAGGCCGGCGACCGTGCGCGGCAGGCCCCAGCCGTCGAGGATGGCCGGATGCGGGTCGATGCCCACGCAGAGCCGGCCGCGCTCGGCGGTCACGGCGGCGAGTCGGGCGGCGTAGCTGCTGTCGGGCATGGTGCCTCCTGGTCGATCAGGCCCGGGCGGTGCCGAGCCTGTTGATGTCGCGGACCAGGCCCGGCCCGCCGTAGATGAAGCCGGTGAAGACCTGGACCAGCGACGCCCCGGCCTGGAGCATCGCTCGGGCGTCGTCGGCGGTCATGATGCCGCCGACGCCGATCACCGGCAGGTCGGTGTGGGCCGTGACGTACGAGACGACCTCCAGCGCGCGGGCGGTGAGCGGGGCGCCGGACAGGCCACCGGCCTCGTCGGCCAGCGGGGCGTCCTCGGGGGCCAGCCCGTCGCGGCGCAGTGTGGTGTTGGTGGCGATGATGCCGGCCGCCCCGGCCGCGGCACAGACCTCGAGGGCCTGGTCGATCGCCGGCCACTCCAGGTCGGGGGCGATCTTCACGAAGACCGGCACCGGGCCCAGGGTCGACTGGGACGACTCCTCGGCCTGGACGGCGGCCTCGTCGACCATCGCCCGGACCAGCGCGGAGAGCTCCTCGGCGCCCTGCAGGGACCGCAGACCCGGGGTGTTGGGGCTGGACACGTTGATCGCCAGGTAGTCGACCAGGTGGACCAGCCGGCGCAGCGAGACCAGGTAGTCCTCTACCGCGTCCGCCAGCGGGACGACCTTGGTCTTGCCGATCGAGACCCCGACCGGCATCCCGGCGACGTGGTTGCCGCGCCGTACCCCGGCCCGCTCGAGCCGGGCGGCGATCGCCTCCGAGCCGGCGTTGTTGAAGCCCATCCGGTTGATCACCCCGTGGCTGGGGCGCAGCCGGAACATCCGCGGCTTCGGGTTGCCGGGCTGGGCGTGCCCGGTGACGGTACCGAACTCGACGTGCGAGAAGCCCAGCGGGGCCCAGGCCATCAGCGCCCGGGCGTCCTTGTCCATCCCGGCGGCGAGGCCGACCGGGCCGGTGAACCGGATCCCGGCCACCTCGACCGGGGTGCCGCGGCTGCCGAAGGCCAACTCCAGCAGCGCCCGGCGGGCGGGCGTACGCCCCCACCAGGCCAGCCAGTCCAGCGTCGTCTCGTGGGCGACCTCGGGGTCCCCGCCACCGAGCCGGAACAGGGCCGGGCGGCCGACGCCGGCGTAGGCGGCGTCGACCAGGGCCCCGGGTACGTGCAGGGTCATCGCTCAGGCCCCGGCGTGGGTGTGGGCGGCGACGATGCCGGCGGTGGTCCGTTCCCAGTCCTGCAGGGAGCGGACCCCGATGCCGCCGTTGCGCAGCGCCTCAATGCCCAGCACCGCCGCCGAGAGGCCCTGCGCGGTGGTCACCGAGGGGACGTTGTGCAGCACCGCGGCGGTGCGGATCTCCCAGCCGTCCTTGCGGGGCTGGCCACCGGCCTGGGTCGAGCCGTGCGGGGTGTTGAAGATCAGGTCCACCTCGCCGCTGTTGATCAGGTCGGTGACGGTCGGCTCGCCGTTCGGGCCGGTGCCCTCGCTGGCCTTGCGGACCTCGACCACATCGACGCCGTGCCGGCGCAGCACCGAGGCGGTGCCGCCGGTCGCCATGATCCGGAAGCCCATGTCGGCCAGGTGCTTGATCGGGAAGACCATGGTGCGCTTGTCCCGGTTGGCCGCCGAGACGAAGATCGTGCCACCGACGGGCAGGTTGCCGTACGTGGCGATCTGCCCCTTGGCGAAGGACGTGCCGAAGTCGTCATCGAGGCCCATCACCTCACCGGTCGACTTCATCTCCGGGCCGAGGACGGTGTCGACGAAGGTGCCCTCAGTGGTGCGGAACCGGTTGAACGGCAGCACCGCCTCCTTCAGCGCGATCGGCAGGCCCGGCCAGATGGCGGCCCCGTCGGTCTCGGCCCGCAGCATCCCGGAGGCCCGCAGGTCGGCGACCGTCTCGCCGAGCATGATCCGGGCGGCGGCCTTGGCCAGCTGGGTGCCGGTCGCCTTGGAGACGAACGGGACGGTCCGGGAGGCCCGCGGATTGGCCTCGAGCACGTACAGGGTGGTGCCCTGCAGCGCGTACTGGATGTTGATCAGGCCGCGGACCCCGACCCCCTCGGCGATCGCCCGGGTGGCGACCCGGATGGCGTCGATGACCTCCTGACCGAGCGTGGCGGGGGGCAGCGAGCAGGCGGAGTCCCCGGAGTGCACGCCGGCGGCCTCGATGTGCTCCATCACGCCGCCGAGGTAGAGCTCGGTGCCGTCATACAGGGCGTCGACGTCGATCTCGATCGCGTCGTCGAGGAACCGGTCGATCAGCACCGGGTGCTTCGGCGAGATCGCCGCCGCCCGGCCGATGTACTCCCGCAGCCCGTCCTCGCTGTCGACGATCTCCATCCCGCGCCCACCGAGGACGTAGGAGGGGCGCACCATCACCGGGTAGCCGATCTCGGCGGCCACCTTGGAGGCCTCCTCGAACGAGTAGGCCGTGCCGTACTTCGGGGCCAGCTGCCCCGACTCCTCGAGGACCGCACCGAAGGCGCCACGCTCCTCGGCGAGGTCGATCGCCTCGGGGCTGGTGCCGACGATCGTGACACCGGCATCCTTGAGCGCCTGGGCCATCTTCAGCGGCGTCTGGCCGCCGAGCTGGACGATCATCCCGGCGATCGGCCCGGCGGCCGACTCGGCGTGATAGATCTCCAGCACGTCCTCCAGGGTGAGCGGCTCGAAGTAGAGCCGGTCGGAGGTGTCGTAGTCGGTGGAGACGGTCTCGGGGTTGCAGTTGACCATGATCGTCTCGTAGCCGGCCTCGTGCAGGGTCATCGAGGCGTGCACGCACGAGTAGTCGAACTCGATGCCCTGGCCGATCCGGTTCGGGCCGGAGCCCAGGATGATCACCGCCGGCTTCTCCCGCGGGGTGACCTCGGAGTCGCTGTCGGCCAGCTCGTAGCTGGAGTACAGGTAGGGCGTACGGGCCGCGAACTCCGCCGCACAGGTGTCGACGGTCTTGTACGCCGGCCGGATCCCCAGCGCCCACCGGACGCCCGCGACGACGTCGGTCCGCAGGCCGCGGATGGAGCCGATCTGGGCGTCGGACAGGCCGTGGTGCTTGGCGTACAGCAGGAGCTCGGGGGTGAGCTCCGGGGCCCGACGGACCTCGTCGACCACCTCGGTGACCAGCAGCAGCTGGTCGATGAACCACGGGTCGATCTTCGTCGCCTCGAACACCTGCTCCGGCGTGGCGCCCAGCCGCAGGGCCCGGTAGACGTCGTTGATCCGGCCGTCGTGCGGGCGCGACGCGGTGGCGAGCAGCTCCTCGACGGTCTCGGTGATCGGGCCGGCGACGTCGAGCGGGGCCTTGTCGTCCTCCATCGAGCGCAGGGCCTTGCCGAGCGCCTCGGTGAAGTTGCGCCCGATCGCCATCACCTCGCCGACCGCCTTCATGTGGGTGGTCAGCGTGTCGTCGGCGGACGGGAACTTCTCGAACGCGAACCGTGGGACCTTGACCACGACGTAGTCGAGGGTCGGCTCGAAGGAGGCCGGGGTCTCGGCGGTGATGTCGTTGGGGATCTCGTCCAGGGTGTAGCCGACGGCCACCTTGGCGGCGATCTTGGCGATCGGGAAGCCGGTGGCCTTGGAGGCCAGGGCCGAGGAGCGGGAGACGCGCGGGTTCATCTCGATCACGACCATCCGGCCGTCGTCGGGGTTGATCGCGAACTGGATGTTGCAGCCCCCGGTGTCGACCCCGACGGCGCGGATGATCTCGATGCCGACGTCGCGCATGTGCTGGTACTCGCGGTCGGTCAGCGTCATCGCCGGGGCGACGGTGATCGAGTCACCGGTGTGCACGCCGACCGGGTCGAAGTTCTCGATCGAGCAGACCACCACGACGTTGTCGGCGTGGTCGCGCATCACCTCGAGCTCGTACTCCTTCCACCCCATGATCGATTCCTCGATCAGCACCTCGGTGGTCGGGCTGGCGTCCAGACCGGCCCCGGCGATCCGGTGCAGGTCGTTCGCGTCGTACGCGAATCCGGAGCCGAGCCCGCCCATGGTGAAGGAGGGGCGTACGACCACCGGGTAGGACAGCACCTCGGCGGCGGCCAGGCACTCGTCCATGGTGTGGCAGATCCGGGAGCGGGCGGACTCGGCCTTCGGGCCGGGCACCTCCAGGGCTTCCACGATCTGCTTGAACTGCTCGCGGTCCTCACCGCGCTGGATCGCCTCGACCGAGGCGCCGATCAGCTCGACGCCGTACTTCTCCAGCACGCCGTTGTTGTACAGCGCCACGGCGGTGTTGAGTGCGGTCTGGCCACCCAGCGTCGGCAGCAGCGCGTCGGGGCGCTCCTTGGCGATGACCTTCTCGACGAACTCGGGGGTGATCGGCTCCAGGTAGGTCGCGTCGGCGAACTCCGGGTCGGTCATGATCGTCGCCGGGTTGGAGTTGACCAGGATGACCCGGTAGCCCTCCTCGCGCAGCACCCGGCACGCCTGGGTGCCGGAGTAGTCGAACTCACAGGCCTGGCCGATGACGATCGGGCCGGAGCCGATGACGAGGATCGATTCGATGTCGGTGCGGCGTCCCATCTCAGGCCTCCATCAGGTCGACGAAGCGGTCGAACAGGTAGCTGGCGTCGTGCGGCCCGGCGGCCGCCTCGGGGTGGTACTGCACGGAGAAGGCCTTCAGCCGGCCGTCCGCGTCGTGCAGCGAGAGTCCCTCGACGACGTCGTCGTTGAGGTTGACGTGGCTCACCCGGGCCTCGCCGTACGGGGTGGCGGTGCCGCCCTCGCGGGGGGCCTCCACGGCGAACCCGTGGTTGTGCGCGGTGACCTCGACCTTGCGGGTGGCCAGGTCCATCACCGGCTGGTTGATCCCGCGGTGGCCGTACCTGAGCTTGTAGGTGCCGAAGCCCAGGGCCCGGCCGAAGATCTGGTTGCCGAAGCAGATCCCGAAGAACGGCGTGCCGGCGGCGAGCACCTGCTGCAGCAGGGCCACCTGGGCGTCGGCGGTGGCCGGGTCGCCGGGTCCGTTGGAGAAGAACACCCCGTCGGGCCTGATCGCCATCAGTTGGTCGTACGTCACCTCGGCCGGGAAGACGGTTGTCTCCACGCCGCGCTGCGCCAGCCGGTGCGGGGTCATCGACTTGATCCCGAGGTCGACCGCGGCGAGGGTGAGCTTCTTCTCGCCGATTGCGGGCACCACGTACGGGTCAGTGGTGGTGACGTCGCCGACAAGGTTCTGTCCGGCCATCGAGGGTTGGGCCAGCACCCGGGCCAGCAGCGCCTCCGGGTCGGTCTCGGTGGTGGAGATCGCCATCCGCATCGCCCCGCGCTCGCGCAGGTGGCGGGTCAGTGCCCGGGTGTCGACGCCGGCGATGCCGACGATTCCCTGGGCGGCCATCGCCTCCTCCAGCGAGCGCCGGGAGCGCCAGTTGGAGGGCACCCGGGCCAGGTCGCGGACGACGTAGCCGGCGACCCAGATCCGGTCGGACTCGTCGTCCTCGTCGTTCCAGCCGGTGTTGCCGATGTGCGGCGCGGTGGCCACGACGATCTGGTTGCGGTAGGAGGGATCGGTGAGGGTCTCCTGGTAACCGGTCATGCCGGTGGAGAAGACCGCCTCACCGAAGGTCTCCCCTTCGGCCCCGAAGGACGTGCCGACGAGGGAACGGCCATCCTCCAGTACGAGCAGTGCGCGGTGACGGGCGACAGGCATGGGAGGACGGGTCCTTTCGGGATCAGTCAGTCGAGGACGACGTTGTTCAGGACGCCACTGACGAATGTCGGGGATTCGTCGGTCGAGTACTCCTCGACCAGGGCGATGGCTTCGGTGACCGCGACGCCGATCGGCAGGTCGAGGTAGACCATCTCGGTCACCGCGATCCGGCAGGCGGTGCGGTCGACCAGCGGCATGCGGTCCAGCGACCAGTCCTTGTCGAGCGCCGCGCTGATGCGGGCGTCGACGTCGGCGGCGTGTTCGTCGAAGGCGCGGACGATCGCACCGGTGTACTCACGGACCGGCGGTTCCGCGGCGTCCGTACGCTCGGTGAGCGTGGCCAGCACGGACCGGTTGCGCAGCTCGGCCTCGAACAGGATGTCGAGGGCGCGCTTGCGGGCCTTGTGCCGGGTGGACGAGGGGTGGCGGGGGGTGGTCCCGGTCACAGACGGCCGAGGTAGTCGCCGGTGCGGGTGTCGACCTTGACCCGGTCGCCCACGTTCAGGAAGAGCGGGACCTGGATCTGGCGGCCGGTCTGGAGGGTGGCGGGCTTGGTGCCGCCGGTGGAACGGTCGCCCTGCAGGCCGGGCTCGGTGTAGGTGATCTCCATCTCGACCGAGGCGGGCAGTTCGATGTAGAGCGGGGAGCCCTCGTGGATCGCGACGGTGGCGGTGTTCTCCTCCAGGAGGAAGTCCTTGGCGTCGCCGACGACCTCGGGGTTCAGCTCGAGCTGCTCGAAGCTGGTGACGTCCATGAAGACGTAGTTCTCGCCGTCGTTGTAGAGGTACTGCATGTCCCGGCGGTCGACGGTGGCGGTGTCGACCTTCGTGTCGGAGTTGAACGTCTTGTCGACGATCTTGCCGGACATCACGTTCTTGATCTTCGTGCGGACGACGGTGTTGCCCTTGCCCGGCTTGTGGTGCTGGAACCACAGCACCTGCCACAGCTGACCGTCCAGGTCGAGGATCATGCCGTTCTTGATGTCATTCGTGGAAGCCACGCTTCTCCGCCTTTCGCCACCGCTCGCGGACCACCCGGCCGGGCGGGCCGTCGACCTAGTCTAGTCGTCCGCTCCATCTTCGCCCAATCGGTCCGGAACG
>CAYOBI010000066.1:0-4602 GCA_964402325.1 uncultured Propionibacteriaceae bacterium | reverse complement strand
CGCCCGACGCTACCGTGGTCATCGTGACCCGGCCCTCTGCGACTTCACCATTGGTACCACGGCTGCGCCCGTTCGGGACGACCATCTTCGCGTCGATGAGCGCGCTTGCCGCGCAGAAGGGGGCGATCAACCTCGGGCAGGGCTTCCCGGACACCGACGGGCCGGTCGAGGTGCTCGAGGCGGCGGTGCGCGCGATCCGGGCCGGTCACAACCAGTACCCGCCGGGGCGGGGCATCGCCCCGCTGCGGGAGGCGATTGCGGAGCACCAGCGCCGTTGGTACGGCCTGGCGTACGAGCCGGGGAGCCAGGTGCTGGTCACCGCCGGCGCGACCGAGGCGCTGACCGCGGCGATCCTCGCGCTGTGCGACGCCGGCGACGAGGTGGTGGTGTTGGAGCCGACGTACGACTCCTACACCGCGGCGATCGCCCTGGCCCGGGCGGTGCCCCGACCGGTCCGGCTGCGGCACCCGTCGGCGACCGAGCCGGCCTATCGGCTGGACGAGGCGGACCTGCGGGCGGCGATCACCGACCGGACCCGGCTGCTGCTGGTCAACACCCCGCACAATCCTACCGGGCACGTGCTCGGCCCCGCCGAGCTCGACGCGGTCGCGCGGGTGGCGGTGGAGCACGACCTGCTGGTGATCACCGACGAGGTGTACGAGCACTTGCTGTTCGGCGGCCGCGCGTACGTCCCGCTGGCGACGCTGCCGGGGATGGCGGAGCGGACGATCCAGATCTCCTCGGCGGGCAAGACGTTCTCCACCACCGGCTGGAAGATCGGCTGGGTGTGTTCGACCCCGGAGCTGGTGACCGCGGTGACGACGGCCAAGCAGTTCCTCACCTACGTCAACGGCGCCCCCTTCCAGTGGGCGATCGCCGAGGGACTGGCGCTGCCCGACGAGCGGTTCGCCGGGCTCGGCCGCAGGATGCAGGCGCAGCGCGACGTGCTGGTGCCCGGCCTGGTGGCGGCCGGGATGACGGTGCATCCGACGGAGGGCACCTACTTCGTCACCGCCGACGTCGCCCCGCTGGGGTACCACGATGCGGTCGACTTCTGCTGGCGGCTGCCGGAGCTGTGCGGGGTGGTGGCGGTGCCGAGTTCGGTCTTCTACGCCGATCCGACCGGGGTGGGGTCGCTGGTCCGGTTCGCGTTCTGCAAGCGTGCCGAGGTGCTCGCGGAGGCGGCCGAGCGGCTGGCCGGGCTCGCCGGGATCAGAAGAACGTGAGGCAGTGCGCCGGCAGGTCGGTGCGGAACAGCCGGGCCAGCTCGGCCACCTGCTCGGCGGGGCCGGCGACCAGGCCGGCGGCGCCCAGCACCCGGGCGTCGGTGGCGCCGAGATAGATCGCCGCCAGCGCGCGCTCGCTGACCGTCAGTGCGGCGGAGGCGATCGCGGTGACCTGCGCGCCGTCCTCGCCGACCTCCAGCCGCCAGCTGCCCGCGGCGTGACCGAGCGGGTCGGTCACCGTGAACCCGATCGCCCCCATGCTGTCCCAGCCACGGATCCGCAGCGCCGCCGCGACGTCCAGGACGCGCAGCCAGATCAGGTCCCGGTGCCCGGTGGTGGTCAGCGCGCGACTGTCCGCCACGGCCCAGCGCAGCGGGCTGGCCGGTCCGAGGCGTTCGAACCGCGCGGTGCGGACCAGGTCGATCGAGGCCACGAAGTGCCACAGGGCCAGCTCGACCGCCGGGTCGGCCGAGACCAGGTCCCGGACGACGACGGTCCGCTCCTTCTCCTCGAGGGTGTAGGCGACGTGCCCGTCAGGCCGGTCGTCCTCGTCGAAGTGCACCGCGACCCGTACGCCACGGTTCGGGCCACGCGTCTCGAAGTCCCAGACGCCGGTGTAGTGCTCGGCGCAGTACGCCGGCCGGTCGATCGAGCCGCGGGTGGCCGCATGGAAACCGGCGAAGACCTGGTCCAGCAGCGGGGCGGCGGAGGCTGCCTCCACGACCTCGATCCTGGCTGCGGCGGGCGCCGGCAGCCCTGCCCGGCGGGTGTCCAGCTCGATGTTCTGCCGGAAGGTCGCCGGCGCGAAGCCGAAGCGTCCGTAGATCGTCGCCTCCGAGGCGGTCAGCGCCGCCAGCGGCAGCCCGGCCGCCGCTGCAGCGTCGAGGTCGGCGGTCATCATCGCCCGCAGCAGTCCGCGGCGGCGGTGGCTGGGCCGGACCGTCACGTCGCTGATCAGGTGGATCGGCTCCAGGTGACCGGCGCCGGTGTTGAGGGTCCGGTTGAACGCCCCGAAGGTGGCGACCGGTGTGTCGGGCGCCAGCCCGGGCAACGGACGCCGTGGGTAGGCCCCCGTCAGGGTCGTCCGGTCGGCGGCGTACGTACGGGCCAGGTGCTGCAGGTGCTCCTCGGGTGCGTCCGGCTCGAGGAACCCCAGCGCGCACGCGCGGCACCAGGCCGCCACCTCGTCGGTGAGGGCCTCGACGGCGGGCAGGGTCCGGATGTCGTAGTCGCGCACGACCGGCAACGCTACCCGATGGCCCCCTGCCGGCAGGTGGCGGCGTACGCCTCGGCGAGCAGGTCCTCGTCGATCCCCTCGCCGATCACCGGATCGCCCAGCCCCCGCAGCAGCACGAGTCTCAGGGTGTCGGCGCGGTTCTTCTTGTCCAGCGCCATGGTGGCGCGCAGTTCCGGCCAGGCGTCGGGCCGGTAGCCGGTCGGCAGGCCCAGCGCCGTGAGGATCGAACGGTGCCGCTCGACCAGCGCCGCGTCGATCAGGCCCAACCGGTGGGCGACCTCGGCGACGAAGACCATCCCGACGCTGATCGCCTCGCCGTGGCGCCACCGGAAGTGTTCGCGCTGCTCGATGGCGTGGGCCAGGGTGTGGCCGTAGTTGAGCTGTTCGCGGCCGATGCGGTCAGCGGTGCTGGTGCGTTCGCGCAGGTCGCCGGCGACGACGCGGGCCTTGACCGCGATGCCGCGGCGGATCGTCTCGGTCTGCAGATCGCTGGCCGGGACGAGGGCGGTCGCCACGTCGGCCTCGACCAGGTCAAGGATCCGGGGGTCGGCGATGAAGCCGCACTTGACCACCTCGGCCATCCCGGACCGCAGTTCGCGCGGCGCCAGGGTGCGCAGCACGTCGGTGTCGCAGAGCACGCCGATCGGTTCGTGGAAGGCACCGACGAGGTTCTTGCCGGCGGCGATGTTGATGCCGGTCTTGCCGCCGACGGCGGCGTCGACCATCGCCAGCACCGTGGTCGGCAGGTTGAGGAAGCGGACCCCCCGCAGCCAGGAGGCGGCGACGAACCCGGCCAGGTCGGTGGTCGCCCCGCCGCCCAGCCCGATCACCAGGTCGGAGCGGGTGAAGCCGGCGCCGGCCAGCCGGTCCCAGCAGTCGGCCAGCACGGTGGCGGTCTTGGCCGCCTCGCCGTCGGGCAGTTCGACCAGCAGCACCTCGCCGGCGACGTCGGTGGCGACCCGGTGGGCCACGTCGGCCAGCACCGGCGGGTGCAGCACGGCGACCCGGCGGGTGTCCCCGGCCAGGGCCGCGACCCGGTCCAGCACGCCCGGGCCGACCTCCACGGTGTACGGGTCGTCGGCGTGCACCTCGATCCGGGTCCGCCCGGTGGGCGCAACGAGGTCGGCGACCGCGTCGAGGACGGCGTCGGCGACCTCCTCGGGGGTACGGGTGTCGGTCCCGACCCGGTGGGTGGCCAGCGCCGCGTACGTCGGCAGCCGCTTCTCCAGCAGGGCGCGCATCTGGCCGCGGACGTTGCCGAGAAGCAGCGGGCGGGCGACGTTGAGCCCGACCCGGTCGGCGGCGTGCCCGGCGGCGACCTCGAGCCACACCACGGTGTGGCCGGCCAGGCCCTCCTGGATGGCGGGTGTCATCGGCGCTCCGCCGCCCAGGCTGATCACCGCGGGGCGGCCGAGCAGGTCGAGGGTGACGGTGGTCTCCAGTTCGCGGAACGCGGGCTCGCCGTCGTAGGCGAAGATGTCGCGGACCGTACGACCGGCGCGCTCCTCGATCACGTCATCGACGTCGAGGAACTCACAGCCGAGCCGATCGGCGAGCAGCCGGCCGACGGTGGACTTGCCGGCGCCCGGGGCACCGATCAGGACGAGCGGGCGGGTGATCATTCGTGGATCGCCAGCCCTCGCGCGGCGACGTCGGCCAGGTAGGCCCGGTGGTTGCGACGGGTCTCGGCGACCGAGTCGCCGCCGAACTTCTCCAGGCAGGCGTCGGCCAGCACCAAGGCGACCATCGCCTCGGCGACGACACCGGCGGCCGGGACGGCACAGACGTCGGAACGCTGGTGGTGGGCGACCGCCGGTTCCCCGGTGGCGGTGTCCACGGTGCGCAGCGCCCGCGGCACGGTGGCGATCGGCTTCATCGCCGCCCGGACCCGGAGCAGTTCGCCGGTGCTCATCCCGGCCTCGGTGCCGCCGGCGTGCTGCGAGAGCCGGTGGATGCCGTCAGCGCCGGGGACGATCTCGTCGTGGGCCTGCGAACCGCGGACCCGGGCCAGCTCGAACCCGTCGCCGACCTCGACACCCTTGATCGCCTGGATGCCCATCAGCGCCGCGGCCAGTCGGGCGTCGAGCCGGCGGTCCCAGTGCACGTGCGAGCCGATGCCGGCGGGCACCCCCCAGACGA
>CAYOBI010000065.1:0-15054 GCA_964402325.1 uncultured Propionibacteriaceae bacterium | reverse complement strand
TCCCGCAAGCTGCTCAACCAGACCCTGCACGCGGCCGCCGAGATCGGCGCCGCCGGCGTGGTCGTCCACGGCGGCCACGTCACGGCCGACGACGACCCGGGCCAGGGCTACGAGAACTGGTACAAGGCCGTCGAGGGCGCCGAGATCGCGGTGCCGCTGCTGATCGAGAACACCGCCGGCGGTTCCCACGCAATGGCCCGGGAGCTGTCCTCCCTCGAGGCGCTGTGGGGCGCGATCTCGGCCGCGAAGGGATGCGAGCGGGTCGGGTTCTGCCTGGACACCTGCCACGCCTTCGCCGCCGGGCTGGACCTGGCCACCGTGCTGGACGACGTCCGGGCGATCACCGGCCGGATCGATCTGCTGCACCTGAACGACTCCCGCGGCGAGGCCGGTTCGGGCGCGGACCGGCACGCCAACCTCGGCCGGGGGCTGATCGAGGCGGGCCCGCTGGCCGCCCTGGTCCGCGACGCCGGTGTGCCGGCGATCCTCGAGACCCCCGGCGGCCTCGAGGAGCGGCGGGCGGACCTGGCGTGGCTGCGTGACCACCTCGGACCCCGATAGGCTGCCGCCCATGGGAACTGCGCTGATCACGGGGGGGACCTCGGGCATCGGGGCCGCGTACGCACGAGCACTCGCCGAGCGGGGTGACCACCTGGTGCTGGTGGCGCGGGACCACACCCGGCTGGAGGCGACCGCCGCGGAACTGCGCGCCACGTACGGGGTGCAGGTCGAGGTGCTGCAGGCCGACCTCGCCGACCGGACCCACGTCAACACCGTCGTCGCCCGGCTGGAGTCCTCCGTCGATCCGATCACGACGCTGATCAACAACGCCGGCTTCGGGCTGCACGCCGACCTGCTGACCTCCGACACCGAGACCGACGAGCGCGCCTTCGACGTGATGATCCGCGCCGTCTACCTGCTCGGCGGGGCGGCCGCCCGGTCGATGCTGCGCCGCGGCGGCGGGGAGATCATCAACACCGCCTCCTCGGCGGCGTTCATCACCACCGGCAACTACTCGGCGATCAAGTCCTGGGTGCTGATCTACTCCGAGGCGCTGGCCACCCAGCTGCAGGGCAGCAACGTCCACGTGACCGCGTTCTGCCCCGGCTGGGTGCACACCGAGTTTCACCGGCGGGCCGAGATCGACTCCTCCAAACTGCCCTCGATCGTCTGGATCGACGTCGACAAGGCGGTCCGCGAGGCCCTGGAGTACTCCCGCAGGGGCCGGGTCATCTGCATCCCGACGCCGCAGTGGAAGTTCGCCGTGGCACTGGCCCGGGTCGTCCCGCGGGGCACCATCCGGTGGGTCTCGGGCAAGCTGACGCGGTCCCGGGCCAAGGATTCCGATGTCTTCTGAGGTGGCCGGACGAGACCCGTGGTCGGTGGACGCCGTTTCGGGACTTAAGGTGATGCAGTGAGCACCGGACACCATCGCTACACCTCGGCGGGCTGGGCGATGGCCCGTTTCGTCGCCCAGCGCGGCTTCATGAAGCCGCTGTTCTGGAGCATGCTGAACGTCCACGTGCACGGCAAGCGCAACCTGGCCGGCATGTCCGGGCCGTACATCGCCGTGGCGAACCACTCCAGCCACCTCGACGGACCGCTGGTGATGAGCGCGCTGCCGCCCCGGCTGACCCGCTACCTCGCCACCGGTGCCGCGGCCGACTACTTCTTCACCAGCCCGACCAAGGCCTTCGCGCCGGTCGTGTTCATGAACGCCTTCCCGGTCGAACGCGGCGGCAGCCGGTCCAAGCACCGGGGCCTGTCCGGCAACCTGCTGACCGAGGGCGTGCCGATCCTGCTCTTCCCCGAGGGCACCCGGTCCCGCACCGGGGCGATGGCCGCGTTCAAGCCCGGACCGG
Source organism: uncultured Propionibacteriaceae bacterium (assembly GCA_964402325.1). Lineage (GTDB taxonomy): Bacteria > Actinomycetota > Actinomycetes > Propionibacteriales > Propionibacteriaceae > Raineyella. The sequence goes on along the minus strand of CAYOBI010000065.1, from coordinate 13,192 downwards.
CCGCCCTGTGCATCTCCCGCAACGTACCCGCGATCCCGATCGCCATCGTCGGTGCCCACCTGGCGATGCCCACCGACTCGGCCCTGCCGACGTCCGGCCGGCCCGACGTGCACATCGTGCTGGGCAAGCCGATGTGGGCGGAGAAGGGCGAGACGGCCCGCAAGTTCGCCGATCGGATGCACGACCAGGTGCTGCGGATGCACGACTCGATGGCGCTGGCCACCGGGTTCCCCACCAACGCCGACTACGCCGCCCAGGCCGAGGCGAAGAAGATCGCCGAGGCCGAGACGAAGAAGATCACCACCGGCGAAACGAAGAAGGTGGAGCAGTCCACCGCCGGACAGGCGGCACCGGACGACAGCAAGCACGCAGGGGCGGACCGCCCGGCCACGCGTGACCGTGAGCGGAAGGACAACGAATGACCGGCGTCAAGCACCAGAAGTGGTGGGGTTGGGGTGTCGAGGGGATCGGCTTCGACCCGGAGGGCAAGCCGAACTTCGCGCCCTTCGTGAAGAAGCAGATCGGCCTGGACATCTCCGATCCCGGCACGCCGCCGAAGTTCGAGGACCTGGACGTCCCGGCACCGCTGATCGGCACCGAGCTGCGTGACCGGCTGCTGGGCATCGTCGGGGAGCGCTTCCTGCTCGACGACGACCTGGACCGGATCGTGCACACGTACGGCAAGGGCGTCCGGGACCTGATCCGGATCCGCCGCGGTGACCTGCGTCGCGTCGTCGACGTGGTCGTCTACCCGGCCGACGAGGCCCAGGTCCAGCAGATCGTCGACAGCTGTGTCGAGGCCGACGCGGTGCTGATCCCCTTCGGCGGCGGCTCGAACATCGTCGGCGCCCTGGAGCCGATGCCGGCCGAGCGCCGTACCGTCGTCTCGGTCGACCTGGGCCGGATGACCAAGGTGCTGGAGATCGACGACGAGTCCGGGCTGGCCCGGATCCAGGCCGGCGCGCTCGGCCCGCAGATCGAGGAGCAGCTCGGCCGGCGTGGCTGGACGATGGGGCACTTCCCCGACTCGTTCACGCACTCCACGCTGGGGGGCTGGATCGCCACCCGCTCGACCGGCATGCAGTCCGACAAGTACGGCGACATCGCCGACATCGTCAAGGGCCTGCGGGCCGTACGCCACGGCGAGGTGCTGGCGCTGCGGGCGCTGCCGTCCACCTCGTCGGGCCCTAGCGTCCGGGAGATGATCCTCGGCTCCGAAGGCCGGCTCGGCATCATCACCGAGGCGTGGGTGAACGTCCACCGGGTGCCCGAGGTCCGCGAGATCGTCGGCTACTTCTTCCCGGACTTCAGTTCCGGCCTGCGGGCGATGAAGGCGATCAACGACTCCGACGCGCACGTCACCGTGTCCCGGGTCTCCGACGCCAACGAGACCCAGTTCTCCTTCGCCACCCAGCGCGCCCAGCGCGGCGTGCAGAAGATCGTCATGGGCAGCCTGTTCGGCTACCTCAAGCGCCGCGGCTGGAACCTCGACGACATGTGCCTGTCGTACGTCGGGTTCGAGGGCGGGCGTCGCTACGTCAAGGCGAACCAGGCCATCGTCAAGGAGATCGTCAAGGCGCACGGCGGCATCGTCGTCGGCACCGGCGTGGGCTCGGTCTACGACTCGAAGAAGTTCCAGACCCCCTACATCCGCGACTTCCTCCTCGACCGCGGCGCGACCGCCGACGTGTCGGAGACGGCCACCCCGTGGGCCAACCTGCAGAACCTCTACGACACCACCCTCGACGCGGCCCGGCAGGCCTTCGCGAAGGCGCAGACGCAGGGCTTCATCATGTGCCACTTCGCGCACTCCTACCACGGCGGCGCCTGCCTCTACTTCACCTTCGCCGTCCCCGACGACGACCCGGCGACCACGTACGCCACCTACGACACGGTGAAGCGCGCCATCCAGCAGAACTTCATGGACGTCGGGGCGACGGTGTCCCACCACCACGGCGTCGGCAGCGAGCACGCCCCCTGGCTGGACCAGGACATCTCGGTGGCCGGCACGAAGCTGCAGCGGGTGCTGCTCGACGGAGCCGACCCGGGCCGCAACTTCAATCCCGGCAAGATCCTCCACGACGGCAAGCCGGGCGTCGCACTGCACTCCTCCGACGCGCCGCTGCCGGGCGGTGTCCCGGGCACCCCGCAGGCCTGAGCCGCCCCGCCCGGAGCCCCCGGGCCTCCGCTGCCTCCCGGACGCCGGGACGTCACCGATCCGGTGGCGTCCCGGCGTCCGGGGGTTGCGGGCCGGCCCCGGCAGACCCGGGGCGGGCGGTGGCCCGGTCCCGATCCACTAGAGTCGAGGGGTGGCGATCACCGTACGCAGCATCCCGGCCTCCCAGCACCTCGAGTACATCTCCACGCTCCGCTCGGCGAGCTTCCTGCAGACCCCGGCGTGGGCGCAGGTGAAGAGCGAGTGGGCCCACGAGTCACTCGGCTGGTTCGAGTCCGACGGTGCGGGGGAGCGCCTGGTCGGTGTCGCGCTGGTGCTCTACCGCCGGATCCCCCGGCTCAACCGCTCCCTGGCGTACGTGCCGGAGGGCCCCCTGCTGGACTGGGCGGAGGTCGACCTCGAGGCGTACCTCAAGCCGTTCGTCGCGCACGTGAAGCACCAGGGTGCCTTCGGGGTGCGGATCGGCCCCCCGGTCGTGGTCCGCCGCTGGGGCACCCGGGCGATCAAGGACGCGCTGGCCGACGAGGCGATCACCTCGCTGCGCGCGGTGGAGCCGGACGAGACCAACATCAGCGCCGCTCGGGTGTACAACGGGCTGCGGACGCTCGGCTGGCGGCCGCCGAGGACCGGCGAGGGGTTCTCGGCGGGGCAGCCGGAGTTCAACTTCCAGCTGCCGCTCACGGGTCGTACGCCCGACGAGGTGCTCAAGGGAATGAACCAGCTGTGGCGGCGCAACATCAAGAAGGCCGACAAGCTGGGTGTCCAGGTCCGGCGCGGCACGCTCGACGACCTGCCGGCCTTCCACGCCCTCTACGTCGAGACCGCGAAGCGCGACGGGTTCACCCCGCGCCCGGCCGGCTACTTCCGCACCATGATGGAGGCGATGGAGGCGGAGGACCCCGAGCGGATCCACCTCTACCTCGCCGAGCACGAGGGCGACCTGGTCGCCGCCACCACCTGGGTGCGGGTCGGCGGGCACACCTGGTACTCGTACGGCGCCTCCTCGACGCAGAAGCGCGACGTCCGCGGCTCGAACGCGATCCAGTGGCGGATGATCCAGGACGCGATCGCCGCCGGCGCCGACGTGTACGACCTGCGCGGCATCACCGACTCGGTGGACCGGAACGACCCGCACGTCGGACTGATCGAGTTCAAGGTCGGCACCGGCGGCGAGGCCGTCGAGTACCTCGGCGAGTGGGACCTGCCGCTCAACCGGGTGCTCCACACCGCGTTCGACCTGTACATGAAGCGGCGCGGCTGAGCCTCACGGGCCCGCCGGGCCGGGAGCGGGGCAGGGAGCTCCGGACGGTTAGGCTGACCCCCGTGAGCGGACTGACCCTGACCATCGACATCGACGCCTGGCGCGCCCACCAGCGGGCCGTCGTCGAGCGGACCCCGGGCATCATCCCGGTTGCCAAGGGCAACGGCTACGGCTTCGGTCTGGCCAGGCTGGCCGCGGAGGCGCAGGCGCTCGGCGTGCGTACCCTCGCGGTGGGCGTGCCCGGCGAGGTCGCCGCGGTCCGGGACCACTTCGACGGAGACATCGTCATCCTCCAGCCGTGGCGTCCGTTCGACGCCCGCGCGGTGGAGCTGGCCCGCGACCCGCGGATCATCTCGACGGTCTCCCGGCTCGAGGACGTCGAGGTGCTGGGCAACCTCGGCGGTGACGTCCGCCCCCGCGTGGTCTTCGAGGTGCTCACCTCGATGCGCCGCCACGGGCTGGCCACGACCGACCTGGCCGGGGTCGAGGCGACATCCGGGATGGTCGAGATCGAAGGGTGGACCATCCACCTGCCGCTGCACTCCGAGGCCACCGAGGCGGAGGCGCGGGCGCTGGCCGGCCGTGCCGTGGACGCGTTCCGGGCCCCGGTGTGGCTCTCCCACGTGCCGGCCACGACCGCCGGGGCGATCGCCCGCGAGCTCAGCGCGCAGGAGCCGCTGGAGACCCGGCTGCGGATCGGCACCGAGCTGTGGCTGGGCCGGCGCGCGGCGTACGCCACGACGGCGACGGTCCTCGACCTGCACGAGGTCTCCCGCGGCGAGCGCGTCGGCTACCACGGGCACCGCTGCCCCGGCGACGGCTGGGTGGTGGTCGTCGCGGGCGGTACGGCGAACGGTGTCGGGATGGCGGCCCCGACCTCGGGCTCGACGATGCGGTCGAGGGCGATCTCGGTGGCGACCGGCGCGATGGAGGCCGCCGGCCGGGCCCTGTCGCCCTACACCCTGGACGGGAAGAAGCGGCTGTTCCTCGAGCCGCCGCACATGCAGTCCTCGATGGTGTTCCTGCCGAAGGGGTCGACGCCCCCGCAGGTGGGTGACCGGGTGCCGGTCGAGGTGCGGATGACCACCGCGGTGTTCGACGAGGTCGTCGCGGCGCGGACGGCCTAGTCCCGTGGACGCGACGGCTCAGCCGAGCAGCTTGCGCCGCAGCTGCGCGGTGTCGGCCGGGGTCCAGCCGATCCGGCCGAGCATCGGCTCGACGCCCCCGTACGTGTTCTGCGCGTGGTCCAGGAAGGCCAGCATCGACTCGGGACGGGTGTCGTGCGACGCGACCGGCCGCCCGGCCAGGCTCTCGCCGTACGTGTCGGTGTCGAGCAGCCGGGCGACGATCAGTTCCATCCGCTCGGTGCTCGCGGCGTAGTCCTCGACCACCGCCTCGGCCCGGGCGCCGGCGATCATCAGGGCCAGCGCCACGGTCGTGCCGGTCCGGTCCTTGCCCGCGGCGCAGTGCACCAGGGCGGCCCCGTCGGCGTACGCCACGTCGCGCAGCGCGCCGAGCACCGATTCCGGCCGGTCGGCGAGGAACGACAGGTAGGAGGAGGCGAACCCGTCGGCCACCTGGACGGTGTGCGGCCGCTCACCGGTCCACGGCAGGGCGTCGCCGGGCAGTTCGGTGGGTGTCGGGGCGACCGGCGTGCCGTCAGCGGCCCGCTCCCGGAAGAAGGAGTGCCGGTGGATGGTGAAGCCCTCTTCGGCCTCCAGCGGCCCCGGGCCCTCGGAGTGCACCTCGAACGCCGAGCGCAGGTCGATCACGTCGGTGACGCCGAGGTCGCGCAGCCGGGCGATGTCGGCCGCGGTGAGTGCCTGCAGGTTGTCGGAGCGGATCAGCCGACGCGGCCGGATCCGGCCTCCGTCGACCGTCGGGATGCCGCCCACGTCACGGGCATTGACCAGCGAGTCGAACTCCAACCACCGCACACTCACCCTCGCAGTGTGTCACGCCCTCCCCAACGACCGGCGGACCGCCCCGGACCGGCTCCCGGACGCCGCCGGACGGCGGTCTACCGGGTGCCCAGCGCCCCGAGCACGAACCCGGCGACCACCAGCGCCACCACGGCGATCCCCCACCGCAGGTCGGTCCGGCCGGGCGCCTCGCGCCCGCCGTTCGGGGCGTCGGGGGCGATCGGCAGCGCCAGCCACCCCGCCCCGGCGGCGGCCGCGAAGGCCACCGCGGACGCGGCGAACTCCCAGCGACGCAACGTCACCGCGAGCATCACCTCCACCAGCGTCATGAACACCAGCGAGAGCAGCAGCGACCAGCGCGAGGACAGCTGGTGCGCCTTGCGCTCCCGGGGCGGCAGCCGCCGGGGCGACAGGGGTTCGCGGGGTTCCGTCACGGCGCCATGCTACGGCGCCGTGCCGGCGCGGCCCGGCTCACGCGTACGACCGGACGAACTGCGCCACGCCGACGCGGCGTTCCCGCATCACCGCCAGGCCGCCGGCGACCAGGCCGAGCAGCGCCCAGGCGAGGATCCCGAACAGCGGCCCGCCGACCGACCCGCCGGTGGCCGCGGCGCGCACCGCGTCCAGCACCGGGCTGAGCGCCACCAGGGGTCGTACGGTGTCGAACAGGCCGGGCACCGCCGAGGTGATGCCGGAGGCGACGGTGAGCACGGCCATCAGCAGGCTGATCGCCCGGCCGACGTTGCCGCCCCAGGCGACCAGGGCGTGCTGGACCAGGGCGAACATCACCCCGCCCAGCACCAACAGGCCGAGCACCGCCGCCGCCCGGCCGAAGGGCAGCCCCATCACCGCCTGGACGGCCAGCGCGATCCCGACCGCCTGGACGACGGCGATGCCGACACCGGGGCCGACGGTCCGGGCCAGCAGCCACGGGGTGGACCGGGTCGAGCCGAGCAGCCGGGACGGAACCGGCCGGCGCAGCACGTACGTCGCCAGGGTGCCCAGCCACAGCGCGACGACGGCGATCAGGGCGCCGGCGGCCAGCACCGGGGTGGCCGAGACGCTGCCGTCGGTGGCGACCGGGGCGGCCACGACGGTGGCGAGGTTCTGGCGCTCGGCGTCGGTGTAGGTGGGGATGGCGCCGACGTTGTCGGCCACGCCGCGGGCCAGCTGGTCGGCACCGTCGGCGAGCTTGGCGGCGCCGTCGGCGAGTTGTCCCAGCCCGTCGGCGAGCTGGCGGCCCCCGTCGGCGGTCCGGCCGATGCCGGAGGCGAGGGTGACCATGCCGGCGGCCAGCTGTTGGGTGCCGTCGGCCAGCTGAGCGGCGCCGGAGGCGAGCCGGGAGGCACCGGAGGCGGACGCGGCGGCACCGGAGGCGAGCTGCCCGCTGCCGGAGGCCAGTTGGTTCGCCCCGTCGGCGAGCGCCGGGCCGTTGGCCTTCAGCTGGGCCAGGCCGCTGGACAGCTGGGCGGCGCCGTCGTTGAGCTGGTGCACGCCCGACTGCAGCTGGGAGACCTGGCCGGGCAGGTCGGTCAGGGCGGCCATGATCGCGTCGATCTGCGCCGCATCAAGGCCGGGCAGGGTGCCGCCGTTGGCCCGGACCAGCTCCTGGAAGCCGGTCGCGGCGCTGTCGGCGGCCTGCGCCGCGGTGACGACGCTGTAGCCGGTCTTCGGGTCCTTGGTGGTGAGCAGCGCGAGGGCACGGTCGGCGCCCTCCTTGACGCCGGCCTTCCAGCCGTCACAGGCCGCCTGACCCCGGGCGGCGATGTCGGCCGGGCAGGTCACCGAGCCCGACGAGAGCGCCTTGAGGTCGGTGACGGTGCTGTCGAGGCCCTTCACCACGGCCCCGGTGCCGGCGCTGAGCCGGTCGGCGGTGCCCTGCATGTCCTTGAGGGCGGCGGTGACCTGCTCCAGCACCGGGCGCAGCTGGTCGATCGTCTGCTGGATCCGGGCCAGCTGTTCGGGGCTGGGCAGGGCGGAGTCGAGCTCGCTGCTGAGCTGGTTGATCCCGGCGCTGATCTGGGCCGCCCCGTCGGCGGCCGAGCCGACCCCGTCGGTGTACTGCTTCACCCCCGCGGCGTACGTGGTGGCGCCGCCGGAGAGCTGGTTGGCCCCGTCGGACAGCTGGGTGAGCCCGGTGGAGAGCTGCGCCATGCCGTCGGAGACCTGCCGGGAGCCGGCCGCCAGCTGGGCGGTCCGGGCCGGCAGCTGGGCGGTGCCGGTCTTCAGCTGGTCCAGGCCGTCGGCGAGCTGGACCGACCCGGTGTGCGCCGAGGCGGCGCCGCCGGACAGCTGAGCGGCCCCGTCGGCCAGGTCGGAGGTGCCGGAGGCGAGCTGGCGCATGCCGTCGGCGGACTTGTTGAAGCCCAGGTACACCTGGTCCAGGTAGCCCTTCGTCAGCGTGGTGTTCAGGCTCCGGGCGGCGGCGTCGGCCAGCTGCCGGGCGATGTCGGCGTCCGCGACCCCGGTGATCGAGGAGGTGGTCACGTCGATCCGGGCCTGGCGGGCGTCCTTCGCCGCCCCGCCGTACGAGGTGGCGGCCGCGGAGAAGTCCTCCGGGATGACCACCCGGGCGACGTACCGGCCGGAGGCGAGACCGGCGGCGGCGTCGCTCTCGTCGCTGAGCACCCAGGTGTAGCCGGTGCCCTGCGACGGGCCCTCGACCAGGGCGGCGGACAGCTGGCGGCCCATCGGCGCCATCTGGCCGGCGATGGTCACCGGCACGTCCTTGTTGACGATCGCGGCCCGTACGGTCGGGCGGAGCGGCTCGGCCCGCGCGGTCACCCAGCCGAGCGACCCGACGATGAGCAGCGGTACCAGCACCAGACCGAGCACGACCGCCCAGCGTCGGACGGCCCCGGAGCGGGTCGGGCCGGCGGAGTTCGTGGTCATCGGTGGTCTCCTGCCTGGAGGACGGCGTCGGGGGATCCGGGGTGAGCGGCCCCGTCCAGCGGGGTGGCGCGGAAGCCGTCCCGGGCGACACCGTCGACGGTGTCGCCGTCCAGGTCCGGCGCCGGGACCGGCGTCCCCGGCGGTGGTGCGGTCGGGGCCGCCTGCTCGGGCGCGGCCGGCCCGGTGGCCGCGGGCACGTACGGCCGGGCCATCACCCGCGGGGTGCCGTACGGCAACAGCGGCTCCAGGCCGCGCTCGTCCAGGGCGCCGATCACCACGGTGGCGGGGCTGTGCCGCACCAGGGAGGCCAGCAGTGCGCGGGTGCGGGCGTCGGCGGCCATGTCGGCGTCGTCGATGACGATCACCTGCCGGGCGTCGGTCGGCCGGTCGACCAGCCGGGCGAGGTCGACCACCGGGTCGGGGCTGCGCCACAGGTCGACGTACGCCACCCGGCGACGGACCCGGCCGGCCTGCTCCAGCAGCCGGCCGCCGACCCGGGCACGACCCTCGGCCACCGGAAGCCGGCCGGCCAGCGCCAGCAGCAGGGCCGTACGGTCGGCCGGTTCGCCGGTCACCAGCAGCCGCTCCCCGGGCTGCAGGCGCAGGTCGACGGGGTGGTTCAGCTTGCGGTCGGCGTCACCGGCGACCAGGCCCTCGGCGGTGAGCACTGTCGGTTCGCCCGGAGCGGGCCAGTGCCGCAGCGCCAGCTCGCGGGCCAGGTCCGAGCCCTCGACGTCGAGCATCGGCAGCCGGACGTCCAACCAATGCGGCAGCCACCAGGCCCGGTCGCCGAGCAGCGCCATCACCGCCGGGACGAGCGTCATCCGGACCAGGAACGCGTCGATCGCCACGCCGACGGTCAGCGCGAAGGCGATCGGCTGCAGCGAGCCGCGGTCCGACTCGGGGACGAAGAAGGCGAAGACCGAGACCATGATCACCGCGGCGGCGACGACCACCATCGCCGACCCGACGAAGCCGGTGTGCACCGCGGCCCGCGCCGACCGGCCGTGCACGTGCTCCTCCCGCATCCGGGAGACGAGGAACACCTCGTAGTCCATCGACAGGCCGAAGAGGATGCCCATGGTGATGATCGGCAGGAACGAGATCAGCGGCCCGGGCACCTCGACGTTGATCAGCCGGGCGCCGACGCCGTCGGTGAAGACCAGCGTGGTGAGGCCGAAGCAGGCGAGGACCGACAGCAGGTAGCCGATGGTGGCCTTGATCGGCACCACCAGCGAGCGGAAGACCATGGTGAGCAGCACCATGGACAGCCCGACCACGAAGATGCCGAACGGCAGCAGGGCCGCGCCGAGGCGCTGGGACACGTCGATCGCGACGGCGGTGTAGCCGGTCACCGCGGTATCGGTGCCGTAGCGATCCTTCCAGTCCGGCGCGGCGGCGCGGATCCGCTGCACCAGCTGTTCGGTGGCGGGGTCGTCGGGGGCGGTGGTCGGGAAGATCTGCACGATGCCGGTGTCGGCGGTGCGGTTCGGGGTGGCGATCGGCACGATCGCGACGCCGGGCATCGCCTCGATGTCCTTCTTCAGGCCGGCCATCACGCCGAGCGGGTCGGTCGAGCCGACGATCTGCGCGGTGACCACCAGCGGGCCGTTGTAGCCCGGCCCGAAGTGCTCCGCGATCAGGTCGTACGCCTCGCGGGCCGGGGTGCCGGCCCGGGCCTGGCCGGCGTTGGGCAGGGCGAGCTGCATGTCGCGCACCGGCACCGCCAGGGCGCAGAGCAGCAGCACCACCGCGACGACGGTGAGCACGGGGCGACGGGTGACGGTCCGCACCCACCACCCGGACGGGCCACCCCCACGGCCCTCGGCGACGGCCTGCATCCGGAGCCGGGCGATGTCGTACGGGTCGTCGGTGAAGCTGCCGCCGGCCGCCCGGCGGCGCTGTTCGTGCCGGCTCAGCCGGCGCGGCCTGGGCCGCATCCGCTCCCCGGCGAGGCCGGCGAGGGCGGGCACCAGGGTGAGGGCGATCCCGACGGTGATGGCGATCGCCATCGCGGCGGCGATGCCCATCGTGGTGAGGAACGGGATGCCGGCCACGCCCAGGCCGATCAGCGCGATGAAGACGGTCAGGCCGGCGAAGACGACCGCCGACCCGCTGGTCGCGACGGCGCGGGCGGCGGACTCCTCGGCGTCCAGGCCCTGGCCGAGCTGTTCGCGGTGCCGGGACAGGATGAACAGGGCGTAGTCGATGCCGACCGCGAGCCCCAGCATCAGCGCCAGCATCGGGGTGGTGGAGTTCATCGTGGTCAGGCCGGTGGCGGCCAGGATCAGGGTCATCGACACGCCGACGCTGATCAGCGCGACGACCAGTGGCATGCCGGCGGCGATCAGCGACCCCATCGTCAGCACCAGCACGACCAGGGCGACGCCCATGCCGAGCAGTTCGACGACGCCGAGCGTCGGGATGGTGGCGTTGAACGCCTCACCGCCGAGTCGCACCGTGGAGCCGGCCGGCAGCCGGGTCTGCAACCGGTCGGCCGCGGCCAGCAGGGTGTCCTTCTGCTCGGTGGTGAAGTCGGTCATGTGGACGGTCAGCATGATCGAGGACAGCCCGGCCTTCCGGTCGGTGCTGATCATCCCGGTGACCATGTCGGAGTACGGCGACTGGGTCGTCCGGACGAAGTCGAGCTTGCCGATCTCGTCCGTCGTCGCCTCGATCGCGGTCCGTACGTCGGGGTCGTCGAGGGAACGGTCCGCCCCGGTGACGACGACCATGGTGGCCGAGGCGCCGGACATCTCCGGGAAGGTCATCCCCAGTTGGTCGAGGGCCTGCTGGGACTGGGTGCCGGGCAGCGTGAACGAGTCGTCGAACGTGTCCATCATCAGCAGGGCCGCGCCGCCGGTGACGGCCAGCACGAGCAGCCAGCCGATCAGGACGCGGCCGCCGTGGCGGAAGCACCACCGGCCGATGGAATACAGCACCGACGACATCGCGACTCCCCACCTGCTCGTCGCGCCGGAGGAATCTGCAGCCGACGCAATCAAGACAACAGTGTATCCATCCCCTGCGGGTGCTCCGGACCCGCTGGATCTGAGCTCCGGCACCACCCCTGGGCACGGCCCGGGACAGCCCTGGGGAGGGCCCCGCTGACAACCCTGAGGACAACCCCCGGAACCCCCGCCGGACCGGGCCGGTGAACGTCCGGGGCGGGCGGGTCCGGCAGGAGTAACCTGCTCGCGACACCCCCAATGGAGGAGCAGCATGTCCGACATCCCCATCTCGCCCCGGCGCGCCGAGACCCGGCAGCGGCTGCTCGACGGGGCCGTCGGCGTGTTCGCCGAGCGCGGGGTCCTGGCGGCGAGCGTGGAGGAGATCTGTGACCGCGCCGGCTTCACCCGCGGCGCCTTCTACTCCAACTACGCCTCGAAGAACGACCTGGTGCTCGCGCTGCTGGCCCAGGACCGGGACCGGCAGACGGCACTGGTCGCGGGAGTGGCGGAGTCCGACCTGGCCGCCCACACCGTGACCACACCGGAACAGCTGGACGCGCTGGTCGAGGACGCGGTGCGCCGCTTCGTGTCGATGCGCCGGCTGGACCGGGACTGGGTGATGGCGTCGGCCGAGCTGCGCCTCTACGCGGCGCGCGAGCCGGAGATCCGCGAGGCCTTCCTCACCCACCAGCGCGAGACCCGGGCGGCGCTGCTGCGCGGCGCACTGACCATCGGGCAGATGAGCGGCTGGGAGTTCACCGTCCCGGAGGACTCCGTGCTGCAGATCCTCGACGACATGTACGAGGGCACCGTGCTGCAGGCCCTGCTGCTGCACCCTGAACTGGGTGACGTCGAGCGGGTCCAGGCCTGCCTGGCCCCCTTCATCCACGTGATGGCCAGCATCGTCCGGCCCGCAGGGCGCCCGGCCTGATCTGCTCGTCCGGACTGGCGGCGGGTCCGGCGACGTAGCCTGAGTCCATGACAGCCGTACGCCGCACCGCCACCCGGATCACCGAGCCGCTCTGCTACCACGCCGAGGGTCCCGTCTGGTCCACCGCGTGGGGCGGCCTGCGCTGGGTCGACCTGCTCGCCGGGGACCTGATGACGCTGCGCGCCGACGGCACCGTCGACCGGCTGCACGTCGGCACCGGCCCCTGGGTCGACGCCGCGGTGGGCACGGCGCTCGGCCCCGAGTGGCAGCCGATCGCCGCGTTCTGCCGGCCGCGCTCGGAGGGCGGCTACGTGGTCGGGCTGGAGCGCGGCTACGGGCTCGCCGACGAGGTCGACCAGCCGCCGGAGCGGGTGGTGGCGCTCTGGGACGACCCGAACCTGCGGATGAACGAGGGCGGCACCGACCCGTGGGGCCGGCTCTACGCCGGCGGGATGGCGTACGACCGGACGCCGGAGGCCTCGGCGCTCTACCGGATCGCCCCCGACGGGGCCGCCGAGATCGTCGCCGCCGAGGTGTCCACCTCCAACGGCATCGCCTTCACCGCCGACCACTCGCGGGCCTACTACAACGACACCGGCCTGAAGCGCACCGACGTCTTCGAGGTGGTCGACGACGAGCTGGACGGCCGCCGGCCGTTCCACGAGGCGCCGATCCTCACCCGCGGCGAACGGGCCGGTTCCCCGGCCAGCCCCGACGGCCTGTGCGTGGACGCCGCCGGCAACGTCTGGATCGCGATGAACCGCTCCGGCGAGGTGCACCAGGTCTCCCCCGAGGGCGAGCTGCTCACCGTGGTCGAGCTGCCGGTGCAGCTGGTCACCGCCTGCACGCTGGGCGGGCCGGACCTGCGCACCCTCTACGTCACCACCTCGCGGGAGAACCTCGCCGACCCCGAGCCCGAGGCCGGCGCGATCTTCGCCCTCGACGTCGACGTGCCCGGGGTGCCGGTCACACCGTTCGCCGGCTGAGCGGTCGGCGGCCGGGGCTCAGTCCTGCGGCGCCCCCGGGTAGCCGTAAGGGTTCTGCTCCTGCCAGTGCCAG
>CAYOBI010000064.1:3569-15198 GCA_964402325.1 uncultured Propionibacteriaceae bacterium | reverse complement strand
ACCGCCGGGCCGGCATCCCTGGAGGAAACCGGCCCGGCGGCCCGTGCGTGATCGGGCACCGGCGATCAGGCGGTGGCCTGCTCCGCCTGCTCCTCGCGGGCCCGCTGCTCGTCGTCGGACAGACCCTTGCGGGGCCGGGGCACCAGGACGGTCATCAGGCCGCCGAAGAGGGCGACGCCGGCGAAGACGTAGAAGGCGGTGTCCCCCGCGACACCGGCGGTGGCCAGCCAGCCGCCGATCAGCGGACCGAAGATGCCGCCCAGCCGGCCGAAGCCGGAGCACCAGGCGACGCCGGCGGCCCGGACGTTGGTGGCGTAGTAGTTCGAGGTGAAGCCGTAGATGAGCACCTGGGTGCCCAGCACGCCGACACCGGCGACGCCGATGAAGGCCAGCAGCAGGCCGATCGGGAAGCCGAAGGTCATCAGGGTCAGGGTCGTCGCGGCCAGGATGAAGGTGGTGATGATGACGCGCTGCGGGCCGGCCTTGTCGGCGACGCGGGAGGCGATCAGGCCGCCCACCACGGCACCGCCGTTGAGCAGCAGCAGGAACACCAGGCCGTACTGCTTGGCGGCGTCGGCGCCCATGCCGGCACCCTGCAGGTGGCCGCCCATGATGACCGGCAGCCAGGTGTTCAGGCCGTACGTCAGCAGCAGCCCGGAGAAGCTCATGAAGCCGAGGAACAGCGTGCCGGCCAGGTACGTGCCCGAGAAGATGCCGGCGAAGCCGGACTTCTGTTCCAGGTGCAGGTCCTCGGCGACCGGAACGCCACCGAACTGCTGGTGCTCGGACAGCGGGACGCCGGTGCGGCGGGAGATCGCGGCGGCCTCGTCGAGGCGTCCGCGCGACACCAGCCAGCGCGGTGACTCGGGCAGCTTGGCCAGGGCCATCGGCAGCAGGAAGAGGATCGGGGTGGCGCCGATCATGAACAGCCCGCGCCAGCCGATCCGGCCGAGCAGGCCGAGGCCGAGCAGGGCGGCGAGCACACCGCCGGCGGGGATGCCGGAGTAGACGACCGCGTTGTAGAAGTTGCGCCTGCCGGCCGGGGCGAACTCGGCCATCGTCGCGCCGGCGGTGGCCAGCAGCGTCCCCAGGCCGAGGCCGGTGAGCAGCCGGACGACGCCGAAGAAGGCGATCGACTGGGCGAACGCGGTGACGAACATGCCGATCGAGAACCAGGCGATGCCGGCGACGATCAGCTTCCTGCGGCCGATCCGGTCGCCGATGGCTCCGGCGAACAGCGAACCGATCATCACCCCGATCAGGGCGTACGAGCCGAGCTGGCCGGCGACGGCCGGCGCGATCGGGTGGCCCCCGTTGAGGCCGGTGCTCCACCAGCCGAGGGCGTTGCTGCCACCCTTGGCCAGGCCGGGCAGGACCGTGCCGTACACGGTCAGGTCGAAGCCGTCGAAGAGCAGGGACAGGCCGGCGAACGCGACCCGGGTGTTCCCGGGGACCTGCCGGGGTGCCGCCAGGCGTATGTCGGGGTCCGGCGGTCGTCCGGCTGTTGTCCGGCGCCGGCGGTACCCGTCGGCGCGGCGTGCGAGACTGGGCGGGTGCGTGACGTGATCATTCTGGGCAGCACCGGTTCCATCGGCACCCAGGCGCTGGAGGTCATCGCCTCCCGCCGGGACCAATTCCGGGTGGTGGGGCTGGCCGCGGGGGGTGGCAACGTGGCCCTGCTCGCCGAGCAGGTCCTCGAGTTCGCGCCCCGTACGGTCGCGCTGGCCCGGCCCACCGCGGTCCAGGACCTCCAGCTTGCGCTCTATGCCGCGGCGCAGAAGCGCGGCTGGAACCGCGGCGACGTCCGATTGCCGCGGATCATCGCCGGCCCCGAGGCGGCCACCGAGCTGGCGGCCGAGCCTGCCGACGTCGTGCTGAACGGGATCACCGGGTCGGTCGGCCTGCTGCCGACCCTCGCGGCCCTGCGGGCCGGTCGGACCCTGGCCCTGGCCAACAAGGAGTCGCTGGTGATCGGCGGCCGGCTGGTCACCGAGGCGGCCGCCCCGGGCCAGCTGGTGGCGGTCGACTCCGAACACTCGGCCTTCGCCCAGTGCCTCCGGGCCGGCCGGGCCGAGGAGGTCGACAAGCTGGTCCTCACCGCGTCGGGCGGGCCCTTCCGGGGGCGTACGCGGGCGCAGCTCACCGACGTCACCCCGGCGCAGGCGATGGCCCACCCCACCTGGCAGATGGGCCGGGTGATCACGATCAACTCGGCGACCCTGGTCAACAAGGGGCTCGAGCTGATTGAGGCCGGGCTGCTCTACGACGTGCCGCTGGACCGGATCCAGGTCGTGGTGCACCCGCAGTCGACCGTCCATTCCGCGGTGCAGTACGTCGACGGCGCTCTGATCGCCCAGTGCTCCCCGCCCGACATGAAGCTGCCCATCGCCCTGGGACTCACCTGGCCGGACCGCGTCCCCGGCGCGGCCGCGCCGGTCGACTGGACCACGGCGGCCTCCTGGACCTTCGAGCCACTGGACACCGAGGCGTTCCCGGCGGTTGAACTGGCGCGCCGGGCGGGCACACTGGGGGGGACAGCGCCGGCGGTGTTCAACGCGGCCAACGAGGTGTGCGTCGATGCGTTCTGCGACGGACGGATCGGCTTCCTCGACATCGTGGACACCATCGCCGACGTGCTGGCCGAGCACGAGAGCGACGCCCCGGCGAGCGGTGCCGGGTCGCGGTTCGTGCCCGACGAGGCGATCACGGTGCAGACGGTGTTGGCCGCGGACGCCTGGGCCCGACGGGCCGCCGAGGCGCGTACGCGCGGCTGAGGGCCGAGCGGCACCGCAGGACGACGGAGGACAGGACTCGGATGCAGACGTTGTGGTACGTGCTGGGGGCGGTGGTCTTCTTCGCCCTCATCATGCTTTCGGTGGCCCTGCACGAGGTCGGGCACCTGATCCCGGCGAAGATCTTCCGGGTCAAGGTCACCGAGTACTTCGTCGGCTTCGGCAAGACCCTGTGGAAGCGCCGGATCGGCTCCACCGACTACGGCTTCAAGGCGCTGCCGCTCGGCGGTTACGTACGCCTCGTCGGGATGTATCCGCCCGCCCCCGGTGACACCAGGGTCCGGGCGAGCGGGACGAACTTCTTCCAGCAGATCGCCGAGGACGCCCGGGCGTACGAGTGGGAGGAGATCACTCCCGAGGACGACGGGAC
This sequence comes from uncultured Propionibacteriaceae bacterium, assembly GCA_964402325.1. Taxonomy (GTDB): domain Bacteria; phylum Actinomycetota; class Actinomycetes; order Propionibacteriales; family Propionibacteriaceae; genus Raineyella. The sequence goes on along the minus strand of CAYOBI010000064.1, from coordinate 12,036 downwards.
CCTGCTCTACCAGAAGCCGGTCTGGCAACGCCTGATCATCATGTTCGGCGGGCCCGCGATGAACATCCTGCTGGCCTTCCTGCTCTTCCTCGGCGTCACCGCCGGCGTCGGGGTCGCCCGACCCACGCTGACCGTCGAGTCGGTGTCGGAGTGCGTCATCCCGGCCGGTCGGGCCACCACCACCTGCGAGCCGGGTGACCCCGCCACGCCGGCGCACACCATGGGGGTGCAGGCGGGCGACGTCATCGTCAGCTTCAACGGCCGCCGGCCCACCGACTGGGACCAGTTCTCGACGATGATCCGGGACAACCGGTCCGCCCCGGCCACCGTGGTGGTGGAACGCGACGGGCGGACCGTCACCCTGCCGACCACCCCGACGGTGACCACCGGGGTGCCGAGCAGGATCGATCCGGGCCGCAACGTCGAGGCCGGCTTCCTCGGGGTCTCACCGGCCGTCGCGGTCGTCCGCGGCGGGCCCGTCGTCGTGCTCAAGGACATGGGGACGATGACCGTGCAGTCGCTCTACGCCCTGGCCGGCTTCCCGGTGAAGGTCTGGCACACCGCCGTCGGGCTCGTCACCGGGCAGCCCCGCGACGTCAACGGACCGGTCAGCGTCGTCGGTGCCTCCCGGGTGGCCGGCGAGGTGGTCACCACCGACCGGCTCACCTCGGGCAACAAGGTGGTCGTGATGGCCCAGTTGCTCGGCTCGGTCAACCTGTTCGTCGCGCTGTTCAACCTCGTCCCGCTGCCGCCGCTGGACGGTGGCCACCTCGCCGGGGCGACCTGGGACGGCCTGCGCCGGCTCGCCGCCCGGCTCCGCCGCCGCGCCACCCCGCCGCCCTTCGACACGACGAAGCTGCTGCCGCTGTCCTGGGTCGTCACCGGCTTCGTGGTGATCGCCGGCGCCGTGCTGGTCATCGCCGACCTGATCAGCCCGATCCGGTTGTTCTGAGCTCCGGCCGCTTCCCCCCCCCGGCGGGGCCGGTCCGCCGACGCCCGCCCGGGGGCCGCAGCACCGGGCTCGGCCACCGGGTCAGTACGCCGGTGCATCTGAGAGCCGCCTCGTTCGAAGTGGGTCGACCCCAGATGCGTGTCCTACTCTTGTCGCATGGCAACAAGTCTCGGAATGCCCGTACCCGCCCCGATCCAGCTCGCCCCGCGCCACGTCACGCGCAAGCTGCGGGTGGGCTCGGTGGAGGTCGGGGGTGATGCTCCCGTCTCCGTGCAGTCCATGACCACCACGAAGACCACCGACATCAACGGGACGCTCCAGCAGATCGCCGAACTCACCGCCGCCGGCTGCGACATCGTGCGTGTCGCCGTGCCGAGCCAGGACGACGCCGACGTGCTGCACATCATCGCCAAGAAGTCGAAGATCCCGGTCGTCGCCGACATCCACTTCCAGCCGCGCTACGTGTTCCAGGCGATCGAGGCCGGCTGCGCCGCCGTCCGGGTGAACCCTGGCAACATCAAGCAGTTCGACAACAAGATCGCCGAGATCGCCAAGGCCGCCAGCGACGCCCGGGTGCCGCTGCGGATCGGCGTCAACGCCGGCTCCCTCGACAAGCGGATCATGGAGAAGTACGGCTCCGCGACCCCCGAGGCCCTGGTCGCGTCGGCGATGCAGGAGGCCCGACTGTTCGAGGACGTCGGCTTCCGTGACTTCGCGATCTCGGTCAAGCACCACGACCCGGTCGTGATGATCAAGGCCTACCAGCTGCTGGCCGAGGCCTGCGACTACCCGCTGCACCTCGGCGTGACCGAGGCGGGACCCTCCTTCCAGGGCACCATCAAGTCCGCGGTCGCCTTCGGCGCGCTGCTCGCCCAGGGCATCGGTGACACCATCCGGGTGTCCCTCTCCGCCCCGCCGGTCGAGGAGGTCAAGGTCGGCGTCAAGATCCTCGAGTCCCTCGGCATGCGGCCGCGGCACCTGGAGATCGTCTCCTGCCCGTCCTGCGGCCGCGCCCAGGTCGACGTGTACTCGCTGGCCGACCAGGTGACCAAGGGCCTGGAGGGGATGACCGTGCCGCTGCGCGTGGCGGTGATGGGCTGTGTCGTGAACGGCCCCGGCGAGGCCCGCGAGGCCGACCTCGGCGTCGCCTCCGGCAACGGCAAGGGCCAGATCTTCGTCCACGGCGAGGTCGTCAAGACGGTGCCCGAGGACCAGATCGTCGAGACCCTGATCGAGGAGGCCAACCGGCTCGCCGAGTCCGTCCGAGCCGACTCGGACGACGAGGCGCTCGAGGGCTCCCCGGTCGTCAGCGTCGGCTGACCGAGTCGGAGGCACCATGTCCGCACCCGTACGACCCTCGACCACCTTCGGCGTCCGGACGCTCGGCACCGACGACCTGCCCGACGCCCTGGGGCTGCTGCGCCGCGACCCGGTGGACAACGTCTACGTCGGTTCCCGGGTCCGCGCCGGTGGGCTGGACCGGGTCACCCTCGGCTGCCCGGTCTGGGGCTTCGAGGAGGGCGGCCGGCTGCGGGCGATGCTGCACGCCGGGTCCAACATGGTGCCGGTGAATGCCGACGCCCGGGCGTGCGCGGCCTTCGCCGCGTTCGCCGGCTTCCGCCGGATCGCTTCGTCGATCATCGGCCCGGCCGACGCCGCGATGACGCTCTACCACGAGCTCGTCCGCCAGTGGGGCGCCGAGTGGGCCGACCCGCGTGACATCCGGGCCCACCAGCCGGTGATGCTGATCGACGACGAACCGCCGATCGCCCCCGACCCCAGGGTCCGGCCGGCGACCCTCGACCTGTGGCAGCCCTACGCCGACGCGGCGGTGGCGATGTACACCGAGGAGGTCGGCCAGTCGCCGGCCGTCGGTGGGTCCGACGTGTCGTACCGGATCTACATCCGGTCGCTGATCCAGCAGAGCCGTTCGTACGCGATCGTCGAGGGCGGTCGGGTGATCTTCAAGGCCGACATCGGCTCGGCGACCTCGAGCGTCTGCCAGGTGCAGGGGGTGTGGGTCGCCCCGGACCAGCGGGGCCGGGGGATCGCGGCGCCGGCGATGGCCGCGGTGATCCGCCAGGCCCGTCGGCACTGGCCGATCGTCACCCTGTACGTCAACGACTTCAACGCTCCCGCCCTGGCGACCTACCGCCGGGCCGGGATGCAGAAGGTCGGGGAGTTCGCCACCGTCCTGTACTGAGCGACCGCGCCGAGTGCCTGCACCGGGCCGGTGGGTGGGGGGTTCCTGCTGCGGGCGGGTCTCTGCCGGACGTGCGACGATGGGGCGGCCGGAGTCTCGTGGGAGACCGCGCCGGAGGGGGCACCATGCACAGTCGTCGTCGACCGACGCGCGTCATCGTTGTCGGGATCCTGCTGGTCGGGTCACTGCTGGTGGGCTGCGCGCCAACTCGCCCCGACGCCGCGCCGGCCCCGGCGCAGGGCACCGCGAGCGTCACGCCCACACCGGCCGCGCCCCGCACCGTGACCGTCGTGCTCGCCGGCGACCTGCTGTGGCACAACACCACCTGGTACTCGGCCCAGGCCGACGCCCGCGCCGAGGGGAGGACCGGTGCCGACACATACGACTTCGGCCCGATGTTCGGCTCGATGGCCCCGGTGATCAGCGCTGCCGACCTCGCGGTGTGCCACGAGGAGGTGCCGGTCGGGCCGGCGGGCGGGCCCTATCGCAACTACCCGACCTTCGCCGCACCGCCCCAGGTCGCGGCAGGTGCCGCGGCGGCCGGCTACGACCTGTGCACCCTCGGCAGCAACCATTCCCTGGACGCGGGCACGGCCGGGATCACCCGTACGGTCGCCGCGTTCCACGACGCCGGGGTCGTCACCACCGGGGCGTACGCCACCGAGGAGGACTCACGCACCCCCACGATCCGCACGACCGCCTCCGGCGTCCGGGTCGCGGTGATCGAGGCGGCGTACGGGCTGAACGGCCTCCGCCCGCCCGCCGACCACGCGTGGGCGGTGGACCTCATCGACACCTCGGCGATGATCGCGAAGGCCCGGACCGCGCGCGCCGCCGGCGCGGACATCGTCCTGGCCGCCCTGCACGACGGCACCGAATACACCACCGCCCCCACCCCCACCCAGATCAGCAACGCCAAGGCGCTGGCCGACTCCGGCGTGATCGACCTGGTGTACGGCCACCATGTCCACACCGTCCAGCCGTGGGAGAAGGTGGACGGCACCTGGGTCGTCTACGGGCTCGGCAACCAGATCGCCCAACAGCTGCCGGACCAGCCCACCACCTACGAGGGCATCACCGCACGGTTCACCTTCGCCGAGGTCTCGCCCGGAAGGTTCGAGGCCACCGACCCGACGGCCATTCCGACGTACGTCACCCGCTACGCGGCCGGGCGACCGATCCGGCTGGTGCACGTGACCGCCGCCCTGGCCGGCACCGCCCCGGTGCCCGCCGGGGTGGAACGGACCACTCTCGAACGGGCCCGGGACCGCACCCTTGCCGCGGTGCGCTCCCGGGGCGCCGAGGGCATCGCGGTGGGCTGAGCCCGCCCGACGGCAGAGGGATCCGGCACGGCCGATCGAGGTGACATGGCGTCGACCGGGTGAATCAGCCCGCAGTGGCAGGGCGTTCTCAGCTGTGCGGGACAGGGACGCCTTTGCCGGGCGGTGGGGAGCTTGTCCCGGCCCCCTGTGCCCTCGCCGGGACCGGTCCCCAGCGGTGTTCGCCGACGACGTCCGTGTCGCAGTGGAGCTGACCGGGCCCGCCGACCAGTTGTCGATCGGGCCCACCGACAGCCCACGCTCTGCCCGGAACCGGATTCCGACCGACCTCGCTCCCCGGCAGGAAGAGCCGGTAGAGTCTGCCTGTCTGTCGACCCTGGGAGCCCGTTGTGATCACCAAGATGTCCGAGCTGTTCGTCCGCACCCTGCGCGAGGACCCGGCGGACGCCGAGGTGCCCAGCCACCGCTGGCTGGTGCGCGCCGGATACATCCGTCGTGCGGCCCCGGGCATCTACACCTGGCTGCCGCTCGGCCTGCGCGTGCTGCACAAGGTCGAGGACATCGTCCGCGAGGAGATGGACGCCATCGGCGCCCAGGAGGTGCACTTCCCGGCGCTGCTGCCGCGCGAACCGTACGAGCAGACCGACCGGTGGGTCGAGTACGGCCCCAACCTCTTCCGGCTCCAGGACCGCAAGGGCAATGACATGCTGCTCGGGCCCACCCACGAGGAGATGTTCACCCTGTTGGTGAAGGACCTCTACTCCTCGTACAAGGACCTGCCGCTGGTGCTGTACCAGATCCAGACCAAGTACCGCGACGAGGCCCGCCCCCGCGCCGGGCTACTGCGCGGCCGCGAGTTCGTGATGAAGGACTCCTACTCCTTCGACGTCGACGACGACGGCCTGCAGGCGGCGTACGACAAGCATCGCGACGCCTACATCCGGATCTTCGACCGGCTCGGCCTCGACTACGCCATCGTCCAGGCGATGTCGGGCGCGATGGGCGGGTCGGCCTCCGAGGAGTTCCTCGCCGTCGCCGAGAACGGGGAGGACACCTTCGTCCGCTCCCCGGGCGGCTACGCGGCCAACGTCGAGGCGGTCCGGATCGGCTCCCCGGCCCCGCTGCCGTACGACGGTCTGCCGGCCGCGCACGTCGAGGACACCCCCGCCTCGACCACCATCGACGCCCTGGTCCGGGTCGCCAACGACCTGCAGCCCCGCACCGACCGGCCGTGGAACGGCGGCGACACGCTCAAGAACGTCGTCTTCATGCTGGAGTACCCGGACGGCAGCAGGGAGCCGCTCGCCATCGGTCTGCCCGGCGACCGCGAGGTCGACGAGAAGCGGCTGGAGGCCCAGGTCGAGCCGGGCGTGGCCGTGCCGTTCGCCGAGGGTGACTTCGCGAAGTACCCGAGCCTGGTCAAGGGCTACATCGGGCCCGGCGTGCTGGGGGAGAAGAACACTTCCGGCGTGAAGTACCTGACCGACCCCCGGGTGGTCGCCGGCACTCGCTGGATCACCGGCGCGGACGTCGACCAGCAGCACGTGTTCGACCTGGTCTGCGGGCGCGACTTCACCTCCGACGGGGTGATCGACGTGGCCGAGATCCGCGAGGGCGACCCGTCGCCCGACGGCTCCGGGCCGCTGCAGCTCGCCCGCGGCATCGAGATGGGCCACATCTTCCAGCTCGGCCGCAAGTACGCCGAGGCCCTCGGCCTCAAGGTGCTCGACCGGAACGGCAAGCAGGTCACGGTCACGATGGGCTCCTACGGCGTCGGGGTCTCCCGGGCCGTCGCGGCGGTCGCCGAGAACACCTGCGACGACAAGGGCCTGTGCTGGCCGCGCGCGCTGGCACCGTACGACGTCCAGGTCGTCGCCACCGGCAAGGGCGCCGAGATCGCCGCCTACGCGGCCGAGCTCGCCGGTGCCCTCGACGCCGCCGGCATCACCGTCCTGCTCGACGACCGCAAGGCATCCCCCGGGGTGAAGTTCGCCGACGCCGAGCTGCTCGGCATGCCGACCACTGTCGTGGTGGGCCGCGGACTGGCCGACGGTGTGGTGGAGCTGCGCGACCGCGCCACCGGCGGTGCCGAGAACGTGCCGGTCGCCGAGGTGGTGGACCGGGTCGTCGCGGCGGTCCGCGGCTGACCCCGGCGTGTTCGAGTCGCTCGCGGGGATCTCGCCCTGGATCGTCGCCGGACTGGTCGGGGTGGCCTTCGTGGCCGGCTGGGTCGACGCGATCGTCGGGGGTGGCGGGCTGATCCAGCTGCCCGCCCTGCTGCTCGGGCTGCCCGCCGACACCCCGGTGGCGACGATCTCCGGCACGAACAAGATCTCCTCCTTCGCCGGGACGAGCACCGCCACAGCGACGTACCTGCGCAGGATCCGGGTCGACTGGCGGGACACCCTGCCGCTGATGGCCGGGGCGGCGATCGGCTCGGCCATCGGGGCACGGCTGGTGACGTTCCTGCCGAAGCAGTGGTTCACCCCGTTCGTGCTGGTCGCCCTGGTCGTCGTCGGCGCCTACCTGTGGCGCCGCCCGCAGTTCGGGATCGAGACCCACCTGCGCCACACCGGCGCCGGCCTGGGCATCCGATCGGCGGCCATCGGGCTCGGCGTCGGGGTGTACGACGGGTTCCTCGGGCCGGGCACCGGCACCTTCTTCATGATCCTCATCGTCGGTGTGCTCGGGCACGGCTTCCTGGCCGCCAGTGCCCGGGCCAAGCTCGCCAACGTCGCGACCAACCTCGCCGCGATCATCACCCTCGCCCCGCACATCAACTGGGCGCTGGGCCTGATGATGGCCGCCGCCAACGTCACCGGGGGAGTGACCGGCGCCCGGATGGCCCTCAGCCGCGGCAACGGCTTCATCCGCAAGGTGCTGCTCGTCGTGGTCGCCGCCCTGGTGGTCCGGCTGTCGTACGACCTGGTGATGCAGCTGCGCTGACCGACCGTGCGGCTGCCGGGTCGCGGCTCAGGCCCAGCCGGGCCACACCGGCAGGCCGCCGCCGGACCGGGCCACCGCCACCGCCGCATCCTCCAGGGTGGAGGCACCGAGCAGCCGGACCGTCTCGTCGGTCGCGGCCCGGACGACCCGGCACGCGTCGGGCAGCACCGCCGTCTCGACCCGGGCCAGCAGGGCCACCGCACCGGCCGTGTCGGTGGGCCGGCCGATGTCGTAGGCCACCTGGGCCGCCGGGACCCGCAACGAGCGGCCCCCCAGTTCGGCGGCGAGACCGTCGCGGGCTGCGCGGTGGCCGTCGAGCAGCGCCCGGGCCCAGGTCGCGTCCGCGCCGGACAGGTGCGCGATGGCCGCCTCGATCGCGAACACGGCGGCGTGCAACTGGACCAGCAACGCGGTCATCGCCTCCGCGTCGCCGAGGGAAGGGACGGAGTCGGCGGAGGTGGCGTCGACCGGAGTCCGCGGGGAGGTGGCGCCGGCCAGCGACGAGACGGCGGCGGCGTACGCTCCGGCGGCGGCGAGCCGGGCGGCGGTGGTGCTGCGGGCCGCGGCGGCCAGGAAGGTACTCGCCGCCGAGCCGGCAGCGTCGGACAGGCTCCCACCGGGGGCGGTCCCCCCGGTGCCGGCGGCGAAGAAGGCGGCGTGGGCGTCGAAGGCGGCGGCCGCTCGGTCCCTGAAGCCGCCGAGACGGTCGGTCCCGGTCGCGCCGCCCCGCACGGCTGCCGCGAGTCCAGCCGCCAGCGACGCGTAGCGGGCGCCATCGACCCCGCCGGGGGCGCCGGACCCGGACGGCACCGCGCTCGGCCGGCCGGTGACGGTGGGATCGCGCGGGCTGCACCCGGTGGCTGCGGCGAGTACGCCGCCGAGGGCGGCCAGCAGGATTCCTCGACGCGTCACCACAGGCCGAACGCTAGCGCACGGGTATGCTTGCCTGCACGATCGCGCGGGTGTACCGGGACGGTGAGCACATCCGGGCCCCGGGACCCGCCGGAAACCAGCACTCACAACCGCATCCACACAACCGCATCCACACAACCGCATCCACACAATCGGATCAAGGAGCACCATGAA
>CAYOBI010000064.1:0-3469 GCA_964402325.1 uncultured Propionibacteriaceae bacterium | reverse complement strand
CACAACCGCATCCACACAACCGCATCCACACAATCGGATCAAGGAGCACCATGAACGAACGACAACTCATCGAGGTCATCGAACCGGTGCTCGAGCGTCATGGGCTCGAACTGGACGCACTCGACATCATCCCGGCCGGGAAGCGCGTCCTGCTGCGCGTCACGGTGGACGGTGACGGTCCCGAGGGTCACGGCCCTCTGATCGACGACATCGCCGAGGCGTCCCGGGACCTGTCCGACGCCCTTGACGAGTCCGAGGCGACCGGCGCCGGGGCCTACACCCTCGAGGTCTCCTCGCGGGGCGTCAACCGCCCGCTGACCCTGCCGCGCCACTGGCGGCGCAATGCCGGCCGGCTGGTGCGGATCACCACCACGGCGGGGGAGACCTTCCAGGCCCGGATCGTGGCCGGTGACGAGGAGGGTGTCGATCTGCTGATCGAGCCGGAGGACCCGCGCCCCGGCAAGGGCGTCGCGGTCGAACGTCGCTGCGCGTACGCCGACATCAGCAAGGCACGGGTCCAGGTCGAGATGAAGCGCCAGGACAAGGAGGAGGACTGATCATGGATATCGACATGGCTGCACTGCGGGCGATCGAGCACGACAAGGAGATCCCGCTGGAGGTGCTGGTCTCCGCGTTGGAGGAGGCGCTGCTGACCGCCTACCACAAGACCGACAGCCCAGTGCCCGGTGCCAGGGTCGTCCTGGACCGGAAGTCCGGCAAGGTCGCCGTCATCGCGCCGGAGAAGGACGAGGAGGGCACGGTCGTCGGTGAGTACGACGACACCCCCGCCGGTTTCGGCCGGATCGCGGCGGCGACGGCCCGCCAGGTGATCTTCCAGCGGATCCGCGACGCCGAGGACGAGAAGAAGTACGGCACGTTCTCCGCCATCGAGGGCGACGTGGTGATGGGCACCGTCCAGCAGGACCGGGACAACCGCGTCGTCCGCGTCGACCTCGGCGACATCGAGGCGATCATGCCGCCCGCCGAGCAGGTGTCCGGCGAGGAATACCGGCACGGCACCCGGCTGCGGGTGTACGTCGTCGCCGTCCGCAAGGAGATCCACGGTCCGCAGGTCGTCGTGTCCCGCACGCACCCCGCCCTGGTGCAGAAGCTCTTCGAGCGCGAGGTGCCCGAGATCGAGCAGGGCGTGGTGGAGATCAAGGCGCTGGCCCGCGAGGCCGGCCACCGGACCAAGATCGCCGTCCACTCCAAGCGGCCCGACATCTCCGCCAAGGGCGCCTGCATCGGCCCGATGGGCCAGCGGGTCCGTGCGGTGATGCACGAGCTGAACGAGGAGAAGATCGACATCATCGACTGGTCGGAGGACCCGGCCGTGTTCGTCGGCAACGCCCTCTCGCCGGCGAAGGTCGCCTCGGTCACCGTCGTCGACCCGGCGGCCCGCGCCGCACGGGTGGTCGTCCCCGACTACCAGCTGTCCCTGGCGATCGGGCGCGAGGGGCAGAACGCCCGGCTCGCCGCCCGGCTGACCGGCTGGCGGATCGACATCCATCCGGACAACGAGGCCCCGGCGCGCTGACGATGCGGAGTCGCTTCGCGGTGGGCCTCGGCATCGGCGGGTTCGCGGTCGTGCTGGTGGTGGCCGGCGTGATCGCGGTGGGTGTGGAGAACGCCCGGCGGTCGCCGGATCTGGTGGTCCGGCAGTACGTCGCCCATCTGGCCGCCGGCGAGGCCGCCGCGGCGGGTGCGATGGTCGACCCGGGAGTGCCGAACGCCCAGCGGGTGCTGCTGGACGACGTGGTGCTGTCGTCGGCGACCAGCCGGCTCGTGCTGGTCGACACGACCGTCGACCGGCGCGACGCCGAGTCCGCCGCCGTCACCGCGACGGTGTCGTTGGACGGGGAGCGGTTCAGTCACCGGTTCATCGTCGACAAGGGGCCCGAGGAGTACTTCTTCCTCGACACCTGGCAGCTCAAGCAGCCCTGGACGGTGCCGGTGACCCTGTCCAGCGACAGCCTGCCGGTGGTCATCGTCGGTGACACCCCGGTCACGCTGGCCAGCCCGGGCACAGGGGTGGTGCGCAACACGGCGGACCTCTACGCCTATCCCGGCCGCTACCCGGTGAGGGCCGGCGGATCGGGCACGTACGTCACCTCGCGTGACCAGGTGCTCGCCGCGCGACCGGACAGCCCCGCCGCGGTGCGGCTCGACGCCACCCCCACCGAGCAGTTGAAGGCGTACGTCCTCGACCGGGCCATCGCGAAGGTCAGGAGCTGCGCCGGTGTCCCGGGCAACATGGACCCCGGATGCCCGTACGGTGTACGTGACCCCGCGCTGGCCTCGCTCAGGGTGGCGGCCCAGCCCAAGGGGTTCGACGCGTTCGATCTGACCGGCTTCACGACGACGAGTGCGGTGATCACCACCACCGCCGACCCCCAGCCGTGGGACCCGGACCCGCAGCCGCGGGCGAACACCTTCCGGCTCCACGGCACGCTCACCCTCGACGGCGACGCCGAGCCCGCGGTGACCTTCAGCTACGCCGGGTGACACCCGGCCGACGCCATGATGACGGGCTCCGGACGAGGCGAAGGGCGCCCGCGGCATGGGGGGAATCCGGGGCGCCCTTCGACGAGAACAACCCTGGCAGCCGTAGCTTGTGCTGCACTGGGATGATCCTGTGATATCGCTGGGAATCCCGTCGATATGGCCCGGGTCGCGGGCCCGGACGGCTGGAAGCACTCGACGTTCGCCACTCTGCGGGACCCGCCGCGCCCGGGATTCGTCCCTCGGGGGAATGTCCGCTAAACTCTGACGGTGGTCCGTCCTCTGTCGCCGCATGTGCCCGAACGTACGTGTGTCGGATGTCGTGGGCGGTCCGCCAAGTCCGGACTGGTGCGCCTCGTCTGGGATCGTACGGCAGCGTGTGTCGCCTGCGACCCGAACGGGACCGCGCAGGGTCGAGGTGCCTGGGTGCATCCCGATCCCCGCTGTTGTGACCTGGCGATGCGGCGCCGCGCCGTGGGACGAGCCCTCCGGGTTCCCCGCGTCGACGGTGACCAGGTGGCCGCCCTGTTGGCCACCCTCGCATCGGAGGGTCGACACGTGTCACCCGGATCTGTGTGAGTGACGACACCCGGTCGACCGGCCGGGTGGTACCAGAAAGTGGGCAGACGCTCATGACCACTCGATGAGAACTCATCAATGAGCAAGCAGGTCAACTAGCTGGTCCGGCCTCGACTGACCGGACCGCAGAGGAGAGCAGTGGCAAAGGTCCGAGTCTACGAGCTCGCGAAGGAGCTCGGAGTCGAGAGCAAGGAAGTCCTGAAGACCCTGGGCGACATGGGTGAGTTCGTGCGGTCGGCGTCGTCGACCATCGAGGCTCCCGTGGTCCGACGACTGAAGGAGAAGATGGGCGGTTCGTCTGCGGCCCCCGCACCCAAGCCGGCCCCGCGGCCGGCGCCGCGTCCCGCGGCACCCCGTCCGGCGGCCCCGGCTGCCGAGCGACCCGCCG
>CAYOBI010000063.1:0-15309 GCA_964402325.1 uncultured Propionibacteriaceae bacterium | reverse complement strand
TACCTGTCCGTCCCGCCGAAGTACTTCGCGGTGGTGATCAACCAGCTCAAGAAGCACGGGCTGTCCGACCAGACCGACAGCTCGTGGAAGCGGGTGGTGATCGAGAAGCCGTTCGGGCGCGATCTGGCCAGTGCCAAGCAGCTGGAGCAGGTGGTGTCGTCGGCGTTCACCGAGGACCAGGTCTTCCGGATCGACCACTACCTCGGCAAGGAGACCGTCCAGAACCTGCTGGCGCTGCGATTCGCGAACACCATGTTCGAGCCGCTGTGGAACAACAACTACCTCTCCCACGTCCAGATCACGATGGCCGAGGACATCGGCATCGGCGGCCGGGCCGGCTACTACGACGGCGTCGGCGCGGCCCGCGACGTGATCCAGAACCACCTGCTGCAGCTCTTCGCGCTGACCGCGATGGAGGAGCCGACCGGGATGGGCGCCGACGCGCTGCGCGCCGAGAAGGAGAAGGTCCTCGAGGCCACCAGCGCCAGCCGCCGGTTCGACCAGCACACCGCCCGCGGCATCTACGAGGGCGGCTGGTCCGGCGGCGAACTGGTCAAGGGCTACCTGGAGGAGGACGGCATCCCGGCCGACTCCACCACCGAGACGTACGCCGCGATCCGCGTCGACGTGCACAACCGTCGCTGGGCCGGCGTCCCGTTCTACCTTCGCACCGGCAAGCGGATGCCGACCCGGGTCACCGAGATCGCGCTGCAGTTCAAGACGCTGCCGTTCGTGCCGTTCAACGCGCACGACACCGCCACCCTGGGCGCGAACGCCCTGGTGCTGCGGATCCAGCCCGAGGAGGGCGTGACGCTGCGGTTCGGCGCCAAGGTGCCGGGGACCCAGATGGAGGTCCGCGACGTCAACATGGACTTCGAGTACGGCTCGTCGTTCACCGAGTCCAGCCCCGAGGCGTACGAACGCCTGATCCTGGACGTGCTGCTCGGCGACCCGCCGCTCTTCCCGCGCAGCCGCGAGGTCGAGGAGTCCTGGCGGATCCTCGACCCGGTGCTGGACCACTGGGCGGGGCTGAAGACCCAGCCCGAGAGCTACCGACCCGGCACCTGGGGGCCGAAGTCCGCGCAGGCCATGCTGGCCCGCGACGGCGTCACCTGGCGCCGGCCCTGATCACCCGCTGCTGAGGAGGAGCCCGAGATGACCATCGACATGAAGAACACCACGGCGAGCAAGGTGACCAGCGCCCTGCTGGCGCACCACCACGAGCTGGGCAACGCCGGCAGTGGCATGGTGCACACGTTCATCGTCGCCACCGACCGCGACGACTACTGGGAGGCGTACAACGCCGCCCTGGCGGCGAACCGCGAGCACCCGTCGCGGATCCTGATCGTGATCCGCGACCCCGACGCCGCCGACGGGCTGGACGCCGAGATCCACACCGAGACCGAGGCCCGCGGCGACGTCATCGTGCTGACCATGCGGGGCCGTACGGTCGAACACCCCGGGTCGGTGCTCCGGCCGCTGCTGGTGCCCGACCTGCCGGTCGTGGTCTGGTGGCCCAACGAGGCCCCCGAGGACCTGCTGACCGACCGGATCGGCAAGCTGGCCAGCCGCCGGATCACCGACGCCCTCGGCGCGGTGAACCCGACCCAGGCGATCATCGACCGGGCGTACTACCACGCGGAGGGCGACACCGACCTGGCCTGGACCCGGACGACGACGTGGCGCGCCCTGCTCGCCGCCGCCCTGGACCAGGTCCGCCGGCCGGTCACCGCGGCCACCGTGGAGGCCGCCACCGACAACGCCCCGGCCGGCCTGCTGGCCGCCTGGCTGGGCCTGAAGCTGGGCGTGGACGTCAAGGTCATCCAGACCCCCGGTCCCGGCATCACCGCCGCCCGGCTGCAGACGCCCGCCGGGGTGGTGGAGATCGTCCGGACCGACCTGGAGGAGACCGTCTACCGGATGCCGGGCCAGCCGGAGCGCAAGGTGGCCCTGCGCCGCCGCAACGTCGACGAGCTGATCACCGAGGAGCTGCGCCGGATGGACGACGACGTCGTCCTGGCCGACGTGCTGGCCGAGATGGTGCGGCAGAACGGCCAGTGTGCCCTCGACCTGTCCGCTCGCCCGGTGACATCCTGAGCCGTCCGCCGGGGCCCCTGGACGGGCGTCGGCGGCCGCTGTGACGACATTTCGCCCCGGTGCGCAGTGCGCACCGGGGCGAAGTCGTTCAGGAAGGGATCGGCGGTCAGTAGATGACCTCGCCAGCGGCGCGACGGGCGCGCAGCGACTGCAGCGCCTCGGCGAGGATCTCCCGGGCCTCGGCGTCGGAGCGACGCTCCTTCACGTACGCCAGGTGCGTCTTGTAGACCGCTGTCCGCGGCGGGGCCGGCGGGTTGAGTTCGTCCGTGTTGGCCGGCAGGCCGCAGCGCGGGCAGTCCCACTCGGCCGGGATGTCCGCCTCCGCGGCGAACGCCGGGCGCGTCTCGTGCCCGTTGGCGCAGAAGTAGGAGACGTATCGCCGCGGCGCGGCATCGCCTCGATCGGCCTCCCCCATCGGTCCGGCCCCCACGCGGCTGCCGCGGATCGCGCTACCACCGATCACTTCGTTGTTCTCCCTTGTCCCAGGTTGTCGTTCGACCCCGTCAGGCGCCCGGATGGGTCCGGTACAGCACCAGCAGCCCGACGATGCACGCCAACCAGATGATGCCGATGACGAGGGTCAGTCGGTCGAGATTGCGTTCGGCCATCGACGAACCGCCCATCGACGAGGACATGCCACCGCCGAAGAGGTCCGACAATCCGCCACCGCGGTTCTTGTGCAGGAGAATGAACCCGGTCAGGATCACGCTCAGGACCACGAGCACGATGGAGAGCGTCAGGATGGGCCACCACATGACGACAACCCTAACCCAGCAGGGATCCAGCACCGAAAACGGTGGACGGCGCTGGACACCGCGGCGTCCGGGCCCGTCCGGCGCCCGGCCGCAGGGCTGCCCGGCACACCCTGCCCGGCCCACCGTGATGTCGACACTCGGCCGACATCACCGACGAGCCGTGCGAGGCCTCTCAGGGGCCGCCCGCAGGGCCGCCGGGAGACGCCGGAGGCGGGCACCCGGTTGACCCGGGTACCCGCCTCCGCAGGATCGTACGTGCCGATTCAGGCGTGCCGATTCAGGCGTGCCGATTCAGGCGTAGAACGTGACGATCGGGGCGAAGTCCTCCGCCTTGAGGCTGGCGCCTCCGACGAGGGCACCGTCAACATCGGCCTGTGCCATGATCTCCTTGACGTTGCCGGCCTTCACCGAGCCGCCGTAGAGGACCCGGACGGTGTCGGCGACGTCGGCGCCGAAGGACGACGCAAGGCTGGCACGGATCGCCGCGCAGACCTCCTGGGCGTCCGCCGGGGTGGCGACCTCACCGGTGCCGATGGCCCAGACGGGCTCGTAGGCGATGACGACCCGGGACACCTCGTCGGCGGTCCAGCCGGCGAAGGCACCCTCGACCTGGGCGACGGTGTAGGGGACGTGACGCCCCTCCTTGCGGATGTCCAGACCCTCGCCGACGCAGACGATCGGCGTGATGCCGGCCTCGAGCGCCTTGCGGGACTTGGCGTTGACGATCTCGTCGGTCTCCGCGTGGTACTGACGACGCTCGGAGTGGCCGACGGCCACGTACGTGCAGTTGAGCTTCTTCAGCATCGTCGCGGACACCTCACCGGTGTACGCGCCCGCGTCGTGCGCCGAGACGTCCTGCGCGCCGAAACCGAGTGGGAGCTTGTCCGACTCGATCAGGGTCTGCACGGAGCGGATGTCGGTGAAGGGGGTCAGGACGACCGCCTCCGACTGCTCCGGGTCGTAGTTGGCGTCGGCCAGGGCCCAGGCCAGCTTCTGGACCGTCGAGGTGGCCTCGAAGTGGTCCAGGTTCATCTTCCAGTTGCCCGCCATCAGGGGCTTGCGTGCTGCCATGGTGTGGTTCCTTCCTCAGCCGAGGACGTCGAGACCCGGCAGGGTCTTGCCTTCGAGGTACTCCAGCGAGGCGCCGCCGCCGGTGGAGATGTGACCGAACTGGTCGTCGGCGAAGCCGAGCTCGCGGACGGCGGCCGCCGAGTCGCCGCCACCGACGACGGACAGGCCGTCGACCTCGGTCAGGGCCTGCGCGACGGCCTTGGTGCCGTTGGAGAAGTCCGCGACCTCGAACACGCCCATCGGGCCGTTCCAGAACACGGTCCGGGCGCCCTTGATCGCCTCGGCGAACAGCGCAGCCGACTTCGGGCCGATGTCGAGACCCATCTGGTCGGCCGGCAGCTTGTCGGAGTCGACCACGGTCGCCTCGAACGGGCCGTCACCGGACGGGAACGCCGGGGACACCACGGTGTCGATCGGCAGCAGGATCTGCTTGCCGGCCGCCTCGGCCTGCTTCAGGTACTGCTGGCAGGTCTCGACCTTCTCCTCGTCGAGGAGCGAGGTGCCGACCTCGTAGCCCTTGGCCTTGAGGAAGGTGTAGGCCATGCCGCCACCGATCACCAGGGTGTCGGCGGTCTTCAGCAGGTTGTCGATGACCGCGAGCTTGTCGGCCACCTTCGCGCCACCGAGGACCACGGCGTACGGACGGGCCGGCTCCTCGGTCAGCTGCTTGAGGACGTCGATCTCGGCCTTGACCAGCTTGCCGGCGGCGTTCGGGAGCTTCTTGGCCAGGTCGTAGACCGAGGCCTGCTTGCGGTGCACGACGCCGAAGCCGTCGGACACGAAGACGTCACCGAAGGCGGCGTACTTGTCCGCCAGCGCCTGGCGCTCGGCCTCGTCCTTGGACTCCTCGCCCGGCTCGTAGCGGACGTTCTCCAGCATCACGACGTCACCGGCCGACATCCCGGCGACCAGCGCCTCGGCGGACGGGCCGACGACGTCCTCGGCCAGCTCGACCTCGACGCCGAGCAGCTCGGACATCCGCTTGGCAGCGGGCGCCAGCGAGTACTTGGGGTTGACCTGACCCTTCGGACGACCGAGGTGAGCCAGCACGACGACCTTGGCGCCGGCCTCGCGCAGCGCGTTCAGGGTCGGCAGGGATGCACGGATACGGCCGTCATCGGTGATGGTCTCACCGTCCAGGGGCACGTTCAGGTCACAGCGGATGACCACCCGCTTGCCCTGGAGATCACCCAGATCTTCGATTGACTTCACTTCGTACCTTCCTCAGGAATGTGGGGAGCTGCTTGGTTGCCGCGGATCCCGGGCACTGCCCCGGGGTGCGACAGCGGGGTTGGCCGATGGCCAACCCCGCTGCGCTGGTGCACTGTCGGCCGGGGACCGATCAGGTCAGAGCTTCGAACCGACCAGGACGGCCAGGTCGACGAGGCGGTTGGAGTAGCCCCACTCGTTGTCGTACCAGGTGACGATCTTGACCTGGTTGCCGATGACCTTGGTCAGGCCCGAGTCGAAGATGGTCGAGTGCGGGTCGGTCTCGATGTCCTTGGAGACGATCGGATCCTCGGTGTAGGCGATGACGCCCGGGTTGGCCTCGGCGGCCTTCTTCACGGCGGCGTTGACCTCGGCCACGGTGGTCTCACGACCGGCCTCGAAGGTCAGGTCGACGACCGAGCCGGTCGGGGTCGGCACGCGCAGGGCGTAGCCGTCGAACTTGCCCTTGAGCTCCGGCAGCACCAGGGCGACGGCCTGGGCGGCACCGGTCTTGGTGGGGACGATGTTCAGGGCGGCGGCGCGCGAGCGACGCAGGTCGCTGTGCGGGCCGTCCTGCAGGTTCTGGTCCGCGGTGTAGGCGTGGATGGTGGTCATCAGGCCCTTGACGATGCCGAACTCGTCGTTCAGCACCTTGGCGATCGGGGCGAGGCAGTTCGTGGTGCACGACGCGTTGGAGATGATGGTGTGCTTCTCCGCGTCGTACTCGCCGTCGTTGACGCCGATCACGATGGTCTTGTCCTCGTTCTTCGCCGGAGCGGAGATGATGACCTTCTTGGCGCCGGCCTGGATGTGGGCCTGGGCCTTGGTGGCGTCGGTGAAGCGACCGGTCGACTCGATCACGATGTCGGCACCGATCTGGCCCCACGGCAGCTGGGTCGGGTCCTTCTCCGCGTAGGCCATGATCTTGTGGCCGTCGACCGTGAGGGACTCGTCGTCGTACGTGACCTCGCCGGGGAAGCGACCGAGGATCGAGTCGTACTTGAGCAGGTGGGCGAGGGTCTTGTTGTCGGTCAGGTCGTTGACGCCGACGACCTCGACATCAGCGCCGGAGGCGACCAGGGCTCGGTAGAAGTTACGGCCGATGCGGCCGAAACCGTTGATGCCAACCTTGACGGTCATGTGTGTGTCTCCTAGAAAAGACGACTGGTGGATGAGGGGTGTGAGCCCGTCCACCCTGACGGACATGGCTAAGCCTATAAAGGACCTCTGACGCGCTCGCAGCCGGGGTACCCCACTCCGGCTACCTGTAAGATGCTGCGGGGATGCGTCGCCACGGTCCCCTGAGACGGTCCCCCGGCCCCCTCCCCGCGGGGCCGCGAGGCCCCGGCTCCCCGCCTCCGAGAGGACCACCGATGCTCCGCACGAACAGGGTCGACGACGCCATCAGGTCGGGCCGCACCGCGGTCAACGCCTGGGTCACGATGGAGTCGACGTACATCGCCGAGATCCTCTCGTACGCAGGTTTCGACTCGGTGACGATCGACGCGCAGCACGGCATGTTCGGCCGCGACGCCATCATGGCGATGCTGCAGGCGGTCTCGGCGGGGCAGGCCAGCCCGTTCGTACGCTCCCCCAGCCAGGACCCGCGCGAGATCGGCTGGCTGCTCGACGCCGGGGCGTACGGGGTGATCGTCCCCGACGTCGCCACCCGCGAGCAGGCCGAGGTGGTGGCCCGGGCCTGCTTCTACCCGCCGCTCGGCAGCCGTTCCCTCGGCCCGACCCGAGGGACCCTCTACGCCGGCCCGTCGTACTTCCAGGAGGCCGACAAGGTCATCCAGGTGTGGCCGCAGATCGAGTCGAAGGAGGGGTACGACAACATGGACGCGATCATGTCGACCCCCGGCCTGTACGGCGTCTTCGTCGGTCCGAACGACCTGGCGCTCAGCGTGGGGCTGACCGCCGGCGGTGCGATGCCCCAGCAGATCGTCGACATGGTGCACACCATCCTCGCCCGCAGCCACGAGCACGGGCTGAAGATGGCGATCTACTGCGCCGACGCCGGGGAGGCCCGGTACTGGGCCGAGGAGGGCGCCGACATGGTCAACCCGAGCAGCGACTCCGGCCTGCTGCTGACCGCGGGTCGCGAGCAGGTCGCGCACATCCTCGGCGACAGGGCACCCGACCTGACCGGGATGCCCCGGGCGTACTGAACACGGGGCCCCGGGCTACTCGTCGTCCTCGAGCATCTCCGGGGTGATGCTCGCCTCGGTGTCCGGGATGCCGAGTTCGGCGGCCCGCTTGTCGGCCATCCCGAGCAGTCGGCGGATCCGGCCGGCGATCGCGTCCTTGGTGAGCGGCGGCTCGTGCAGCCGGCCGAGCTCCTCGAGGCTGGCCTGCTTGTTCTCCATCCGTAGCTGGCCGGCCCGGCGCAGGTGCTCGGGAACGTCGGGGCCGAGGATCTCCAGGGCCCGCCCGACCCGGGCACTGGCGGCCACCGCGGCCTGGGCCGACCGACGCAGGTTGGCGTCGTCGAAGTTGGCCAGCCGGTTGGCCGAGGCGCGCACCTCGCGGCGCATCCGGCGCTCCTCCCAGGCCAGCACCGACTCGTGGGCGCCGAGCCGGGTGAGCATCGCCGCGATCGCGTCGCCGTCGCGGATGGCCACCCGGTCGATCTCCCGGACCACGCGGGCCTTGGCACCGATGCCGACCCGGCGGGCCGCCCCGACCAGGGCCAGCGCCGATTCCGGCCCGGGGCAGGTGATCTCCAGGGCCATCGACCGGCCCGGCTCGGTCAGCGAACCGTGCGCCAGGAAGGCGCCGCGCCAGGCGGCGACGGCGGCGTCCAGGTCACCCCCGACGATCTGCGGCGGCAGGCCCCGGACGGGGCGGCCGTGCGGGTCGATCAGGCCGGTCCGGCGGGCGAGGTCGTCGCCGTGGTTGGCCATCCGAACGACGTAGCGGGTGGCCTTGCGCAGGCCGGACCCGTTGACCACGACGAACTCGGAGGAGTAGCCGAAGACGTCCTGGATCGCCGATCGCAGCCGGCGTGCCGCGGCGCCGGTGTCGAGCTCGGCCTCGATCACGATCCGGCCACCGGCGATGTGCAGACCTCCGGCGAAACGCAGCACCGCCGCCATCTCCGCGACCCGGGACGCCGTCCTCGTGACGGGGACAGTGGACAGTTCCGCCTTCACCTGTTGGGTCATCGCCATTGCCCCATCGTCCCACACGGCGCCGCGCGGGGCGGACCACCGGACCGGGGCACGGGATTGCGGGCCCGCTCAGAGGCCCATGATCTCCGCGTACGCCGAGGCCAGCCGGAGCGGGTCGTGCCGGGCCGTCCCGTCCCGCATCGCCACATCGGTGACGACCAGTTCCGCCCCGAGGGACCGCGCGAAACCCTCCAGGTGCCCGCGGTCGTCGGCGACGAAGCGGGGGTCGGCCAGCACCACGTCGAGCCGAAGCTGCGGGGCGTGCTCGGCCAGTGCCTCCAGGTGCCGCGACGGGGTGAACCCGGAGGTCTCGCCGGCCGGCCGGAGGTTCATCGTGAGGATCCGCTTGGCGCGGGTGCGGACGATCGCCTCGGCCAGTTCCGGGACCAGCAGGTGCGGGATCACCGAGGTGAACCAGGAGCCCGGACCGAGGATCACCCAGTCCGCCTCGTGGATCGCCTGCAGGGTCTGCGGCACCGCCGGCGGGTCCTGCGGGACCAGCCGGATCCCGTTCACCTCGGCCCGGGTGGTGGCGATCCGGGCCTGACCGCGCAGCACGCTGATCTCGTCGGGGTGCAGCGGGTCGTAGCCGATCACGTCGGCCTCGATCTCCAGCGGGACGCCGGACATCGGCAGCACCCGGCCGCGGCTGCCGAGCAGCTGGGCGACCATCTCCAGTCCGGTGACGGCGTCGACCTTCTGCCAGATCCCGGCGATCAGCAGGTTCCCGATCGCGTGGCCCCCCAACGGGCCGTGACCGGCGAACCGGGACTGCAGGATCTCGGCCCACAGCCGGCCCTGGGAGTCGTCGCCGCAGAGCGCGGCGAGGGCCATCCGCAGGTCGCCGGGCGGCAGGATGTCGAACTCCTGGCGCAGCCGGCCCGAGGAGCCGCCGTCGTCGGCGACGGTCACAACCGCGGTGAGCCGGTCGGTGATCCGGCGCAGTGCGGACAGGTTGGCGTACAGCCCGTGCCCACCGCCGAGGGCGGTGACGGCGGGGCGACGATCGAATCCCTGGTCTGCCGCGAGCATCTCAGAGCAGCTCCGCGTCCCGGTGCACCACGGAGGTGGGGATGCCCCTGAGCCCGAGCCGCCGGCTCAGGTCGATCGCCATCGAGGTGGACCGGTGGCGACCACCGGTGCAGCCGATCGCGATGGTCATCAGCCACTTGCCCTCGCGGCAGTAGCCGGGGATGACGATCTCGGTCAGCAGCCCCTCGATCCGGTCCAAGTAGTCGGTCGCCCCTTCCCGGGACAGCACGTAGTCGCGGACCGGCTGGTCCATCCCGGTCATCGGCCGCAGCTCGGGGATCCAGTGCGGGTTCGGCAGGAAACGTACGTCCAGCACGAGGTCGGCGTCGACCGGGACGCCGTGCTTGAAGCCGAAGGAGACGATGGTGGCGCGGAACTTCCGTTCCTCTCCCCCGTACGCGTGCGAGACGCGGTCGCGCAACTGGTGCACGTTGAGGGTGGAGGTGTCGATGACGAGGTCGGCGACCGAGCGCAGCGCCCCGAGCTGGGCCCGCTCCGCCTTCACTCCGTCGAGCAGCCGGCCGCTGCCCTGCAACGGGTGCGGGCGGCGGGCCGATTCCTGGCGGCGGACGATCACCTCGTCATTCGCCTCGAGGAAGAGGATCTCCGGGTCGATGTCCAGCCCTGACGCCCGGAGTTCGGCCAGGGCCGGCATCACGTCGGCGAACAGGGCACGGCTGCGGACGTCGAGGACCGCGGCGAGGTTGTGGATGCCGGCGGCCCCGAGCATCCGGGCCAGCTCGGGCACCAGCTTCGGCGGCAGGTTGTCGACCACGTACCAGCCGGCGTCCTCGAGGGCATTGGCAGCCGAGGACCGACCGGCCCCGCTCAGACCGGTGACGATCAGTACCCGCTGCTCCTGTGCTGCCACGGACCCATTATTCAACAGGGGGCGGCGGACCACCGGTCCCGGCGTCATTCCGGTCATTCCTCGGTGAGTTCGCCGGTGGCGGTGTTGAGCACCTCGGCGCGCGGCGCGGCACCGACGGCCTCGACGACGGCGCGGGCCGTGGCGGGCCCGAAGCCCGGCAGGGCGCGGATCTCGTCCTCGGTGGCCGACCGCAGTCGCTTCACCGACCCGAACTCCTTCATCAGGATCGCCCGGCGTCCCGGGCCCAGGCCCTGGATGTCGTCGAGCATGGACTCCAGCATCGACCGGCTGCGCCGGGTGCGGTGGTGGGTGATGGCGAAGCGGTGCGCCTCGTCACGGACCCGCTGCATCAGGTACAGGCCCTCGGAGGTGCGCGGCAGGATGACCGGAAAGTCCTCGTCGGGCACCCATACCTCCTCCAGGCGCTTGGCCAGGCCGCACAGCCCGATGTCGGTGATGCCGAGGTCGGCCAGTGCCCGGCGGGCCGCCTCGACCTGCGGCGGGCCGCCGTCGACGACCACCAGGGCCGGGGCGTACGCGAACTTCAGCGGTCGGCCGGTGGACGGGTCGACCAGCGCGGGACCGTCACCCTCCCCTCCGTGGGCCTGCCGGAGCACCTCCTGCTCCTGCAGCATCCGGCTGAACCGGCGGGTGATCACCTCGTACATCGAGGCGACGTCGTTCTGTCCCTCGACGCCCTTGATGGTGAAGTGGCGGTACTCCGACTTACGGGCCATCCCGTCCTCGAAGACCACCATGGAGGCCACCACGTTGGTGCCCTGCAGGTTGGAGATGTCGTAGCACTCGATCCGCAGCGGCGGGGTCGGCAGCGTGAGCGCCGTCCTGATCTCCTCCAGGGCCCGGGTGCGCGCAGTGAGGTCCACCGAGCGTTTCGTCCGGTGCCGGGCCAGCGCCTCCTCGGCGTTGCGGGTCACGGTGTCGAGCAGGGTGCGCTTGTCGCCGCGTTGCGGCACCCGCAGCGAGACGCGGCTGCCGCGGCGCCCGGACAGCCAGTCGGCGTACACCTCGGCGTCGTCGGGCAGTACCGGGACGAGCACCTCCCGCGGGATCGGCCGGGCCTCGCCGTTGACCTCGCCGTCGGTCACCTCGAGCTCGCCGGCGGCCCCGTAGAGCTGGGTGAGGAAGGTGCCGACCAGCTCCGGCTCGGTCTGGTCGGCGGTCCGGTCCGCGACCCAGCCGCGCCGGCCGCGGACCCGGCCGCCGCGGACGTGGAAGACCATCACCGAGACCTCGAGCTCCTCGGCGACCATCGCGATGACGTCGGCGTCGGTGCCGTCGCCGAGCACGATGGCGTTCTTCTCCATCGCCAGGTTGAGCGCGGCGATGTCGTCGCGCAGCACGCCGGCCCGCTCGAACTCGAGGTTCGCGGAGGCCTCGGCCATCTCGCGCTCCAGCCGGCGGACCAGCCCGGTGGAGCGCCCGGCCATGAACTGGCAGAAGTCGTCGGCGATCTCCCGGTGCTCGACGGCGGTGACCCGGTCCACGCACGGGGCGACGCACTTGCCGATGTAGCCGAGCAGGCAGGGCCGGCCGGCGGCCCGCGCGTTGCGGAACGTTCCGGCGGTGCAGGAGCGCATCGGGAACACCCGCAGCAGCGTGTCGACCGTCTCGCGGATCGCCCAGGCGTGGCCGTACGGCCCGAAGTAGCGCCAGCCCCGCCTCTTCTTGCCGCGCCCGACGAAGACCCGCGGGTACTCGTCGGACCAGGTGACCGCGAGCCACGGGTAGGACTTGTCGTCGCGGTACATCACGTTGAACCGCGGGGCGAACTCCTTGATCCAGGTGTACTCGAGGCCGAGGGCCTCCACCTCGTTCTGCACCACCGTCCAGTCCACCCGGGCGGCGGTGGTGACCATCGCCTGGGTGCGCGGGTGCAGGTTGGACAGGTCGGCGAAGTAGGAGTTGAGCCGCTGGCGCAGCGACTTGGCCTTGCCGACGTAGACGACCCGGCCGTGCGCGTCGCTGAACCGGTAGACGCCCGGCTCGAGGGGGATCGACCCGGGCGCGGGGCGGTACGAGGACGGATCGGCCATGGCGCCCAGCATAGGCCGGGGACCGACCCCGGGCCGGGGCCGCGGCGGGCGCCGGCGGGCCCCGGGAACGGGTGCGGGGCCGGTCCCGACGGACCGGCCCCGCACTCGCCCCGCGGGATCGCGGTCAGGCTCCCGACCGCGGTCCCCTTGTCAGGCGCCGAACCACTTCGCGGTGCAGCCGGCGATCGCCCGCTCGAAGCTGTCGTCGCTGTGCCTGCTGCGGATCCACGCGTCGACGTCGCCGGCGGCGGCCGCGGTCTCCCGACGGCAGCCCTCCGGGTCGGTCACGGCGTGGAAGAGCATCTCCTGGGCCTGGTCCTCGTCGCGGTAGAAGTACAGGTACCCCTCCGGCAGCAGCGCCCGGGCCCACGGCAGGTCCGGGAACACCCCGATGGCCCCGGCGGCGAGCGCCTCCAGGTACTGCAGGCCGTACGACTCGTCGGCCGACGTCGCCAGGAAGGCGGTGGTGTGGGCCAACTGGTTCCAGTAGTCCTCGCGGGTCGCCATCGGGCCGACCCAGGTCCACTTCTCCCGGGAGATCCGCATCGCCTTCTCGGTGATCAGGTCCTTCTCCTGCAGACGCATCTCCAGCGTGATCGGGGTCCGGGCGGCAACCGCGGACACCACCCGCATGAACAGGTCGGGCCGCTTGCGGGAGGCGAGCGTCACCGCCGGGTAGAGCACCACCGGGATCTTGGTGGAGGTGTGCGGACGGACCCGCTGCAGGTGGATGCCGAGGTTCTCCCAGCCGATCACGGCCTTCTCGGCGAGCGCCGGGACGGTCCAGGCGTCGAGGACCTCGCGCACCTCCTGCGCGGTCCGCTCGGAGTTCGCGAAGGTCGGGAACAGCCCGAACGACAGGCCGAGCGACGCCTGCCGGACGGTCTCGGGGTACTCGGACACGTTCTGCCAGATGAAGTTCATCACCTGCGGGGCAGGTGCGCTCTCCTTGAGCACGGTCCAGACCAGCGGCGAGTCGAGCACGTCCATGTTGATCACGACGGTGTGGTCGCCGTCGATGAACTGCAGCGGCTGCTGGACGAACCCGCGGCAACGCCGCGGCTCGGGCCCGACCAGGATGGGGTCGGGGAACAGCCGGAGCAGCCGCCGGACCAGGGTGGGGCCGGCGCCACGGCCGATGACGTCGCCTTCGGCGTCGACCAGCGGCTCGTGGCTGAGGGCTCCGAACTTGATCGCGACCTGCTTGGCCGCGTTGGCGGGGGCCTTGGGAGGAACGGACATCGGACTCATCCCTTCTGCACCCGGCCGGCCGGCCGGTCGGTCGCGGCGCCGTCGGACGGCACACCGTGCCGGGGAACGGGCCCGGCGGTGCGGGCACCGGCCGGGTCGAGGACGGCGACCGCGGGAGCGGTCCCGCCGGTGGACAGGCTCGGCGCCCCGGCACGCTCGGCGATCGGCTCCTCCGACTCCTCCTCGAGACCGGTGTCCTCCAGCGAGGAGGTGATCCGCATGCCGTAGAAGGAGCGATGGACGAAGAACGCGGAGGCGAGGAAGAACACCACGGCGAGCACGGTGACGAGGCTGCCCAGTCCGCGCCCGGTCAGGGCGACGGCCAGTTCGACAGCCAGCAGGCCGAACAGGGTGGTGAACTTGATCACCGGGTTGAGAGCGACCGAGGAGGTGTCCTTGTACGGGTCACCCACGGTGTCGCCGACGATCGTCGCGTCGTGGAGGGTGGTGCCCTTGGCGTGCAGGTCGGTCTCGACGATCTTCTTGGCGTTGTCCCAGGCACCGCCCGCGTTGGCCATGAAGATGGCCTGGTAGAGGCCGAACACCGCGATCGAGATCAGGTAGCCGATGAAGAAGTACGGCTCCACGAAAGCGAACGCCAGGGTGGCGAAGAAGATGCCGAGGAACAGGTTCAGCATGCCCTTCTGGGCGTACTGGGTGCAGATCTCCACGACCTTCTTGGAGTCGGTCTCGCTGGCCCGGGTGACCGTGTCGTCGAGGCGGATGTTGTCCCGGATGAACTCGACCGCCCGGTACGAGCCGGTGGTCACCGCCTGGATCGTGCCGCCGGTGAACCAGTAGACCACGGCACCGCCGGTGATCAGGCCGAGCAGGAACGGCGGGTGGAGCAGCGAGAGGTTCTCGATGCCCTCGGTCATGCCCTTGGTGAGGCCCATGATGATCGAGAAGATCATCGTGGTGGCGCCGACCACGGCCGTGCCGATCAGCACCGGCTTGGCGGTCGCCTTGAAGGTGTTGCCGGCGCCGTCGTTCTCCTCCAGCATCAGCTTCGCGCTCTCCCACTCCGGCTTGAACCCGAAGTCGCGCTCGATCTCGGCGTCGATCCCGTCGATCTCCTCGATGGTCGACAGCTCGTAGACCGACTGGGCGTTGTCGGTGACCGGGCCGTACGAGTCGACGGCGATCGTCACCGGGCCCATGCCGAGGAAGCCGAAGGCCACCAGGCCGAAGGCGAACACGGACGGGGCCAGCATCAGGGTGTCCAGGCCGGTGGTCGAGATGCCGTACGCGACACCCATCAGGCCGATGATCGCGATGCCCAACCAGTAGCCGGAGAAGTTGCCGGCCACCAGGCCGGACAGGATGTTGAGCGAGGGGCCGCCCTGGCGGGAGGACTTCACGACCTCCTGCACGTGGCGGCTCTTGGTCGAGGTGAACACCTTGACCAGTTCGGGGATCAGGGCGCCGGCGAGGGTGCCGCAGGAGATGATCGTCGCGAGCTTCCACCACAGGCCGGAGCCCAGGTCCGGGATCAGCGCCCAGGTGGTCAGGAAGGTGAACGCGATCGACATCAGCGAGGTGATCCAGACCAGGTTCGACAGCGGGGCCTCGAAGTCCATCCGGTCAGCCTCGGCGTAGCGGGACCGGGTGATCGCGGCGTTGATGAAGTAGGACACCGCTGAGGCGATCACCAGCACCGCGCGGATCACGAAGATCCACACGAGCAGGGTCACCTGGGTCGACACGTCGTGGACGCCGAGCAGGATGAAGGTCACCAGCGCGACGCCGGTGACGCCGTACGTCTCGAAGCCGTCGGCGGACGGGCCGACCGAGTC
>CAYOBI010000062.1:3414-15654 GCA_964402325.1 uncultured Propionibacteriaceae bacterium | reverse complement strand
CACGATGATCTCGACATCCGGGTAGCTCTGCCGGGTGATGCTGTCCAGCGCCTCGCGCAGGAACGGCGACACCCGGTTGGTCGCCATGATCATCGACACCAGCGGTCCGCCCTCGACGGGCGCGGAGTGGTCGGCAGCCAGGTGCTCGGCGTCCACTCACGCCACCCTGTCCAGCGCCTGCCGCAGGGCCGCGGCAGCGGTCGACCAGTCGTGCGCCTGGGCATACCGCAGGCAGGCCTGGGCGGTGCGGGCCAGCAGGGCGCGGTCGTCGGTGAGTCCCTCCAGCGCCTCGGCGAGGCCGGCGCTGTCGCCCGGCGGCACGAGGATCCCGACCCCGCGGACGGACTCGGGGATCCCGCCGATGTCGGAGCCGATCACCGCGGCACCGGCCGCCATCCCCTCCAGCACGGTGAGCGCGAAGGGCTCCGGCCACCGGGACGGCACCACCACCACATCGGCGCCCTGCAGTAGCCGGGACACCTCACGGCGCGGCGCGAACGGTCGGATGTCCACCCGGTCCCCCAGGGTCGCGGCCTCGGCCCGCACCTCCCGCTCGTAGGGCGTCAGGGGATCGGACGCGCTGAACCCGCTCGACCCCACCAGGGTGAGACGGATGTCCGGGCGGTCGAGCCGCACCAGCGCGTCGACCAGCACGTCGGCACCCTTGTCCGGGATCATCCGGCCGACGAAGACGACGTGCAGCGGCCCGGAGCCCGCCCGGGCAGTCTCCCGCTCCGCCGGGGTCGCGCCCTCCCTCCGGAAGGCCTCGACATCCACCCCGTTGTGCACCACCCGGAGCCGGTCGCGCAACGACCGGGGCAGGAACGCCGCCGTCTGTTCGGCCAGGGCCTCACTCACACAGATGATCGCGGCCACCCGAGACAGCACCCGGCGGGACTCCCGGCTCCGGTACGTCCGCAGCAGCTGGTTGTGGGCATAGAGCACCGGCACGTGCCGGTGGCTGTCGATCAGCGGCACCAGTTGGGGGGCGTTGTGGGCGAGCACGATCGACGGCTCCCAGGAGCCCTGGTCACGCACCGTCGCGGCGAAGTCGTGGCGGGCCGAGACCCGCGGCAGGCCGAGACCCCCCAGGCCGCCGTCGAGGTACCGCGCCGATCGCGGCCCGAGCGGCAGCGGACGGGCCCCGTCATACTCGATGATGTCGGCACTGTCGTACCGGTCCGGGTAGGTGTCGCGGCGCACCACCACCGCCGGGCGGGGCTCGCCGGCCGGTGTGCTGCCGCACAGGCCGTGCACCACGGTCGGGATGGCACTGCCGGTCCGCGGCGAGTAGTGGTCGCCGGGGGTGATCACATGGACATGCCGCCGGGCACTCATGCCGGTACGCCTCCGGTGTCCTCACCCAACGCGCTCCGGTAGACGGCGTCGGTCCCCGCCACTTGTGCCTCCACGGTGAATCGTCGTCGTTGGATGTCGCGCAGTGCCTGCCCGTACCTGCGCCGCTGCTGTTCATCGGCGGCGAGGCCGCACAGCAGGCCCGCCCCGCGGGAGAGATCGCCGGGCGGGTAGAGCGCGCTGCCCGGCGCGACACCGGCGGTCTCCAGATGTCCGCCGGCGGCGCAGGCCACCACCGGCAGGCCCTCGGCCATCGCCTCCAGCACGGTCAGGCCGAGTCCCTCGATGTCACAGGGTGCCAGCAGGAGACCTGCCGACCGCATCAGCGCCGGCACGTCGCGGCGATGGCCGAGGAAGTCGGTCACCGGGCCGACGCCCCGCCGCCGGGCCAGATCCGCCAGGTCGCGCCGTTGCGAGCCGTCCCCGGCGATGGTCAGCCGCCAGCCCTGATCGGCCAGTCCGGACGACGCGAACACCTCGATGGCATCCTCGGTCCGCTTCTCCCGCTCCAGCCGCTGGACGACCAGCACCGTACGCCGCCGATCCTCCGGGGCAACCGGTGGGGCGTCGAGCACCCCCGGATGCACGACCGTGCTCGGCCCGTCGATCGCCTGTGCCACGTACCCGCTGATGGCGATCTGGGCCGCCAGCCGCCGGGCGACCACCGGGGCGACCAGACGGCCGGAGCGGCTCATCCCCCGCCGTTGCGCGAAGTGCCTGGTGGCGACCACCGGCCGGGACCGGACGGCCGGGGCGACGGTCGCCGCCACTTCCGCCGCGGTCATGTGGGCGTGCACGATGTCGCTGTGCCGGAAGGCGGCGAGCTCCCGGATCACCTCGGTGACCGAGGAGGCTTCCCGGTGCAGGACGCTCCGCCCACCGAAGGCGGCGTGCATGGCACGTCCCTCACCGCCGATCACCGCCACCGGATGGCCGGCGGCAGCCTGCCCGGCGGCGAGCAGCGCCACGTGACGTTCCACTCCGGCGAACGCGGCCGAACTGATGCAGTGGACGATCCGCAGCGGACGCCGGCTCATCCGCTCCCCCAGCCTGCTCCGGACGCGGCGAGGACGGGCGCCGGTGGGGACTGCCGCTGGGCCCGGTCCAGGGCGCCGAGACAGATGCCGATCACCAGGAACGGCACCGAGGCCTGGGCGGTCACCCAGAACAGATCGAGCTGGCCCGAGAAGATCCGCGACAGTTGGACGGCCACCGCCAGGGTGCCGTACGCCGGATCGAGCCGCCAGAGGATCGGAAGCGCCCCGATCATCAGCACCAGGAAGGCGGCCAGTCCGACGATCCCCGCGGCGGCGATCACCTCCATCTCGGCGTTGGGCGGCTGGAACGTCGGTTCCCCGGGCCGGTACCAGTAGCGCAGGCCGTGGCCCACCCACGGCGAGGTGGCCCAGTAGGCGACGGTGTCCCGGAGCCAGGCCAGTCGGGTGTTGGCCGAGTTGTACGCGTTCCCGGAGGCCAACTGCTCCCGCACCGTCATCACCACGACGACCGTGGCGGGGACGACCAGGGCCAGGATGATCTTCGATCGGCGCCGATGGGCGTCGCCGCGCATCACGATGACCACCAGCGCGACCGCCAGCCCGACGAGCGCCTGCCGGGACTGGGTCATCATGATGGCGACGGCGTACACGGTGAAGGCGGTCAGCGCCCAGCGTTTGCGCCACCCCAGCCACAGTGGCCGGGCGTACGCCACGATGGCGGCGAACCCCAGCATCGTGCCGACGAAGTTCTTGTGCATGCCGTACGGCCAGTACAGGTAGACCGGACCGAAATCACCCGTGGCGTACTGGCGCAGTCCCTGGAAGAGGGTGATCAGCGCCAGCACCAGGGCCGTGCCGAGGAGCAGGTTGAGGCCCGACCGGGCGTGGCCCGAGCGGCCGATGGTCCAGCCGATGATCAGCGCCCCGGCCACCAGGGCCCAGGTGTGGAACCACTCGACCACCCCGGCGACGTACGGGTTCGCGATCACCGTGAACAGGGTGGCGAACTGGTACAGGCTCGACAGCCACAACAGCCCACGCAGCGCCGGACTGAACGGCCGCGGCGCGAACACCAGGGCGGTCAGTGTCGCCGCGCCCAGCGCCGCGTCGGAGATCGACAGGTCCAACCCGGCACCGCCGACCCGCCGCACCACCAGCATCAGCGGCACGGCCAGCAGCGGGATCGCCGCCACGTCGGCCATCGTCAGCCCCAGGACCAGGACCACACCCACCACGGCGACCGCGAGGATCGGCCGGGCCGGCACCAGATACCCCACCCCGAGGGCGAGTCCCACCGCCAGCACGCCGCCGAGCAGCCACACCGTACGCTGCCCGGCTCGAGTCGCCATCAGCGCCGCCATCAGGCCTCCCCCTGCCGTGCCTCGTCGACCCGCAGTGCCGCTTCGACGCGGACCGGTCCCCTGGCGAAGGTCCGGGCCCTGGCGGCGGCGGACCGGCCGCGCTCGCCGGTCAGCACGGCGGCCCGCAGCGCCGTCCCGAGCACCTGGCCGGCGCGGGCGACCTGCCAGCCGACGGCACCGAAGTGCTTGCGGAGGTAGCGCTCCTGGGAGGCGTGGAAATGCGTGTCCCGCCGGGCGGAGTCGGTGCTGGTCGCCGCCCCGAGGTGCTCCGCGGTGATGCTCGGCGCCTCGGCGTGGCGCCAGCCGAGCAGCGCTGCCCGATACGCCCAGTCGGTCTCCTCCGCGTAGAGGAAGAAGCGTTCGTCGAACCCCCCGACCTGGGCGAGGGCCTCGGCCCGCAGCATCAGCACCGACCCGATCACGTACCGGTCGGGGCGGTTCCACCGGCCCAGACCGATCGCCTCCAGCCAGGTCGCGCGAGGCGACGGGAACGGCCAGGCGACCCGCGACGGGTGCCCGGCCCCGTCGACCTGGGAGGGGCCGACACTGGCGAGCCCGGGATCGGCCAGCAACGCGGCGTGGAGCGCCTCGACGTCCTCGATCGAGATCACCGCGTCCGGGTTGAGCAGCAGCACGTCCGCCGCCGGTCGCCGGCGGTGCCGCAGCGCGGTGTTGACCCCGTAGGCGAAGCCCCCGTTGCGGCCGGAGTCGAGGTAAGTCACCCCCAGCTCCGCACAGATCGCCCGGATCTCGGGCATCGAGGAGTTGTCCACCACGGTGACCGGCAGGGAGGCCACCGGGGTCAGCGCACGCCGGACCAGCTCCGGAGAGCGGAAGGCGACCAGGACGATCTCGACGCCCCGGTCCTCGACGGCTTCGGCCGTGGCCGTGGACGTGCCGGCCGGCCCGGACCGGGCGGGGTCGGGCTCGTGCCGGATGGCCCGGTACATCGCGAGCAGGTCCTCGGCCACCCGATCCCAGGACGTCGTGGCGGCCCGCACCAGCCCCCGGGCCCGCAGCTCGGCGGCCAGCTGCTCGTCGCGTCCCACCCGCAGCAGTGCTTCCCGCAACGCGGCCGGGTCGCCGGGCGGCACCAGCAGGCCGACGCCGCCGACCACATCGGGCAGGGCGCCGCTGTCGCTGGCCACCACCGGGGTGCCGCAGGCCATCGCCTCGACCGCCACCCGGCCGTACTGCTCCACCCACGAGCGGGTGGTGAGCGACGGCACGGCCAGCACGTCCAGCCCGCGGTAGAACTCCGGAAGATCCGCCTGGTCGACCGGGCCCAGGAACTCGACCCGGCCGTCGGCGCCGCCGCCCGTCACCCGGGCCCGCAGCTCCGCCTCCTCCGGACCGGCCCCGGCGAGTCGCAGGGCCAGCCGAGGGTCGCCGGCCACCGCGTCGAGCAGCACATCGACGCCCTTGTGACGGGCCAGCCGCCCGGCGTAGCCCACGACGACACGCCCCTCCGGGTCGCGCCGGGCCCCGCCACTCCCGGCGGGACGGAAATGGTCGGTGTCGAGACCCAGCGGGATCAGCCGCGCCGCGCCGGGAAAGCCCTTGTCCTCGCAGATCCGTCCGGCGGCGGTGTTGCACACCTGCACCCCGGCCGCATGGCGCAGGGCGATCCGTTCCGACCATCGGAACGGGATCGGATAGGTCTTGCGGAGGTTCTGCGCCGAGTAGAGCAGGTACGGCGCACGGCGGCGGCGCAGCCGGCTCAGGGCGAGGATCTCGGCGGTGGCCAGGGCGAACGGCTCCTCGTGGATGTCGAGGACGTCCCAGTGCTCGCCGAGGGCGCGCCAGAGCGGCCGCGGGTCGTAGAGGAAGAGTGCCGGGTGACGCCCGATCGTCGCCACACCGCGGGTCTTCTCGCCCGGTCGGAGGGTCAGGTCGACCATCCGGCCGCCCTCGTCCCAACGCCGGGCGGTCAGCAGGGTGACGTCGGCGCCGGCCCGCTCCAGGGCGCGTTCTCGCTCCCGCCAGCTGTCGACGACACCACTGTGGAAGATCCGCAGCACGCGCACGGCCGCCCCCCTCCGGACCAGTTGAAGTACGGGCCCCACCCTAGCCGACCGGGTCGACAGCGCCGGCTGGGCGCCCGATGTGTGAAAATGTCGAGGACGAAAACGTCGGGTACACACCTATCTATCGACCGATGACTGGAGAGCAACCGTGCAGTTCCGAGAGTTCCTGGCTGTCCTCGGGTCCCGCTGGAAGACCGTCGTGGTCAGCCTGCTCCTGGTGCTCTCGGCGACAGTGGCCGCCACCCTACGCATCCAGCCGACCTACGAGGCGACGACCCAGGTCTTCTTCGCCGCCGACTCCACCAAGCCCGGCGGGTACACACTGACGACCGACGATCTGGGCACCTTCCAGCGGCTCGTCGACTCCCCGGTGGTGATGGGGCCGCTGCGGGACTCGCTGAAGCCGGCCCCCGGCACGTCGCTGACCGTCACCGCCGCCGTCACCGACGGTTCACCGATGCTGGACATCAGCGCCCGTTCCAGCTCGGCCACCACGGCCGCCGCGGCCGCGAACGCCGTGGGCCCCGAGCTCGCCTCGATCGGTCGTGACTTCGTCCCGGGGCTGCTCGCCACCGGCCAGAACGTCAAGGCGACCACCATCACCCCGGCCGAGGTCCCCAGCCGCCCGGTCGCACCGAACCTCGTCCAGAACGTCGCGCTGGGGCTCCTCGCCGGCCTCGCCCTGGGCATCGGCCTGGCCATGCTGCGGCAGTTCCTCGACACCCGGGTGCGGTCCGAGCGCGACGTACGTGCCGTGTCGGACCGCCCGATCCTCGGCGCCCTCCGCCTGTTGCCGAAGGGCACCGACGCGGGAACACTGATGACCGACGATCCGCACGGGGTGCCCGCCGAGGAATACCGCAGACTGCGGACCAACCTGCAGTTCGCCGATGTCACCACCGGGGGAAAGCACTCCTTCGTCATCACCTCGGTGATGCCCGGTGACGGCAAGACGACCACCTCGGTGAACCTGGCCATCGCCCTGGCCGATTCCGGGGCCCGGGTACTGCTGGTGGACGGTGACCTGCGCAATCCGTCGGTCGCCACCGCGCTGGGCCTGGAGGGCAACGTCGGTCTCACCACCGTGCTCCTCGGCCGGACGACGGTGGCGCAGGCGGCGCAGCAGTGGGGGGATTCGACCCTGCAGGTACTCCCGTCCGGCGCGATCCCGCCGAATCCGAGCGAGCTGCTGGGATCGACGGCGATGGCCGCCCTCTTCGAGGAGCTGCTGGCGGCGTACGACTATGTGCTGGTGGACAGCCCCCCGGTGCTCCCGGTGATCGACCCGGTGCTCATCGACCGGCTCGTCGGCGGGATGCTGGTCGTGGTCGGAGTGAACTGCACCCTGAAGCGGGACCTGGCCCAGGCGGTCCGGCAGCTCCAGACGGTGGACGCCACGGTCGCCGGGTTCGCGCTCAACCGGGTGCCGAACGACGACGCCGGACGGTACGGCAGCTACTACGCGTACGGTCGCGGCAAGAAGGACAGGCGTCGGCGGGAGGCGGTGGCCTCCCGGAACGGCAGCCTGGAGGAGGCCGTTCCGGTCACCCCGGCGGCCATCCCGGGGCTCTCCGGGCCCTCGGACGGCGACGAGCACCAGGCGGCCCGGACGCCGCAGGGCGCGCCGTACGCGCCGCCGCAGAGCGACTCACACTTCGCCCGGCCGCAGGGGATCCTCCGTCCGTTGCCGGCGCCTCCGGCGCCTACCACCAGTGAGGACATGGACGACACGGCGATCAACGCCGTGGTGCCCCCGACCACCCAGCCCAGTCATGGGCGCAGGTTCACGGACTAGGCGCGGGACGTGCACCGACCCGTTGTCCCCGCCGTCGCCGGCCCCACCACCACGCCCGACACCCGCCCGACCACCGTGGCGACCCCGCCCACGGCGGGAGACTGCTCGCTG
The DNA here is from genome assembly GCA_964402325.1 of uncultured Propionibacteriaceae bacterium. Lineage (GTDB taxonomy): Bacteria > Actinomycetota > Actinomycetes > Propionibacteriales > Propionibacteriaceae > Raineyella. The sequence continues at coordinate 8,006 of CAYOBI010000062.1, read as the reverse complement.
ACGCTGCACGGCCTGGCCTGCCGCGTCCCGGTGCGGCTGCTCGGGGAGCGGGCCGAGGAACTGCGGACCTCCCTGACCGCGGCGTGGTCGCGCTGTCTCACCCCGGACGGCTGTCTCACCCCGGACGGCAACCCCACCCAGGACGACGGCACACTGGTCACCGACCCGATCGCGGTCCGGCTGGGGTCCGCACTGCCGGCCCCCAACCAGGCACCGGCCGCCGGCCCCGGCGCCGACGTGGTCCAGGTCGACGGCCACCGGCTCGATGCGGTCCTGCAACACACCACCCAGGCGGTCACCCGCGCCCTCATCGCTGCCCAGACCGGCAGACTCCTGATGTTCCACGCGGGTGCGTGCGCCGATCCGGCGACCGGCGCCACCGTGGCGTACGTCGCCTCCAGCGGCACGGGCAAGACGACACTGTCCCGCGTGCTCGGCCGCACCCTCGGCTATCTCACCGACGAGACCGTCGGGATCACCGCCGACGGGTCCGTCCTCCCCTATCCGAAGCCGCTGTCGATCCGGCAGGACGGCACCGCCGCTCCCAAGCGGGAGAGCTCACCCGACGACCTGCACCTCCTCCCGGCACCGGCCGACCCGTGGCTGCGCCGGATCGTCCTGCTGCGCCGGACCGACACCCACAGCGGACCGCCGACCGTGGAGCCCCTCGAGCTGTCCGAGGCCGTTATCGCACTGGCGCCCGAGTCCTCCGCCCTGAGCAGTCTGGACCATCCGCTCCAGCTGCTGTCGGAGCTGCTCGCCGGCACCGGCCCGGTGCTGCGCTGTACCTACCGCGAGGCGGCACAGCTGGTCCCCGTCCTGACCTCCTTGGCCGAGGAGCCCCTCCCGACGTCCGACCGCCCTCCCCGGCGGGGCGGCACGGAGCCTCCGAGCGCCCCGACGCGGCACACGCCGGCACCACCGCGGCGGAGCCACGACGCCGGCCACCGGTCGCCCGGGACAGACCCGCTCCGGGCGTGCGTCGGCGGCCTGCTCCGGGTGGAACCGGAGGACTCGCTGCCCCTGGCGGACGGAGTCCTGCTGCTCTACCAGCACACTGTGGTCCGCCTCAGCGACGTCGGCCGCGCCATCGTCGCGCTGTGCGACCAGCCGCGCACCGATGCGGAGATCGCCGGTCGGCTGGCCGCCGAGTTCGGTCACCCTCCGCAGGGAAGCATCGAGGACGCCGCCCGCGACGCGGTCGACATGCTGGTGTCCGGCGGCATTCTCCGGCGAACGGGCCCGGGCACATGCCGCTGATCGACCGAACCGGACAGACCAGGACACCGGACGAGCACGGAAGGGCGCAGATGACGGTTCAGCAGCCGACCGGAGGACCGTCGGCGGAAACCCAGGCGCCCCCCGACGGATCCTCCCGGCCGGGCTCGGCGCCGCCGGAGGAGGCGGACCGTACGGCCGGTACGGTCGACCTGACCGGCCTGCGGATCGCCCTCGCCCACGACTACCTGACCCAGCGCGGTGGCGCCGAGCGGGTCGTCCTGTCACTGCTGCGCGCCTTCCCCGATGCGGTGATCCACACCACCCTCTACGACCCGGACGGCACCTTCCCCGACTTCCGCGACGCCCACATCGTCACCTCACCGCTCAACCGGATCGGGGCGCTGCGCCACGACCCCCGCCTCGCCCTCCCGCTGCTGGCCTGGGCGAGCAGCCGGCTGCGGATCGACGCCGACGTGGTGGTGGCCTCGTCCAGCGGTTGGGCGCACGCGTTCCCCACCGACGGTCGGCGGCTGGTCTACTGCCACAACCCGGCCCGTTGGCTCTACCAGTCCGACGAATACCTCGGTGAGGCGGGCAGGCTGTCGCCGCAGCGGCTCGCCCTGGCGCCGCTGCGCGGCCCGCTACGGGCCTGGGACCGACGGGCGGCCCACCGGGCCGACCGCTACCTGGGTAACTCCCGGGTGGTCGTCCGGCGGATCGCCGCCACGTACGGCATCGACGCGGGTCTGGTCCCGCCGCCGCACAGCATCGACGCCTCGGGGCCCCGCCAGCCGGTCCCCGCCCTGGTCGACTGGCAGGACGGTTATCACCTCATCGTCTCCCGCCTGCAGCCGTACAAGAACGTCGACCAGGCGCTGGAGGCGTTTCGGTCGCTGCCGGACGAGCGCCTGGTCGTCGTCGGCCACGGCCCCCTCGCCGACCAGCTCAGGGCACAGGCACCGGCCAACACCCGGCTGCTGTCCCGGCTCAGCGACGCCCAGCTGCGGTGGACGTACGCCCACGCCGTGGCGCTGCTCGCCCCGTCGTACGAGGACTTCGGTCTCACCCCGCTCGAAGCCGCGGCATTCGGCCGCCCGACCCTGGCCCTGCACGCCGGCGGCTACCTGGACACCGTCGACCCATCCACCAGCGGCGCGTTCTTCGAGGCGGCCACCCCCGAGGCCATCGCACAGTCGGTCCGGACCTGGCGGACGCACCGATGGGATCCCGCAGCGATCGAGCGTCACGCCGACGACTTCTCGGAGGCCCGGTTCATCGACCGGATCCGTACCGAAGTCGCCGCGCTGGCCGGCCGATGACGGCGCCGAGCCGGCGGACCGCCGGTAGGGGGTCCCGCTGGGAGCGTTCCGGAACGGGCTCTCAATTCACAAAGCGTCGTCCTTCGGTGCTTGAATGACCCCGTCAGTCGAGCTAGGCGACCAACCGGTCGCCGCACGGCGATCCGGCGCACGGGTCGCCGACGTTCAGGTTTCGGGGGAAACATGAGCACGGAGGCAACCAGCACCGAGACAGCGGCCCGCGTCGGCACGGTCGCGGAGCCCATCGCGCCCGAGGACGGCCCGGCACACGACCAGGCCGGCTTGGTCGTGCCGCTGCCTCGGGGCCGCGGATCCTCGCGGCTGATCAGCGCCACCGCTGTCGCCACCGACCTGCTGGCCCTCCTGCTCGCCACCGTCATCGGCGTGCTGGGGCGTAACTCCCTGGCCATCTTCCCCGACGCCGCCGACGTGAGTTCGGTGGTCACCGGGATGGCACTGTGGCAGGTCCCGCTGTGGATCGGCCTGCTCGCATCCTGGGGGCTCTACCGGACCAAGAACATGGGCGCCGGGTCGGTGGAGTACCAGGCGGTGGTGACCGCCACCGGCATCACCGCGGGCCTCACCGCCGCGGTCCTCTACCTCAGCCACAGCCAATTGTCCCGAGGGTTCTTCCTGTTGGAGTTCACCGTCGGCCTGGCCCTGTTGCTGCTCGGGCGCTTCAGCATCCGTCGGGGCGTCCAGCGGGCACGGGCGGCCGGCCGGCTCCTCAACCGGGTCGTGCTGGCCGGCAACCCCCACACCATCGACGAGATCGCCACCGTGATCCGGCGGGAGTCCTGGCTCGGGTACGACATCGTCGGCGCCATCACCCCGGCGGCCGAGCCGTCACTGCGCACCCCCCGTGGCATCAAGGTGATCGGCACCACCGAGCGGATCGGCGAAGCGGTGCGGGCAGCCGATGTCGAGGCTGTCATCTGCGCCGAGGGCGCCTTCTCGAGCAGCCGCGACTTCCGGCGTCTCGCCTGGGACCTCGAGAACGACCACAGCCAGATGATCGTGGTGCCGACGATGACCGACGTCTCCGCCGAGCGCCTCCAGGTGCGGCCGATCGCCGGGCTGCCGCTGGTCCACGTCGAGAAGCCCCAGTCCCAGGCCGCCTCCCGCTGGGGCAAGCGGCTGTTCGACGTGCTCGGGTCGGCCACGCTGATCGTGCTCAGCTCCCCGATCATGCTGGCGGTGGCGTTGGCCATCAAGCTCGACGACGGCGGCCCGGTCTTCTTCCGGCAGGTCCGGGTCGGCAAGGACGGCACCCTCTTCCGCTGCTTCAAGTTCCGCTCCATGGTGGTGGACGCCGAGAAACTGCTGACCGAACTCCGGGCGCAGAACGAGTCCGACGGGGTGCTGTTCAAGATGGCGAAGGACCCTCGGATCACCCGTGTGGGTCACCTCATCCGCCGCTTCTCCCTGGACGAGTTCCCGCAGTTCTTCAACGTGTTGCGCGGCGAGATGAGCCTGGTCGGTCCCCGGCCGGCACTCCCCTCGGAGGTGGAGAAGTACGAGGACCACGTCCACCGCCGCCTCGACGTACGGCCCGGGATCACCGGACTGTGGCAGGTGTCGGGCCGATCCGACCTGCCATGGACCGAGACCGTCCGGCTGGACCTGTACTACGTCGACAACTGGTCGATGGCCCAGGACATGATGATCCTGATGCGGACCGCTCGGGCGGTCCTGGCCTCCGCCGGCGCCTACTGAGGTCTCTCAGGCGACCAGGAACCCGTCGACCACCAGGGCCCGGATCCGCCCGACCACCTCGACCCGCAGCGCCTCGGCATCGGCCTCGAGCAGCTGTGCCACCGCCCCGATGATCACCCCGAGCGGCAGGTCCCCGTCGCAGGCGCCGAGGACGCCCGCCAGCGCGGTGTCGGCCGCCACCGCCCGGGCGAATCCGGTCCGCTGCCGCAGCACGATGTGCTCCGGATCGGCCGCCCCCGGCGCTCCGTACGTCTCCTGGACCGTCCCGACCAGCCGCCAGAAGGTGGCGAGCAGCTCCTCGTCGCTGCGACGGGCGAGCGCCACGCCGCGTTGATG
>CAYOBI010000062.1:0-3314 GCA_964402325.1 uncultured Propionibacteriaceae bacterium | reverse complement strand
AGGTGGCGAGCAGCTCCTCGTCGCTGCGACGGGCGAGCGCCACGCCGCGTTGATGGGCGGCGAACGCGGCACCCACCGGCTGGACGACACCGTGTGGCCAGTCCTCGAGCTGCAGGTGCGGACGGTCGTGACCGGCCCGGTGCAGACTGACCCAGCCGAGCCCGACCGCCTCGATGCCGAGGCCGTCGAAGTACGCCAGCCACTGGGCATACCGCCCGGCGTACTCCTCCGACCCGACCAGTCCGGCATCGGCGAGCCACAGCTCGATGTACTCGTACGGGTCCAGCACCTCCCGTTGCAGCACCAGCGCGTCACAGCCGGTCGGCTCGATCCACTCCCGCAGCCGGTCCGTCCAGTCCTGCCCGGCCACGTGGGCCCAGTTCGCCAGCACCTGCAGGGTGCCGCCCTCGGTGAGCATCTCGCCGGCACCACGCACCACCCGGGCGACCAGCTCGTCGGCGAGGAAGTCCCCCTCCCGGTAGCTGAGCCGGGCCCCGGGGTCCCGGGGCGGCGACATCACGTACGGCGGGTTGCTGACGATCAGATCGAACCGGTCCGCCGCCACCGGCTCGTAGAGGCTGCCCTCGCGCAGCTCGACCCGGTCCGCCACACCGTTCAGCCGCAGGGTGAGGTCGGCCAGGCGGAGCGCCCGGGGATTGAGGTCGGTGGCGACCACCCGCTCGGTGTGGCTGGCCAGGTGCAGCGACTGGACGCCGCAGCCGGTGCCCAGATCGAGGGCCCGGCCCGCCGGCCGGCGGATGGTCAGCTGGGTCAGCGTCGCCGAGGCGGGACTGGCGGACAGCACGAAGTCCGGCCGGGTCCGGGTCACCCGACCGTCCAGTCCCGGCACGTGGTCGGCGACCACCCAGCCGTCCACCGCGGCCCCGGAGGCCTCGTCGGCGCCGTAGGGGCGTATGTCGACCGTCGCCGCCACCCGGCCCGCAACCTCGGCCAGCACCCCGTCGGCCGACAACGGACCGACCAGACCGGGTAGCGCCCGCTCGGCGGCGTCGCGCCCCACAGTCCGTTGCAGGACGAACAGCCGCAGCAGGGTGGCCTGCGGATCGTCGTCGCCACCCAACGCCCGCAACGCCGCCAGGGTGGTGTTGCGTCCGAGCGCGGCCCCGGCCCGCTCCCCCAGCCGCCCGGCCACCCGGTCGACGGTGAAGTCGGCGGCGCGCAGCGCATCGGCGACCCGGCGCAGATCGGCCGCGTACGGCGGTCGGGCGAAGCGGGTGGATCGGGCGGAGGCGGGATCGGCGGGCATGGCCCCATCGTGGCATGTCCCGACGGCTCGGTCACCGCCCGGCGGGCCGCTCGCCCGGTGCACCCACGTATTGGACGTATCAAAAGTAGTGGTCCGGGTGGCTACTGTGTGCCTCATGGGGGAACAGCAGGATGCAATGGAAGTGGACGCCCTTCGGGTCGTCGTGCTCGACCACACCGGCGCGGTGGGGGGTGCTGAGCTCGCGCTGATCCGGTTGCTCGATCACCTCGACGCCGACATCAGGGTCCGTACGATCCTGTTCGGCGACGGTCCGCTCGCCGAGGCCATCGCCGCCACCGGTCACGAGGTCGAGGTGCGGCCGCTCGACCCGCGGGTCGCCGACGCCGACCGGCATGTCGCGGGCAGCGGGTTCAGTGCACTGGTGAACGCCGTCCGGGTGCTGCCGTACGCGGCGCGGCTGGGCGGGCATCTGCGTCGGCTCGCCCCCGATCTCATCCACACCACCTCGCTGAAGGCCGACCTGATCGGTCTCATCGCCGGCCGAGTGGCCGGCCGGCCGGTGGTGTGGCACATCCATGACCGGATCAGTTCCGACTACCTCCCCGCGCCGATGGTCCAACTGCTGCGCTGGCTGGCCCGCTGGGCGCCCACCCGGGTGATCGTCAACTCCGCCGGCACCGCCGCCACCCTGCCGAACGCCAGGGGCCTCACCATCGCCTACCCGGGGTTCAGCCCCCGCCAGTTGGGTCCCTCCCCCATCGCCCGGGACTCCCCTCGGCCCCCGGTCGTCGGGATCGTCGGCCGGATCAGCCCGACGAAGGGCCAACTGGAGTTCGTCCGGGCTGCCGCGACCGTGCTGGCCCGCCATCCCGAGGCCCGCTTCCGGGTGGTCGGCGCCCCGCTCTTCGGTGAGGACGCGTACGAGGCGCAGGTGAGGGCGGAGGTCGAGGCCCTGGGTCTGGCCGACGCCGTCGACTTCGTCGGCTTCGTCGAGGACACGACGGTCGAGCTCGACCGGATGAGCGTGTGCGTGCACGCCTCCAGTCAGCCTGAGCCCTTCGGTCAGGTGATCGTGGAGGCGATGGCCCGTGGCGTCCCGGTCGTGGCGACCCGCGGCGGCGGGGTGACCGAGATCGTGCAGCCCGATCCCGACGTCGAGCCACTCGGTTGGCTGGTCCCGCCTCATGACGTGGCAGCCCTGGCGGAGGCGATCAACACGGTGCTGGAGCATCCCGAGGTGACCCGGCCGCGGGCACTCGCCGCGTGGTGGTCCGTTCAGGAGCGTTTCGCGATCACCGGGACCGCCGCAGCCGTCCAGGCCGTATGGCGCGACACTGCCGGCCGCCGGGAGGGGGAGCGCCCCCGGACGCCCCCGAGTCCGGTGGAGCACTGATTCAGTCACGCTGAGGCGCCCCGGCCGGGTCGGCGGCTTCCCAGCGTGCAGGGCGGCAGCCCCAGCGTGCAGAGCGGCAACGGTGACACCAGCCCGTCGTTCGGGAAACACCCGCGCATCACACCTAGACTGACCGCGTGTTCCAGTCAACCGATGCGCGGGTGAGTCACCTTCACCGCATTCCCGCGCGCACCGGACGCACCGCCGATTGGCCCGACTGGGTGCCGGCCGACGTGATCGATGCCTGGGCCGCCCGGGGCATCACCCGCCCGTGGGAGCACCAGGCGGCGGCGATGGACGCCGTCCACGCGGGTCGGCATGTGCTGCTCAGCACCGGCACCGCCTCGGGCAAGTCCCTCGCCTACCTCGTGCCGATCGCCACCGCGACCCGGGACGCACCACAGGATGCCCGGCCGGCCCCCGCAGCTGCCACCCGGCGGACATCACCAGCACCGTCGGCCCGTCCGGCACGGGCCCGCCACCATGGCCCCCGCCCCGATGCCGGCACCGGTGGCGGGATCGGCCCCGGCACCGCCGTCGCCACCCGTCCGCGGCTCACCGCCGCACAGCTGCGCGCCGATCTCGGCACCGCCCACCGCACCGGGACCGCCCTCTACCTCGCCCCGACCAAGGCCCTCGCCCACGACCAGCTGCGCGCCTGCCGTGAACTCGGCCTGGACGGCTGGCGGGTCA
>CAYOBI010000061.1:10855-15716 GCA_964402325.1 uncultured Propionibacteriaceae bacterium | reverse complement strand
GACATCGAGCCGCGCAGTTGGTCCACGGAGTCGTAGTCGTGTTCGGCGAGCCAGGCCGCCAGCCCGTCGAGCATCCGGGTGATCGCGGCGGGGCCGTCCTGGAGCACCGCGGCCGTCGTACAGGCCACATCCGCGCCGACCAGCAGGGACTTCACCACGTCCTCCCAGCTGTGCACGCCGCCGGTCGCGGCCAGCCCGATCTCAGGCAGCCGGGCCCGCAGGATGCCGATCCAGCGCAGCGCCACCCGCAGGTCCGCGGAGGTGGACAGCGCCAGCCGCGGGGTGAGGGCGAGGGCGTCCAGGTCGATGTCGGGGGCGTAGAAGCGGTTGAACACCACGAACCCGTCGGTCCCCTGGTGGTAGGCCGCGGTGGCGAAGTGCGCGAAGGACGAGTAGTACGGCGACACCTTCACCGCGAGCGGGACGTCGAGGGACTGCCGGACCGAGGCGATGATGTCGAGCTGGCGGGCCTCGACGTCCGCGGCGGACTGCGCCGCGTCGGCCGCGACGGTGTACAGGTTGAGCTCGAGCGCGTCGGCGCCGACCTCGACCATCATCCGGGCGTAACGCTCCCACGACCCGTGGTGGGTGGCGTTCAGCGACGCGATCACCGGGACGTCGAGGGCGGCCTTCGCCCGCTCCAGCAGCCGCAGGTGGTGGGCCGCGCCGAGCTCGGGCAGGTCCATCGTCGGCAGCGGCCCGGCGCTGAACTCGGCGAACCCGTCCCCGGCGTCCATCATGTCCGCCAGCCGCAGCTCCTCGTCGAGGACGTCCTCCTCGAACAGGCTCGGCAGCACCACCGCGGCCGCGCCGGCGTCCTGCAGCGCCTTCAGCGAGTCGACGTCGCGGGTCAGTGGGCCGGCCGAGGCGATCACCGGCCCGGACAGCGGCAGGCCGAGGTAATGGGTCGCGAGGACGGGACGGTTGCTCACGGGTTCCTCCGTTCGATCTGCAGGCCGGTCGTGCGCACGCCCGTCCGTGGGGGAGTGGCGGGGATGGTGGCGTCGCTGCCCTCGGCTCCGTGGCCCTCCTGCACGACCGTACGTTCCATCCCGGCCAGCTGCGAGTAGTAGCGCCATCTTTCATCCGCGTCGGACTGGGCCAGCGCGGCCAGCTCCGCGGCCCGCTGCGGGTCGGAACGGGTCAGCATCGAGAACCGCGTCTCACCGCGCATGAAATCGGTCACCGGCTTCGTCGGCGCCTTCGAGTCGAGGTGCAGCGGATGCCCCTCACCGGCGGTGTCCGGCCGGAACCGGTACAGCGGCCAGTACGCGGACGCGACCGCGTCGGCCTGGTGGCTCATCGAGGTGGCCATGTCGATGCCGTGGGCGATGCAGGTGCTGTACGCGATCAGCAGCGACGGACCCTCCCACGCCTGCGCCTCGAGCATCGCCCGGATCGTCTGCTGCTGGTTCGCCCCGATCGCGAGCTGGGCGACGTACACGTTGCCGTACGACTGGGCCAGCAGGCCGAGGTCCTTCTTCGCTGCCGCCTTGCCCGAGGCGGCGAACTTCGCCGCCGCCGCCCGCGGGGTCGCCTTCGAGGCCTGGCCGCCGGTGTTGGAGTACACCTCGGTGTCGAGCACCAGGATGTTGACGTTCCGCCCCGAGGCGAGCACGTGGTCCAGGCCACCCGACCCGATGTCGTACGCCCAGCCGTCGCCGCCGACGATCCACACCGTCTTCTCGACCAGTTCGTCGGCCAGCGAGAGCAGCCGCCGGGCCACCGGGTCGTCCGGCCGGCCGGCCAGCAACTGCCTGGCCCGCGCCACCCGGGCCCGTTGCGCGGCGATGCCCTCCTCGGTGGACTGGTCGGCGCCGAGCAGCCCGTCGGCGAGGTCGTCGCCGAGGGCCCCGCGCAGGGCGCCGGCCAGCCGGCGAGCCTCGGCGTGCTGCTGCTCCCACGCCAGCCGCATCCCCAGCCCGAACTCCGCGTTGTCCTCGAACAGCGAGTTGGACCAGGCCGGGCCGCGGCCGTGCGGATCCTGGGCGTACGGCACGGTCGGCATGTTCGCCCCGTAGATCGAGGAACACCCGGTGGCGTTGGCGATGATCATCCGGTCGCCGAAGAGCTGGGTGAGCGTCCGGATGTACGGCGTCTCGCCGCAGCCGGCGCAGGCCAGCGAGAACTCGAACAGCGGCTGCAGCTGCGCGGCGCCCTTGACCTGATCGTGGCGGACCAGCGACCGGTCGACCTCGGGGATGCCGAGGAAGAAGTCGAAGTTGGCCCGCTCCGCCTCGCGGTGCTCGCGTGCCGGCTCCAGGTTGATCGACTTGTGCTTGACCTCGGTCTTCGACCGGGCCGGGCAGACGTCCACGCAGATGCCGCAGCCGGTGCAGTCGTCCGGCGCGACCTGGACGACCAGCCGGTGGTCGGAGAGGGTGCGGTCCTTGTACGGCTTGGACTGCAGCGTCGTGGGGGCGCCCTCGAGCGCCTCGGCCGGCATCACCTTGATCCGGATCGCGGCATGCGGGCAGGTGATCGCGCACTTGCCGCAGTCGATGCAGATGCTCGGGTCCCAGATCGGGATCTCGGTGGCGATCGCCCGCTTCTCCCACCGCGAGGTGGCGGTCGGCCAGGTGCCGTCGACCGGCAACGCCGACACCGGCAGCTCGTCGCCGCGCCCGTGCAGCATCGCCTGGGTGACCCGGCGGACGAAGTCCGGTGCCTCGGGCGGCACCGGGACCTGCCGGTGCTCGGTGCCCGTCACCGCACCGACCCTCAGCGGGTGCAGGTGCGCCACCGCCGCGTCGATCGCCTGGTGGTTGCGCTCGATCACGGTGCGGCCACGCTTGGCGTACGTGGTCGAGACCGACGCCTTGATCGCCGCGATCGCCTCGTCCGGCTCCAGCACCCCGGACAGGTAGAAGTAGCAGGTCTGCATGATCGTGTTGATCCGCTTGCCCATCCCGACGTCGCGGGCGACCGTCTCCGCGTCGACGACGTACGGCTTCAGGCCGCGCTCGACGATCAACTCCTGCACCTCGACCGGCAGCCGGTCCCAGGTGGCGTCGGGGCCGTACGGGGAGTTGAGCAGCACCGTCGCACCCGGCCGGGCGATGTCGAGGGTACGCATCGCCGCCAGCAGGCCGAACTGGTGGACCGCGACGAAGTTCGCCTCCTCGACCAGGTAGCTGGAGCGGATCGGCGCGCGGCTGAACCGCAGGTGCGACACCGTCGTCGCGCCCGACTTGCGCGAGTCGTACACGAAGTAGCCCTGCGCCCAGCGGCCGGGCAGCTCGCCGAGGATCTTGACCGTGTTCTTCGAGGCGCCGACCGTGCCGTCCGAGCCGAGGCCGTAGAACACCGCCGCGCGGGCCCCGGTCGGGACCTCGAACGTCCGGTCGACGTCGAGGGACAGGTGGGTGACGTCGTCGGTGATGCCGACGGTGAAGCGCCGCTTCGGGGCGGGGGCGGCGAGCTCGTCGAAGACGGCCTTGGCCATCCGCGGGGTGAACTCCTTGCTCGACAGCCCGTAGCGCCCGCCGATGACGCGCGGCAGCGTCCGGAGCGATGTGGCTCCGTCGGTGGGGGAGGTGCCGGTGGGGGAGGCATCGGAGGGGGAAGCGCCGGAGGGGCCGGTCGCCAGCGCGGTGAACACGTCGGCCAGCAACGGCTCGGCGGGCGCGCCCGGCTCCTTCGTACGGTCCAGGACGGCGATGCCACGGACCGTCGGGGGCAGCGCGGCGAGGAACGCGTCGACCGGGAACGGTCGGTAGAGCCGGACCGCCACCACGCCGACCTTCTCGCCGCGGGCGTTGAGCTCGGCCGCGGTCTCGGCCAGCGTGCCGGCGGCCGAACCCATCACCACGACCACCCGCTCCGCGTCCGGGGCGCCGGCGTACTCGACCAGGTGGTAGGCCCGCCCGGTCAGCGCGGCGAACTCGTCGAACACCTCCTGCACCGCGTCCGGCACCGCGTCGTGGAAGGGGTTCGCCGCCTCGGCGGCCTGGAAGAAGGTGTCCGGGTTCTCCGCCGTGCCACGGACCGCCGGGCGGTCCGGGGTGAGCCCGCGGGCCCGGTGCGCCTCGACGTCCTCCTCCCGGACCAGCCGGCGGAGCGTGTCGTACGGCAACAGCTCGATCGTGTTGATCTCGTGGGACGTCCGGAACCCGTCGAAGAAGTGCAGGAACGGCACCCGCGTCCGCAGCGTCGCCGCATGGGCGACCGCGGCCAGGTCCTGGGCCTCCTGCACGCCGCCGCTGGACAGCATCGCCCAGCCGGTCTGGCGCACGGCCATCACGTCGGAGTGGTCGCCGAAGATGCTCAGCGCGTGCGTGGCGACGGCCCGGGCGGCGACGTGGATCACCGCGGGGGTGAGCTCCCCGGCGATCTTGTACATGTTCGGGATCATCAGCAGCAGGCCCTGCGAGGCGGTGAACGTGGTGGCCAGCGCCCCCTTGGTCAGGGCCCCGTGCAGGGCTCCCGCCGCGCCCCCCTCGGACTGCATCTCGATCACCTCGGGCACCTCGCCCCAGAGGTTCGTACGCCCCTGGGCGGACCACTGGTCGGCGAGCTCGCCCATGCCGGAGGACGGGGTGATGGGGTAGATCGCGATGACCTCGCTCAACGCGTGCGCGACGCGTGCCGCGGCCTCGTTCCCCTCGACGGTGGCATGGACCACCTGTCCCGTGTCTCCGGTCGGCTCGGTCGGTCCGGTCGGCTGGGTCGGTTCGCTCACAGGGGCCCTCCTACGACGCTTTGTAGGACATTGTGTCACTCGGGTGGTCGGGGGCGTCCGGGTGCGTCGGTGGGGTCGGCGGCTGATCCCGAGGCAGGGCTGTCGGACAGGAGCTGGCGGCAGGGTGGCTGGGGCTTGGGCTGGGGCTTGGGCTGGTGCGGCGCTGGGGTGCTGGACCGG
>CAYOBI010000061.1:1670-10755 GCA_964402325.1 uncultured Propionibacteriaceae bacterium | reverse complement strand
CTGGACCGGCAGTCGACTCAACTTGGTCCCACGCGCGCCAACCTGATCAACATGGGTCTTCTCTACACGCCCCAGCACGGCTACGCGGCGTTCACGGTGCCCCACTTCGATCAGTTCCTGCTCCGGGCCATGCCTGAACTCATCATTCCCGAACGGCGGCCGCGTCAGCGAAGGCGGTAGCGCCTGGGCCGGATCAGTGACGCCCGGTCGGGTCGGCGATCCCCGCTGCGGGCGTCGACGCGAAGATGTCCAGGCCGAGGCTGCGGGCCAACACCCCCACCACCTCCTGACCGCGCACGGTGTTGCCGGCCGCGTCCAACCGCGGCGAGAAGGCGCCGACCGCGCCCTTGCCGGGGGAGATCGCCACCAGGCCGCCGGCGACGCCCGACTTGGCCGGCAGGCCGACCCGGAACAGCCATTCCCCGGAGTCCTCGTACATCCCGGATGTCGCCATCACCGACAGGGTGTCGCGGCACACGTCGGCAGGGACCACCGACTCGCCGGTGACCGGGTTGACGCCGCCGTCGGCCAGGGTCGCCCCCATCACCGCCAGGTCATGGCTGTCCACCAGCACCGAGCACTGCCGTGTGTAGACGTCGACCGCCTCCGCCGGATCGCCGGCCAGCCTCCCGTACGACGCCAACAGGGTCGCCAGGGCGCGGTTGCGGCCGTTCGTCGCGGCCTCGGATGCCAGCACCGCGTCGTCGAGACCCAGGCGGCGACCCGCGAACCGGGACAGGCCCTCGAGGACCCAGCCGAACCGCTCGTCAGGGTCGGAGCCCGGGACCAGGGCGGTGGTGGCGATCGCGCCGGCGTTCACCATCGGGTTGCGCGGGTGGCCCTCGTGCAGTTCCACCGCGGTCACCGAGTTGAACGGCAGGCCGGTGTTGTTCACCCCGACCAGCCGGCGGATCTCCTCGTGGCCGATCTCCGCGCAGACCAGCGCCCAGACGAACGCCTTGGAGATCGACTGGATGCTGAACGGCACCTGCGCATCGCCGCGCTCGTGGCTCACCCCGCTCACCTCCATCACGCTGACGCCGAACCGGTCCGGGTCCGCCGCCGCCAGTTCGGGGATGTATCCGGCGACCTGCCCGCCGACCAGCGCCGCCGCCCTGTCGTACGCGGCGTCGAGCAGCTCCTCCAGCCGCGTCGCGTCGGGCAGCCGCCCGGTCGAGGCGAAGGGACGTACATCGGTGGCATCGATGTCCACGGGAGCTCCTGGTCAGGTGGTGGCGTTGGCGTCAGGGCGCTGGAGTGCCCTGACGAGTCTTCCACGGTGTGGCGGAATACATACCCCTCCGGGCATCGTTCCCCTGACGTACGCTGCGCCACCGCTGAGGATGGGAACCATGAGCAACAACGTCATCACGTGCCCGTCGTGTGGCACGCGCAACCGGGTGCCGGCGGCGGCCAAGGGCGTGCCGCAGTGTTCGCGGTGCCACGAGGCGCTGCCGTGGATCGCCAGTGCGGATGACGAGACGCTGCAGCAGGTGATCAGCACCTCGACGGTCCCGGTGGTCCTCGACCTGTGGGCGCCGTGGTGCGGGCCGTGCCGGATGGTGTCCCCGGCCCTGGAGACCCTGGCCAGGGAGAAGGCCGGGCGGATCAAGCTGGTCAAGGTCAACGTGGACAACTCGCCGCGGACCCAGGCCAAGTACGGCGTGCAGTCGATCCCGACGCTGATGATCTTCGACCACGGCAAGCAGATCGCCCGCCAGGCCGGGGCGCTGCCGCTCAACCGGCTGCGCACCTGGGTCGACCGCTCCCTCGCCCCCCGCTGACCCCGCCGACCCGGGGCGCCGCCGCGCCCGCCGTGGCGTCGCGGGCAGCGACCGCGCCCCGGGACGACGTCACACCCGGACGGCCTTGCCGAGGTAGGCCTCCTGCACCTGCGGGTTGTCCAGCAGGTCGGACGCCCGGCCCTCCAGCACGATCTCGCCGGTCGCCAGCACGTAGCCACGCGAGGCGATGGACAGCGCCAGTTCCGCCTGCTGCTCGACGAACAGCACCGCCACGCCGAGTTCGCGGTTGATCCGGGCGATCTCGTCGAGGACCTGGTCGACGAGCTTGGGGGACAGTCCCATCGTCGGCTCGTCCATGCAGACCAGCGTCGGCCGGCTCATCAGGGCCCGGGCGAAGGCGAGCATCTGCTGCTCCCCGCCCGACAGGGTGCCGGCCTCCTGCCGGCGGCGTTCGGCCAGCCGGGGGAAGTGGTCACGCATCCGCTCGAGGTCCTCGGCGATGCCGGCCCGGTCGCGGCGGGTGTAGGCGCCGGCGAGCAGGTTCTCGTCGACCGTCATCTGCGGGAACACCCGGCGCGCCTCCGGCACCGACGCGATCCCGGCCCTGACCCGCTGCCGGGTCGAGGCGTGGGTGATGTCCGCGCCGTCGAACCGTACGGTCCCCGACGTCGGCCGGACGAGACCGAGGATCGTCTTCATCGTGGTCGACTTGCCGCTCGCGTTGCCGCCGAGCAGGGAGACGATCTCGCCCCGCCCGACCCGCAGCGTGTTGCCGCGCAGCGCGTGGAACGGGCCGTAGTAGACGTGCACGTCGTCGAGGGCGAGCAGGTCGTCCGTACGCTCCTCGGTCAGGTGGGCGTCAGTCATCACAGCTCCGATCCGGGGCCGCGACGGCGCCCGAGGTAGGCGTCGATCACCGCGGGATCGCGGCGGACCGCCTCGGGCGGCCCCTGGGCGATGATCCGGCCGCCGTCCATCACGATGACCCGGTCCGAGACCGTCATCACCAGGTCGAGCTTGTGTTCGACCAGCAGGATGGCCTGCCCCTCGGCCTTGAGGTCGAGCAGCTGGCGGAGCACCTCGGCGGTCTCGGACTGGTTCATCCCGGCGGTCGGCTCGTCGAGGACGAGCAGCCGGGGCTTCAGGGCGAGTGCCCGGGCGATCTCGGTGCGGCGCCGGTTGGCGTAGCTGAGGGTGTAGGCCGGGTCGTCGCGGCGCGGGCCGAGCCTGTCCTCGAACCGCCGGATCTCCGTCGCGACCGTCGCGTCGATCTCGCGCTGCTCCCGGCGCGACGCCGGGGTGCCGACGATCGCGACGAACAGTTCGCCCAGCAGCGCGATCCAGCGCAGCCCGAACAGGTGCGACAGCCTCCGGAACGGCCGGGTCGCCCGCAGCGTCGAGTGGATCCCCACCTCGATGTTGTCGGCCACCGACAGGGTGGCGAAGGCGCGCCCGTTCTGGAACGTACGGGCCACGCCGTGCTCGGCGATCCGCGCGGTGTCGGCATGGTCGATCCGGACCCCGTCGAGCGCGATCCGCCCACCGTGCGGCCGGATCGTGCCGGTGACCAGGTTGAGCGTGGTGGTCTTGCCCGAGCCGTTCGGCCCGATGATCGACACCACCTCGCGGGGCGCGACGGTGAACGAGATGCCGTCCACCGCCTTGAGCCCGTCGAAGCGACGCTCCAGGCCGTCCACCTCCAGCAGCGCCGGCGTGGGACGTACGTCGCGTGCGCCCCCGTCGGCCGCCGGCGTCCCGGCCCGTACGTCGGTCCGGCCCTGCGACCGGGCGTCCAGCAGTGTGTCACTCATGCGTTCCTCACCAGGATTCCGCCCGGACGGAACCTCACCACGAGGATCAGCACCAGGCCGTAGACGATGATGCGCAGCTCCGGGGTGAACCGGAGCAGCTCCATGGCGCCGATCAGGACGATCGCCCCGACCACCGCGCCGTACGGCAGGCTGACCCCGCCCATGATGACGATCGTGACCACCAGCAGTGACATCAGCATGGTGAAGATCGTCGGATCGATGTACGTGTACTGGTGCGCCAGCAGCGAGCCGCCGACGCCGGCGAAGAACGCCGACACCGCGAAGGCGAGCGCCTTGTAGTCGCGCACCCGGACCCCGGACGCCAGCGCCGCGACCTCGTCGGAGCCGACCGAGGAGATCACCTTGCCCAGGTGGGATCCACGGATCCGCCACATCACCAGCAGGGTCACCACCAGCACCCCGAAGTCGATCAGGTAGAACGCCCGCGGCGTCGCCAGCAGCGTGTCCCCCCACGACGGCATCGGGATGCCGTACACGCCCTGCGGTTGCAGCAGCCGGATCAGCGCCACGATGACGGTGCCGACGCCGAGCGTCGCGATCGAGATGTAGTGTCCCTTCACGCCCCAGATCGGCGACGCGAGGATCGAGGCGATCACGGCGGCGACCAGACCGGCGAGCGGTACCGCCGCCCAGAACGTCACCGGGGTGTGCAGGGTCAGCAGCGCCGACGCGTACGCCCCGATCGCGATCGGGCCGGCCTGGCCGAGCGCCATCACCCCGGCCTGCCCTGCGGTGACGGTGAACCCGGCGGCGATGATCGCGTAGACCAGCACCTGGGTGCCGGTGGTGAGGACGTAGTCGCCCGCCACCAGCGGGACCACCAGGCCCCCGACGACCAGGAGCGCCGGCCACACCCAGCGCGGGATCCGCAGCGGCCTGCCCTTGCCGAGGAAGGTGCCGGTGAGCGGTTCGGTCGAGATCAGCGGCACCTTGCCGAGCAGCCCGCCGGGTCGCACGATCAGCACCACGATCAGGATCGCGAAGGTGATGATCTCGCGCGCCGAGTCGCCGAAGAAGTGGATGCCGTACGCCTCCAGCACCCCGAGGACGAAGCCGCCGACGACCGCGCCGGGCAGCGAGCCCAGGCCGCCGAGGGTGGCGGCGACGAACGCCGTCATGCCGGTGTTGAGACCCGAGGTCGGGTTGGCGATCCCGACGTACAGGGCGATGAAGACGCCGGCCAGGCCGCCGAGCGCGGATGCGATCACGAAGGCCACGTGCTGCACCAGGCCGACCGGGATGCCCATCTGCAGCGCCGCCTCCTGGTCCTGGGCGGTGGCGCGGATCGCCTGGCCGACCTTGCCGTAGCGCAGGAACGCGCCCATCGTGACCATCACGGCGGCGGTGACGCCCAGCATCACCAGGTCCGAGGTGCCGAAGCGCATGCTGCCGATGTGCAGGTTCGACGTGGGCAGCACCTGCGGGAAGACGCGGAACTCGGCGGTGAAGGCGACCTGCGAGGCATTGTCGAGGATCTGCGAGACGGCGTACGTGGACAGCATCGCCGCCAGCGGGAGGAAGCGGGCCAGCGGCCGGACCACGGTGATGTTCACCAGCAGACCGATCGCCCCGCAGATGGCGATCACCAGGGGCAGGGCCGCCCAGAACGGCAGGCCCTGCTGGGCGACGAAGAACCACGCCAGCATGGCGCCCAGCCCGAAGAAGGAGAACTGGGCGAAGTTGATGACGTTCATGACGCCGAAGACGAGGGAGATGCCGACCGCTCCGAGGGCGTACACGTTCCCTCGGAGCAGGCCGGCGATCAGCGTGTCGAGCATGGGGGGCAGGCCTGCTCAGGCGGTCTTGTACTCGACCCACTTGCCATCCTTGAGGATGGTCGGGGTGAGCTTGGGGGACTGGACGCGTCGGGTGGCCGGGTCGAAGGTGACCGTGCCGTAGATGATGCTCGGCACGTCCTTGACCTCCCCGAAGCCCTTCAGGACGCCCTCGCGGGTGGTGCCGCCCTTCTCGGCCGCGGCGACGGCGACGTTGAGCGCGTCATAGGCGTACGCCTCGAAGCTCGTGACGTGCTGCTCGGTGGGGTACTTCGCCTTGAACGCGTCGACGAACGCCTTCACCTTCGGGTCGGAGCTGGTCTCCAGGAACTGGGCGCCGATGATCGAGCCGGCCGCATCCGGGGTGCCGTCGAACGACTTCTCGTCCTGGCCGCCGTAGAACGTGCCCTGGTAGCCGATGGCGCGCAGCTGGGTGACCAGCTTCGCGGCGTCCGGCCCGTAGCCGATGTGGACGAAGGCCTCGGGCTTGCCGGCCACCGCCTTGGTCAGCGACGGCCGGTAGTCGTCGGAGGTGTCCAGGACGCCCTCGGCGTCGGTGATGGTGAGGCCGACCTTCTCGGCCTCCGCCTTGAACGCCTGGAAGGCCGGGATGCCCCAGTCAGCGGTGTTCAGGTACGTGACGCCGACCGAGGCGACGCCCTGGCTCTTGAGGTAGTCGGCGAGCCAGGTGTAGTTCGCGCTGGTGGTGATCGCGGTCGACCACTGGTACTCGGTGCCCTTCTGGGTGAAGGCCGGGTTGGAGTTGTTGAAGCCGTACTGCACCAGCTTGCCGGAGGTGTAGATCGGCGAGGCGGGGATCGAAGCGGCCGACGAGTAGTCCCCGAAGGCGAGGATGACGTCCTTGTCGGCGACGAACTTCTGCGCCACGGTCACCGACTGCTTGGGGTCGGACTGGGAGTCCTCGTACTTCAGGGCGACCGGGCGGCCGTTGATCCCGCCCTTGGCGTTCACCTGGTCGAGGGCGAGTTCGAAGCCCTCCTTGAACTGCTGCCCGTACTGGGCGTACTGGCCGGTGGTCGCCGACGAGACGCCGAAGTAGACCGGGTTGGTGGCCGAGCCGCCGGCCGAGGCGCTGGAGGAGCAGGCCGCCACGCTGAGCGTGGTCGCGGCGGCGAGGACGAGGGCGGCGAGGCGCCGCGGGGTGGTCGTACGGAACGTCATGCGGAGATGTCCTTCTGGTGGGTGAAGTGGGTCGGGGGTGTCGGGTCAGGTGTGTCGTACGCGCGGCGCGTCGTACGTGGTCAGTGGGCGGCGCGGAGTCGGCGCAGGGCGTCGGGGTCGGCCGGGGTCGGGACGGTGCAGCTGGGCGCGAGCAGGAACGGGCGGTCCGGGGCGGCGGCCAGGGTCGCCGCGAGCTGGGCGTCGACGGTGGTGGGGTCGGCGGCCGCCCGGTCGGCCACGGTGTGGTCGGGGTCCAGGGCGAACAGGTCCTTGTTGGCCCCGCCGACCGCCGTCAGGCCGAAGGCGGTGTCGAGCGGCGGGTTGCCGGGCAGGAACTGGTCCCAGTGCAGGGCGTCGATCCGCGGGTCGGCGAACCACTCGGGGTGCGCGTCCGGGCCGCAGGTGTGCAGCACCACGAGGCCGCGCGGCTCGTCGGCGGTGCCGGGTCCGTGGATGGCGTCGAGGACCTGCCGGTCGTACGGGGTGGAGAACCGCTCGAAGTTCTCCCGGCTGACCACGCCGCTGTTCGCGGTGCCGGTGACGGCGTAGAAGATGCCGTCCAGCCCGGCGCCGCCCCGGGCGACCGGGGTGACCAGCAGCCGGGCGTAGTCGCCGAGGGTCCGGGCGATCGCGGCCAGCGCGGCGTGCGTCGCGTCGGGGTCGGCGGTCAGCAGGTCGTCGGCCCGGAAGGTGGCGGTGGAGCCGGCCACGACGTCGTCGGGGTAGAGCGGCAGGCCGGCCAGCTGCAGGAGCACCGACAGCGGGGAGAACACGGTCTGCAGCAGGGCCCGGTCGGGCAGCTGCTCGCGGATCAACTGCGCCGAGACGACGTGCTCGGCCAGCGTCGGGTCGGTCCGCGGGTCGCGCGGACGGATCGAGCCGAGGTCGGCGGGGCCGGTCACTGCCGGCGACACCAGCCGGGGGACCACGCCGACGTAGTCGTCCGGGTCGTAGACGGAGCCCCAGGTCTCCGCGTAGTAGACCGCGCGCGGGTTGATCTTGACCCAGTCCCAGTCCCAGGCGCGGTTGAAGTCGACGGTCGCGGCGGCGAACCGGGTGGGGTCGTACTCCTCGCCGACGAAGTGCTGCCAGGCGCTGGTGAGGAACGGTCGGGTCGACTCGCCGCGCAGCAGGGCGGCGAACTCGGCCCGCCGGTCGCTGCCGGTGTGATCAGGGGTCGGGCGGACGGGGGCGGACTGGAGTGACATGCACTACTCCTGAAAATACATAGGTTTAGAGGGTTTTTGGCGTCGAGGGTCTCGGCGTTGAACGAGCGAGGTGGCCCCTGCGTTCGGACCGGGGCCGGGTCGGGCGGTGCTCGGGAGCTCAGTGGCTCCAGGCGCAGCGGCTCGCCGGACAGTGCCCGGGGCGGCAGCGCTGCGGCATTCGGCGCGCGTCGACCCGGGGGCGCGACATTCGGCCGCCGGGGATGCCGGCGTGGGAGCGGCCGGCCGGGGACGTGCTGATGAGGATCAACGGCCGGCGGCTCGGGCCGCTGGTGGATCGACTCATGACGGACGCCTTTCTGGGCTCGGGATCCCGAGTGGGGCGCGTTCTGCGCGGCCCGGGATCACCACTGGCAGAACCATAACAGTGGCTTTGCCGGGCATTCAACTTGGCTTATCTCTGGACGGGTGTCCCGGTCGCCCGGCCGAGGGGAAGTGCCCGGTCGTACGCCGCACCTGTGGGCCGGTCCCTCGATAGACTGACGGCCACAGCCGCCCGTGGAGGCACCTCATGGAGACCGTCCGCCCGCCGGCAGTCGCCGGCACCTTCTACCCCGGGAATCGGGACGCCCTCGCCAGCATGGTCGCCCGGTTGCTGTCCGAAGCGCGCGCCGAACTCCCGGCCCCGGAGGCCGCGGCGGTGCCCAAGGCGTTGATCTGCCCCCATGCCGGCTACATCTACTCCGGTCCGACCGCGGCGCGCGGCTACGTACGCCTCGAACCGGCCCGCGACACCATCCGGCGCGTCGTACTGCTCGGCCCGGTGCACCACGTCCCGATCCGAGGCCTCGCGCTGCCCGGCGCCGCCGCGCTACGGACGCCCCTGGGGGACGTGCCGGTCGAGGTACCGGAGGTGCTCGGCACCCTGCGCCAGGTCGGCACCGACGTCGAGGCGCATCGGTGGGAGCACTCGCTGGAGGTGCAGCTGCCGTTCCTCCAGACGGTGCTGGCGGAGTTCACGGTGGTGCCGTTGGTCGTCGGGCAGGTCACGCCGAGCGCGGTCGCCGAGGTGCTCGAGGCACTGTGGGGCGGCCCCGAGACGCTGGTCGTGGTGAGCTCGGACCTGTCGCACTACCTGCGGTACGCCGCGGCGAACGGCGTCGACGTCGCCACCGTCGCGCGGATCCTTGCCCTGGAGGGCCCGCTGGAGTCGCGGCAGGCCTGCGGCGCCTCGCCGGCCAATGGGCTGCTCGAGTACGCCGGGGCCCACGGGTTGCGGCCGGTGCTGTACGACCGGCGGACCTCCGGGGACACCGCGGGGGACAAGGACCGGGTCGTCGGCTACGCCTCGATCGGCTTCCGGGAGACCACCGGCTTCCGGGAGA
>CAYOBI010000061.1:0-1570 GCA_964402325.1 uncultured Propionibacteriaceae bacterium | reverse complement strand
CGGCTTCCGGGAGACCACCGGCTTCCGGGAGAACACGGCGGAGGCCGCGGCGTCATGACCACCGGATCGGGGGACCGGACGGGGGGATCCGCCCTGCACAGGCCTGCCCGGCACCACCTGCCGCCGGACGCCGGCCGGATCCTGCTGCCGCTGGCCCGCGGCGCCATCGCCGAACGCCTCCGGCTCGAGGCGGGGGTCGAGGACGGCTTCGAGGCCCAGTTCGCCGGGCCCGACGCATCGGTCCGGGTGCTGGACGAGCACCCGGCCTGGCTCGACGCCCCCGGCGCCGCGTTCGTCACCCTGCACATCGACGGTGACCTGCGCGGCTGCATCGGCACCCTCGAGGCGTTCCGGCCGCTCGGCGACGACGTCCGGATCAACGCGGTCAACGCCGCCTTCCGGGACCCGCGGTTCGAGCCGCTGGCCGCCGGGGAGTTCGACCTGGTCCGGGTCGAGGTGTCGGTGCTGTCCACCCCCGAACCGCTCCCCGACGTACGGTCCGAGGCCCAGGCCGTCGCCCGGCTGCGGCCCGGTGTGGACGGGGTGATCCTGCGCTCCGGGTCGCACCGGGCGACGTTCCTGCCGCAGGTCTGGGACCACCTGCCGGCGCCGGACGACTTCCTCACCCAGCTGCGCCGCAAGGCGGGGCTGCGCCCCGACCACTGGGACGAGCACACCAGACTCCTCCGCTACACCGTGCAGGCCTGGGAGGAGGAGTGACCCACGTCCCCGGACAGCCCTACCCCGCCCGATGGTGGCACCCCGACGACGCCGGCCAGCTCGTCTGCGACGTCTGCCCGCGCGGCTGCGCCCTGGCCGACGGGCAGGCCGGCTTCTGCACCGTCCGGGTCCGCGACCACGACCGACTGGTCCTGACCACGTACGGACGGGGCGCCGGCTTCTGCGTCGACGCGATCGAGCGGCGGCCGCTGTACCACTTCCTGCCCGGGTCGACTGCGATGTGCCTCGGCACCGCCGGCTGCAGCCTCGCCTGTCGTACGTGTCGGATCTGGCGCCTCGAGACGGTCGCCGAGGTCTCCGGCCGGCTCGAGGACGCCTCGCCGCTGGCCATCGCCGCGCTCGCCGCCGACTGGCGGTGCGGCAGCGTCGCGTTCACCTACAACGACCCGGTGGTCTACGCGGAGTACGCGATCGCCGTCGCGCGGGCGGCCCACGTGCTCGGGCTGCGGACCGTCGCGGTGACCGCCGGCTACCTGCAGCCCGCCGTCCGCAAGGACTTCTTCGGGGTGATGGACGCCGCCCTGATCGAGCTGAAGGTGTTCGACGACGAGGCGCACCGCCGCTTCACCGGCGGCAGCCTGCACACCGTCCTGGACACCCTCGTCCACGTCGCGCACCGCAACGCCACCTGGCTCGAGATCAGCACGCTGCTCGTCCCCGGGCTCAACGACGACCCCGACCAACTGGGCAGGATGTGTGCCTGGATCGCCGCCGAATTGGGCCCCGACGTGCCGCTGCACTTCTCCACCCCGCTGTCGGCGCCGGCCCGATCGGGGGTGCCGACGGCCCGCCCGGCAGCGGAGGCCATCCGCGCCGCTCCCGGCGCCGA
>CAYOBI010000060.1:0-15752 GCA_964402325.1 uncultured Propionibacteriaceae bacterium | reverse complement strand
GCGTCTCCAGCGCCTTCGCGAGCTCGACGGGCCGGGTGCCCTGGGACAGCACGACGGCGGCGACGGTGGGCAATGACATGGGTGACCTCCGGTGGACGGCTCGGGGTTCAGGCTAGCCGAGGCGTACGACACCCGCCGGGCCCGCACACCCCGGGGCGCGCGTTCGGTGCGGCGACCGGTCGCCGGTTAGGGTTCCGTAGGCGCGGCGTGTCGACGGCCCCCGGGGGGGCCGGCCCGCCGCGGGCGAGTCGAGCGGACGGGAAGGGACAGGATGACCGGCGACCGAGGGTCCACCCGGCAGGGGCGATGGCCCGTCATCGGCGTGTTCGTCGGGCTGGCCGTGCTCGGCGCGCTGACCATCGTGCCGCGGGTGATGGGCTGGAACGACGGCACCCGGATGGCGACGATCCAGGCCCTGGTCCAGCACCACACCCTCTCGATCGAGCCGAGCAGCTTCGCCTCGGTGATGGACAAGGTCTTCATCAACGGCCACTTCTACTCCGACAAGCTCGCCACCCCGCAGCTGCTCGGCGCGGTCGTCTACTGGCCGATCTGGCGTCTGGGCATCCGGCTGGCGCCGGACTGGAACCTCGCCTACTACCTGGTCACCCTGTTCACCGTGAAGCTGTTCTGGCTGCTCGGCCTGGCCGCGTTCTACCGCTCGCTGGCCTACACCCGGCTCGACCGGGCCCGGCGGCTGTGGCTCACCGTCGCCCTCGGAACCGGCACGCTGGTGCTGTCCTGGTCGGCCACCTTCAACAACCACTCGCTGGCCGCGTCCTGGGTGGCGATCGCGTTCTGGTTCCTGCTCCGGGCGAAGAACGGTGGGCGGGTCCTGCCGAACCTCGCGCTCAGCGGCCTGTTCTTCGGGCTGGCCGGCAGCTCCGACGTGCCGACGATGGCGTTCCCGGCGGCGTTCGGCCTGTACGTGCTGCTGGACCGGCGGCTGCGCCGCGGCACCTGGGCGTACGTCGCCGCGCTGCTGGTCGCCGTCGCCCCCGCACTGGCGGTCAACTACGCGATCTCCGGCAGCCTGGTGCCGGTGCAGATCGTCGCCGCGAACTTCGACTTCCCGGGGTCGCCGTGGACCGCCGAACACCTCACCGGCACCGGCATCAACACCGGGTCGTTCCTCGCCGACTACACCGTGCGGATGCTGGTCGGACCGGGCGGCTTCCTGCTCTACAACCCGTTCAGTCTCCTGGCGCTGCCGCTGATGGTCCGCGAGATCGTCCGGCGGCGCCGGTTCGCCGCCGAGGCCCAGGTCGTCCTCCTGATGTCGGTGGTGATCATCGGCTACTACTGCCTGACCTCGAACAACTACGGCGGCGACGCGTACAGCATCCGCTGGTTCGTCCCGATGCTGCCGTTGTGGATGTTCTTCGTGTACCCGCTGCTGGAGGGCAAGGGCGCCTGGCGGTGGGTGGTCCTCGGGGCGTTCCTCGCCGTCTCGGTCCCGATCGCCGTGATCGGCACCTGGAACCCCTGGAGCCGCGCCGACGTCGACCCCGTCCCGCTGTTGTCGAACATCAGGGCCGCGCCCGGGCTGGCCCGGTCGCTCTGGGCGGCGATCACCCACTCCTGACCCACCCGTACGCCCCCGGAGCACCCGCGCCCGGTTCCTGTGCGGAACGACAGGAACTGCTCACGGCGGTCACGTGTCCAGCACATGATCCCGGCCGAGTCTGGACGCATGTCCGGCAGCAGGAGCACGGGAAAGGTGACGGAGATGGACCAGACCGCAGTCGACCAGCAGCGCAGGGCACCGGAGGCCCTGATCTCGTACGTGTTCCCCATCCACAACGAAGAGGGCAACATCGGCGTGCTCTACCGGGCCGTCCAGCAGGTCGTCCGCGACCTGGGCCACCGGGTGGAGTTCATCTTCGTCAACGACGGCAGCCAGGACGCCTCCCTCGACATCCTGCTCGCCATCGCCGCCCACGACCCCCGGGTCCGGGTGATCGACTTCGCCCGCAACTACGGCCACCAGATCGCCGTCACCGCGGGCATCGACGCCGCGGTCGGCGACGCTGTCATCATCATGGACTCCGACCTGCAGGACCCGCCCGCGGTCAGCCTCGAGCTGGTCCGGGAGTGGGAGAACGGCTGGGACGTCGTCTACGCCCAGCGGCGCAGCCGGCGCGACACCGCCTTCAAGAAGGTCACCGCCTCGCTCTACTACCGGCTGCTCAACGGCCTGTCCGAGATCGACATCCCGCGCGACACCGGCGACTTCCGGCTGATCGACGCGAAGGTCGCCGCCCAGCTGCGCCGCTACGGGGAGCACGACCGCTTCCTGCGCGGCATGGTCACCGAGATCGGCTTCCGGCAGAAGGCGGTGCTGTTCGACCGGCAGGAGCGCCACGCCGGCGTCTCCGGCTACCCGCTGCGGACGATGATCCGGTTCGCCGCCGACGGCATCATGGGTTTCTCCAGCAAGCCGCTGCGGCTGATCTCCCGGATCGGGACCGGAATGGCCCTGCTGGCACTGCTGGGCATCGTGTACGCGTTGGTCCGCCGGCTCGTCTACCCCGAGGCGGTCGTCTCCGGGTGGACGTTCACCATCATTGCGGTGCTCTTCGTCGGCGGCGTGCAGACCCTGATGACCGGCATCATCGGGTCGTACGTCGGCCGCATCTACACCGAGGTGAAGGACCGGCCTCTCTACGGGGTCCGCGCCGAGTACGGCCGGCCCGCCCGGGCGGCCGCCCCGACCGGGGCCTCGTACACCCCGACGCCGGTGCCCGCTCCGGAGCTCACGCCCGTCCCGGATCCCGGCGGGGCAGCGACCCCCGGCGGGATGGGCCTCGGCACCCGGGCGGCCGCGCGATGAACGCCCGCGTGATGAAGGCCCGCGTGATGAACGGCGGCACCGTCCCGGCCCGGCTGCGGCCGTTCCTGGCCTTCTGCCTGGTCGGGCTGGTCAACACCGCGGTGTCGTACCTGACGTACCTGGGGTTGCGACTGCTGATGGCGTACTTGGTGGCGTACGTGCTCGGCTGGGCCGTCGGGGTCGCGGTGTCGTTCCTGCTCAACTGCCGCTTCACCTACCGGGTCCGGCCGACCTGGCGCGGGTTCGTGCTGTTCCCGCTGTCCAGCATCCCCAACATCGTGCTGTCCTCGGCCGGGGTGGCACTGATGGTCGAGGTGCTGGGCTGGGACCAGCGGATCGCCCCGCTCGTCGCCACCGTGCTGGCCGTCCCGATCAGCTACGCGATCGCCCGGACCGTCCTGGTCGGGCCGGTCCGGCGGGTCGAGGCGGCCACTGCGGCGGCCCTGGTGCCGGCCGCGCAGCTCGCTCCCGGCGTGGTCGCGGCCGGGCGGGAGGAGCGTCACCCGGCCCTATAGTGTCGGCATGAGCAACCCTCCGGCGGCGCGTGCGGGGCGTTGCGCATCCCTCAGCGTCGTCGTCCCCTGTCACAACGAGGAGGCGAACCTCGAGGAGCTGCACCGCCGGCTGGCCGCCACCCTGCCGCAGGTCGCCGAGACCTGGCAGGTCGTCCTCGTCGACGACGGCAGCACCGACACCACCGCCCGGATCGGCCTTGACCTGGCCGCCGCGGACCCGTCGGTGCAGTTCCTGTCGTTCTCCCGGAACTTCGGCAAGGAGGCGGCGATGCTCGCCGGCCTCGAACACGCCCGTGGTGCCGCCGTGGTCCTGATGGACGGCGACCTGCAGCACCCGGTGGAGCTGATCCCGTCCCTCGTCGCCCGGCACCTGGACGGCTTCGACCAGGTGGTCGCCCGGCGGTCGCGGACCGCCGACCCGAAGGTGCGCACCGCCCTGTCCCGGGCCTTCTACCGGGTGGTGAACCCGCTGATCGACGTCCCGCTCGACGACGGCGCCGGCGACTTCCGGCTGCTCAGCCGCCGGGCCGTCGACGCGCTGCTGGCGCTGCGCGAGTCGAACCGCTTCTCCAAGGGCCTCTACAGCTGGATCGGCTTCCCGACCGCCGTGATCGACTACGAGAACGTGCAGCGCGACGCCGGCCGCAGCAGCTGGACCACCCGCAAGCTGGTCGACTACGCGATCGACGGCATCCTGTCGTTCAACACCAAGCCTCTGCGGGTGGCGATCTGGCTGGGGCTGTGGATGATCGGCCTGATGTTGCTGTACGTGGTCTGGCTGGTGGTCGGGGTCGCCGCGTTCGGCGTCGAGACGCCGGGCTACGTCACCACCATCGCCGCGCTGGTCCTGCTCGCCGGCGTGCAGCTCTTCGTCACCGGGGTGATCGGGGAGTACGTCGGCCGGATCTACTCCGAGGTGAAGCGACGCCCGGCCTACCTGCTGCGGCTCGACAGCGCCGAGGAGCCGACCGGGGCGGGAGCCGGGCCGGCCGGGCCCGCGACCCGGGCCTGACCGTGGGGCTCCTGCACACCTGGTGGCTGCGGCTGTGGCCGCTGGTCAAGTTCTGTCTGGTCGGAGTGGTGAACACGGGTGTCTACTACGGCGTCTACCTGCTGCTGTTCCGTTTGATGCCGTACGTCGCGGCGCACCTGATCGGCTGGACCGTCTCGGTGGTCGTCTCCTACCTGCTGAACAGCTGGTTCACCTACCGGGTGCGGCCGACCTGGCTGAAGCTGCTGCTCTACCCGCTGTCCAGCCTGCCGAACGTGTTGTTCACCACCTTCGGGGTGGTGCTGCTGGTCGAGGTGTTCCGGGTCGGCAAGGGGATCGCGCCACTGATCGCCGGGCTGGCCGCCGTGCCGTTCAGCTACCTGCTCGCGAAGCTGCTGCTGGTCGGCCGGGGCGGGCGCGGCGTCGGGACCGACGGCGCCTGACCAGCTCCACGCCGACGGTGGCGGCCAGGGCCGCGGCGGAGACGCCCAGCCCGGGGGCCAGACCCGGCTGGCGGTAGTGGCAGCTGAGCCGGCCGGTGTCGTGCACCGGGACGGCCAGCATCCCCGCCCGCGAGGTCACGGTGGCCGGGCCGGCGTCGGTCCGGCAGGACCAGCCGGGCAGCGCCGTGGTCAGCACCACCGCCTCGCCGGTCCGGCGGGTCGGCCAGTCGACCGTGACATCCGACCTGCCGAACCGTACGCTCGCCGCCCGGTCCCGCGAGGCGGTGACCGTACGGTCCAGCGCCGCCGGGTCCAGGCAGCCGACGTCGCCGGGACGGACGTCGGGGGTCACGAGGGAGTCAGCGTCCGGGCCGGGGCGGTCGCTGCGGACGGTGAACACGACCTGCCCGTCCGCCGGGACGGCGCCGAGGGTCAGCACACCCGGGACGCCCCAGCCGACCGTACGGCCCTGCCAGCCGATCGAGCCGCGGGTCGGGCGCTGTTCGGAGCCGGTCAGCACCTGCAGGGTGCTGCCGGGCGTGCACCGGGCGCTCACCTCGACCGTCCCGGGGGACGGGACGGCCAGGGAGAGCGCGGGGACGGTGTAGAGCCGGGTCCCGGCCAGGTCGTCGCGGGCGCCCCAGACGGTGCCGCGGGCGGCGGGATCGGAGCCCACCGGGCCGGCCGGGACGACGGTGACCGGTGCGTTGACCCGGTCGTCGCCGGCGGCATGGATGCCGAGCAGGGCGACCGCGGCCGGGTCGGCCGGGTCCAGGCCGATCCGACGCCGCCCGTACGGCAGGCCGAGGCCGGACAGCGCGTCGGTGGTGACCCGCGGGACGGTGCTGGAGTAGTAGTCGATGCCGTCGTAGCCGAGCAGCAGCGGGTCGTTGTCCGAGCTGCGGGTCACCAGGGTCCGCTCCCCGGCCGGGACGACCGGGACCTCCGCCCGCCGGGCCCTGAGCACCGCGGCGCTGAGGGTGGTCGGCGCCCCGTGGTACTTCGCCTTGTCCCGGTACGTCACCCCGGCGGTCAGGGCCCCCTCCACCAGCACGGTGACCAGCAGCGCCGCGACCACCAGCCGGCGCCGTCCCAGCGCCGCGGCGGCGGCGAGCAGCCCCAGGCTGACGGCGCTGACCGCGACGGTGAGGGTGGACAGCCGGCCCAGCACCAGGGCCCCGAGCAGTGCCACGGTCGCGGTGCCGGCCAGCAGCGGGAGCCGGCCGGGCAGGCCCTCGGCCAGTGCCAGCCAGGCGGTGACGACGAGGATGCCGGCGACCACGAACGCCTCGCGGTAGCCGCTGCCGTTGGGGGCGGCGAAGCTGTGCCAGGCGAGCTGGGTGGCCGGCACCTGCATGCTCACCACCGCGGCGACCGGCAGCACCACCAGGGTGATCCGGGCCCGTACGCCCAGCGCGCGCCGCCACGGGGCGGCGGCCACCAGCACCAGGGTGCCCAGCCCGGCGAAGATGCCGGCCGAGCCGAGCGTCCAGTTGCCGGGGAACAGCCGGGCCAGGGTGACGTCCCAGGGCATCCGGTAGAGCGCGGCGCCGGGCACCGGGGCGGCCGCCCGGACCGCCGCGAGCACCGGCAGGACCAGCCAGGCGGTCATCGCGAGGCCGAGGGCGAAGCCGCCGACCACCCGGGCCAGGGCGCCGGCCGCCTCCCGCCACCCGACCCGGCCGATCACCAGCAGCGCGACCAGCACCAGCCCGACGCCGAGCGTCGCCATCACCGCCGTGTAGTAGTTCGCCGTCCAGAACAGCGCGACCAGCAGCACCGGCACCACGACGCCCTGTCGCCGGACCAGCCGCAGCGCGGCCCAGAGCAGCACCGGGAAGGCGACCAGGCCGTCCATCCAGGACAGCACCACGATCCCGTCCCCGGCGACCCACCCGCAGCAGGCGTAGCCGGCGGCGAGGGCCGCGGCGACGTCCCAGCCGGCGCGGCGGTGCAGCGCGAGCAGGACCAGCGCCATTGCGGCCGCGGCGACCGCGACCTGCAGCGCGGTGACCAGCTGCACCCCGACGGTGAGCCGATCCGCCGGCACCAGGACCAGCAGCAGGTTGAACGGGCTGGCGGCGTACGTGGCGAAGTCGCCCAGCCACGGCGTGCCCAGCGCGCTGTGCCACGTGAACAGCAGGGAGTCCGGTCCGCCCGGGTGCAGCAGCAGCTCGCGCAGGTGCGCCTTCTGCGGCAGCAGCTGGTTGTACGCGTCGTTCACCGCCCAGGGGCGCTTGCCGAACGGGAACACGCTCGCCATCGCCATCCCCGCCACCTGCGCGGCGACCGCCAGCACCGCGGCGACCAGGGCGGCGCGCAGCCGCGCCCGGGGCGGGCACTCGGCCCGCGCCGGTGACTCGAGGAGGCGTACGGGAGGTGTCGCCGTCCGGGCGCCGGGGGACGGGACGGCGGCGGGCTGCATGGGGAGCATGCTAGGCCACCCGTACGACACCTGGCTGCGGCTAGACTGCCGGCGCCGGACGTCCGGCAGCCGCGTGCCCTGTCAGGGGTGGCGCAGGAGACGAGGAGGCGGGATGCGTCGCAGCACTCCGTCCGCCACCACGATCCGCACGGTCGGGGCGGCCGGCCTGGCGGCGCTGCTCTCGGTGGCCGTCGTCGTGGCGCAGCACGCGGCCAACCACGAGTACCCGCTCGGCGACCGGTCACGCGGCTACGACGACTACTTCGCCCAGTTCGTGCCGTTCCACGCGATGCTGCGCGAGCTGTTGCACGGCAGCCCGGCGATCGACGCCCAGTTCAACTGGTTCGTGGCGCTGGGCCAGCCGTTCCTGCCCGACTACGCCGTCTACCTCGGCGGCCCGTGGACGCTGCTGATCGGGCTGTTCCCGCTCACCCGGGTCGAGCTGGGGATGTTCGTGATCACCCTGCTCAAGGTCGCCACCGTGGCGGTCGCCATGGTCGTCTACCTGCGGATCGCCCACGGCGCCGGGCATCCGCTCTGGGCGGCCGCGCTCGGCACGGCGTACGCCACCGGCGGCTTCGTCCTCGAGGAGGGGCTGTTCGACCCGATGTGGCTGGAGGGCGTCGCGGCGTTCCCGGTGTTCGCCCTGGTCGGGCACTGGTCGCGGGACGGTCGGCGCCCGGTGCTCAGCATCCTGCTGGTCGCGCTGTTCTTCTGGGGCAACTTCTACACCGCGGTGATGGCGGCGGTCGGCGCCGGCTACCTCACCGTGGTGATGGCCGTGGTGGACCGGACCCGCCCGCGGGTCCTCGTCGGGCAGCTCGGACGGTTCGCCCTCCGTGGCGCGCTCGGGGTCGGGCTCAGCCTGCCGGTGGTGCTGCCGGGCGTCCTCGCCGGCCTGCACGCCCCGCCGCTGGACCTGACCTTCGGCCCCCGGGACGTCCCGCTGGCCCGCTACCTCGGCCGGCTGTTCAGCCTCACCGAACTGCTCGACTGGTCACCCGGGCTCGGCGTCGGCACCGTCCTGCTCGTCGCGGTGGTGGCGTTCTTCGTCTCCCGGCCCGTCCCGGTCCGGGAACGTGCCGCCCTCGGCGCCGCCCTCGCCCTGATGGTCACCACGATGGCCTGGGGGACCACCCGCGGGATCTGGTACGGCTTCACCGAGCCGCACGGCTCCTACTTCCGCAACGCGTTCCTGGTCAGCGGCCTGCTGGTGGTGATCGCCTGGCGGTTCCTGCTCCGCCCGCAGCCCCAGCCGGTGGCGACGGCGCTCGGCGGGGCCGCGGTCCTGGTCCTGCTGGCGGGCCTCGCGGTCACCCACCGCCGCGGCCCGCACCACCCGCTGTCCACCGAGGTGGTGGCGGCCGTGGTGCTGGTCACCGTGGCGATGGCCGTGCTCGCCGCCGCCCGGCCGGCGACCCGCCGGGCCGCCGGGGGCATCCTCGTCGCCGCGCTGGTGCTCGAGCTGGCCGTCAACGCCGTCGTGGTGGAGCAGTTGCGCTCGGGGCCGCGCAGCCCGCAGGGCTCCTGGTGGGCCGACGCGGACCGTGATCTGGCCGCCGTGCAGCAACACCGGCAGGCGGGGCAGGGCTGGCCGCCGTACCGCCTGGACGCCGCGATGTACCGGTACGGGCACCCGTCGGGCCTGCTCGGCGAGCCGGGCGTGCGGTACTACTCCTCGACGTTCAGCCGGCAGTCGACCCGGGTGTTCGCCGACCTCGGGGTGCCGTCCGGGGCGAACGGGCGGCGGATGGGCACCGACGAGGACGTCCCGGTGCTCCAGCTGATGTCGGTCTCCGGACGCCTCGTGCACGGCGGCCCGACCGGGGTGGCCCTGACGTGGTACGACGCCCTGCCGCTGGTCCGGGTCGCCGGCCCGGTCCGGGCGCCGGTCCCCGGCATGGCCCCGGTGTTCGCCGTACGGGACGCGCTGTGGGACGAGCAGGTCTACTCGGCGCCGACGTGGACCACCCGCCCGGCGGCCGCCAGCGCCGGCCTCGCCGCCGGGACGACGGCCCGGCTGGCGGGTGGCTGCCCGGCCGGTGGCCTGCTGCAGGCCGACCTGCGGCCGCTGCGCGGCGCGGTGATCCTCACCCCGACCGCCGGCGACGGTCCCTCCCAACGCCGGGCAGCGCCCGCAGCCCAGGACGTGGTCGCCCCGCTGACCCTGCCGGTGTCCGCCGACGGACACTTCGACCTGACGTACGCGGCCGACGACGGCGCGCAACAGCTCGACCTGGACCGGTTCGCCTGCTACGACGCCGTCCGGGCCGGCCGGCTGGTCGCCACGGCCCGCGGCACCGCGCCCCGGCTCACCGTCCGGGGTCGCGACCTCGCCGCCGGCTGGGACCGGCCGGTGACCGGCGACGTGATCGTCTCCACCACCGCGGTCGACGGCTGGTCCTGCACCGCGGACGGTCACCCGGCCCGGATCGTCCCCCGCTCGGGCCTGCTCGCGGTGCCGGTGGCGGGCGCCACCCGGCTGACCTGCCGGTACACCACCCCGGGGCTGGCCGCCGCGCTGGCGGGGGCCGGGGCGGCGGCGCTGCTCACCGTCGGGCTGGCCGCGCTGGGCCGTACGCGTGGACCGGCGGGTCGGCGGGCAGGGCGTCGCGACGGCAGGTCGCGGTGAGACAGTGGGCCGCCGGGACCGTCCGGCAGTGGGTAGCGACGACAGCGGGAGAGGGAGACATCATGGGCGAGCCCGGGGAGCGGGTCGCGCGACCGCACCGACGGGGGACCCGGATCCGCCGGGTCGTCGCGGTGGCGGTGACCTTCCTGGTGCCGCTGCTGCTGGTGACGTCCGGCCGACCGGACCCGATCGCTCCCGCCGCCCCACCGGCCGCCCCGGCGCCCGACCCGGGTCCGTCCCTGCCGGACTGCACCGGCGGCGTGCTGCAGGTGGTGGCGCACCAGGACGATGACCTGTTCTTCATGAGTCCCGACATGCTCGACGACCTGCGGCTGCGCCCGGACCGCTGCCTGCGGACCGTCTATCTCACCGCCGGCGACGCCGGCAAGGGCCCGGACTACTGGCGGGCCCGGGAGGCCGGGATGGAGGCCGCGTACGCGAAGGCCGCCCGGGTCGACAACAGCTGGCAGGAGCACACGGTGGTCGTCGGTGGGCACCCGCTGGCGGTCCGGGTGCTCGGTCCGCGGCCGTCGGTCTCGCTGGTCTTCCTCCGGCTGCCCGACGGGTTCCCCAGCGGCGTCGGCACCGATCGGTACGGGCACCAGAGCCTGTCCCGGCTGCTGGACGGGCAGATCGCGACGATCACCGCCCTCGACGGCTCCGCGACGTACACCGCGGCCGGGCTGCGCGACGAACTGGTGGCGCTGATGGACGCCGCCCGGCCGATCCTGGTCCGGACCACCGACTACCTGCATGCCCTCGGCGACGGCGACCACGCCGACCACCACGCCGCCGCGTACCTCACCCGCGACGCCAGCCGGCTGGCGCACGTCGACCACACGATCCTCGGCTACCAGGGCTACCCGTCGCAGAATCGGCCGCGCAACGTCGCCGGGGACGACCTGTTGGTCAAGAAGGGCATCTACGACACCTATCAGGCGATCGCCCAGCCGGGTGAGCCGATGTGGCGGCCCGGCTTCCTCTACCGCCAGTACGTCGTCGACCGGGCCACGGTGAAGGGCGTGCCGACCGAGCCGGACTTCCCGACGGTGTCGGCCCGGACGGCCGTCACCGCGCTGGCCTCGGCCCAGCCGTACCGGCCCGGGCCGGGCAGTTGACCGACCGCCGGCTCAGATCGAACCGCCGCCGTCGACGGTGATCACCTGGCCGTTCAGGTTGGTGTCCTCGAACAGCAGCATCCGGGCGATCGGGACGATGTTCTCCGGCTCCACGAGGCGGCCGGACGGCGTCCGGCGAGTGATCGCGTCGAGCTGGTCGGAGCCGAGCACCGAGCTCATCTCGGAGGCGAAGAAGCCGGGGGCGATCGAGTTCACCAGCACCCGGCCGTGCATCTCCCGGGCCAGGGTGCGCATCGCCGCGTCGAGGCCGCCCTTCGTCGCCGCGTACGTGGTGAGGCCGGCGTAGCCGCGTTGGGCGCCGATCGAGGTGATCATGATGATCCGGCCCCGGCCGTTGCGGCGGATCATCGTCCGCAGCACCGCCCGGGTGAGGACCAGCGGGGCGGTCAGGTTGGTCTCGACGATCCGGGCGATGTCGGCCGGCGAGGTCTGCATGTGCATCGAGTCCTGCCCGACGGCGGCGTTGTTGATCATCCCGTCGATCCGGCCCAGCCTCGCGTTCGCCTCCTTGACGAAGGCCGACACCGCGGCGGTGTCGGTGACGTCGAGCGGCGCGACGTAGGTACGGTCGGGGAACTCGGCGGCGAGGGCCGCCAGCTCCGGGGTGATCGTCCGGGCGAAGGTGGCGACCTTCGCGCCGGCGTCCAGGACCATCCGGACCAGGGCCAGGCCGAGGCCGCGTGACCCGCCGGAGACCAGGACGACCTCGGCGGACGGGACGGGGCCGGCGTCGACAGGATCAGACATCGGACTTCAGGCTCTCCTTGATCGGGATCTCGGGCAGGATCTTCAGTCGCCGCGGGACGGCGTACTCGGGCAGCCGGGCCGTGCACCAGCCGGCGAGCTCCTCGGTGGTCGTGGCCGCGCCGGGCGTCAGCACCACCTCGGCGGTGACCATGTGGCCGACGATCGGGGCCCGACGGCCCTTCACCGCGGCCCAGGCGACCGCCGGGTGCTCCAGCAGGACCGTCCGGACCGCGGAGGCGGAGGCCTTGGACCCGCCGACGTTGATCTCGTCCGACGCCAGCCGGCCCACGATCAGCACCCGCCCGTCGCGGATCTCCACCCGGTCGCCGGTGTGCAGGTCGGGGTCCATGTCCTCGGCCCGGTACGGCGAGGCGATCACCAGTTCGTCGTCGATGACGCTCAGCGCCGGCCGGCCCTCGGCGTGCCGCTCCAGCCAGGCGACCGGGAACCCGGCCCGGCCGTCGTGCACGGCGATCGAGGCGCCCGCCTCGGAGGAGGCGTAGATCCAGGAGATCCGGGCCGCCGGGTAGACGGCGTGCAGCCGGTCCAGGACGGCCTGGTCGACCGGTTCGCCGCCGAGGGTGACCTGCTCCAGCGGGAGCCGGGCCATCGTGTCGCCGGATCGCACCAGCGCCCGGCGCCAGAAGGTCGGGGTGCCGGATGCGGCGGTGACGCCGTGCGCCAGCGCGAGCTGCGGCCACTCGTCGAGCTGGTCCGGCTCCAGGAAGACCAGGTCGTTGCCCGGGTGCGCCAGCGACAGGGTGACCAGCTGCCACCAGGCGTACGCGCCGGGGGTGTACGGGCAGAGCCAGGTGCGGGCCGGCTGCTCACCGGTCACGGTGGTCAGCGAGCCGAGGGTGTGCGCAACCCGCTTGGGCCGGCCGGTCGAGCCGGAGGTGAGCAGCCAGACCCGGCCCGGGTCGGGCGGACGTCCCGGACCGGAGGCGGCCTCGAGCTCGACCCGGTCGCCGTCGGTCCGGGCGATCGCCAGGCCGGCGGCGCGCAGATCGGCGAGCAGCGCCTCCTCGGCGCGGGTCGCCGCGGCGAGGAGGGTCTCCCGCGGCGTGGTGGCGTGGGTCCAGACCGCCCGGGCCGCCTCGGCGTGGTCGTGCACGAACACCGCGGCCGCCCCCGGCAGGTCGTACGTCCCCAGCTCGGCCCAGCGGCCGGTGAAGCCGCGGGCGACGATCCGGTTGCCGGCGCCGGGCGGCGTGCCCTCGGCGATGGCGGACATCAGGCGCTCTGCAGCTGCTCGATGAAGTCCAGGACGTCGGAGACGGTGGTGATCGAGCGCAGGCCGGGGGCGTCGAAGTTCAGCTCGGTGCCCAGCTCGTCCTCGACCGACAGCGCGAGCTCGGAGAAGTCCAGGGACCGGAACCCGATCGCGTCCAGGCCGGCGGTGTCGTCGGCCGGCAGCTCCTTGCCCTGGTTCGCCAGCACCTCGGCCATCATGGTGCGGATCTGGTCGCGGCTGAGTCGGCTCATGCTCTCGGCTTCCTGGGGGGACGTACGGACGGACGGCCCCACTCTACCGAGCGCCCGCGTCCCGTTCCGGTCGCAGCGTGCCGGGGTCGGGTCCCGACAGCCGGGCCGGCCCCGTCGGCCGGTCCGCCAGCGACCGGGCGATGCCCGGGTGCAGGCGGGAGAAGTAGAGCCACGAGACGGCCAGGATGAGCGCCGCGGCGAGGCTGCCGTACTTCTGGAAGCCGGTGTTCTCGATCACCACCTGGACGAACGAGAGGCCCAGCACGAACGCGATCCGGCGGCGTACGTCGTGGTAGTCGAGCCGCTCCAGACCGAACATCACCGGCACCGGGATGAGGTACCAGGGCCACAGCGTCGGCGACGCCAGGCCGAAGGCGAGGGAGCCGACCCAGGCCAGGGTCGGCCAGCGGTGCGGGCTGAGCCGGATCACCTCGACGACGAACCAGACCGCCACGATGCCCGCGACGGCCATCCCGACCGGGCCGTTCGCGACACCCTCGGCGAGCTTGCTGCCGGTGCCGTGGCGGAAGAAGAACCCGGCGACCTGGCTGAGGACGGCGGTGGGGGAGAGCGTGAAGCTCATCCCGGGGACACTCAGTGCGTTCGTCCAGCCGTAGCCGAGGCCGGTCGCCCAGGTGATCGCCGCGAACCCGCCCGCCACCACGACGGCCGAGACGACCGCCCGCCAGGCGACGTGCAGCCACATCCGGACCCCGCCGGCCAGCGCCACTGCGGCGGGCAGCGAGGCGACGACGAGAGCCGGCAGCACGAACACCGCGGGCTGCTTCACCGCGGCCGCGACGGCGACCGCCGCGCTGCCGGTGACGATGCCCCACCGGGTGCGGGCCAGCATCAGGCCGACCAGCATCAGCGAGGTCATCAGCAGCTCGTGGTGCAGGCCGGCGATGCCGGAGATGATCATCAGCGGGTTGAGGTACCACCACAGGGCCTTGGCGACGCTGCGGCCCATGTCGACCGCCAGCCGCTTCAACGCCCAGGCGCCGACCACCAGCGACGCCAGGTCCATCAGGTGCAGCACCACCAGGGACCAGTACGGGTGGTAATTGCCGATCAGCACGGCGAGCTGGCCGAAGCGCAGCGCCAGTGGCGGGTAGACGGTGGTCGTGCCCACCCACACCCAGGAGACGTGGTCGGCGAACGGACCCCAGCCGACCGTCAGACCCGCCCGGTACGGGGTCAGGTGGTGGCTCAGCTGCCAGCCCTGGTCGAGGTAGGCGTACCCGTCGAGGCTTCCGAACGGCAGCGCGAAGACCAGGGGCAGGGACCAGATGCCGATGATCGCCAGCGCCTGGATCAGTGGCCGCCGGGCCGGGTGGTGCGCCCGCGGCCGGATCTGGATCCAGGCCAGGCAGAGCAGGATGCCGGCGGAGACGGCGAACGCGACGCCGACGCCACGGTTCATCCAGTCACGGATGAAGCCGAACAGCAGCGGCAGGTTGTACTCCCGGCTCTCCCGCGGCATCAGCGCGCTCATCGCCAGCGCCAGGGTGGAGAGGAAGCCGACGAGCACCCCGGGACGCTGGACGGTCGGCCCGAGGATCTCCAGCAGTCCGGAGAACCGGTCCGTCAGTCGCGCCTTCCGGGCCGGGGCACCGTCGGCCTCGGGACCGCCGTCGGGCACCGTCGTGTCGGGTGACGTCATGCATGATCCTTCCGCGTCGGGTCCGCTCGGGGGTGCTGGCTGGGGCCGGTCATGCGGCACCTCCGCGCCCGGTCAGGATACGGGCTCCGCGAGCCGCCTCCCGCCCGAGTCTGCGGGCGATGCGTCCGGCGAGGTCCTCGGCACGGTACGTCAGGTAGGCCCGTTCGTCCCAGTGGAACCGGGACCAGGCGCCCCGCAGCTGCTCGCGTTGGCGGGCGATCACGGCCCTCATCTCCTGTCCCGTCATCGGCTCCTCGGCCGTGCCGACGGCCGGATCGGGCCAGTACCGGTCGACGTCGTCGGGGGCGCTGACCCCCGCCATGCTCGCCAGTGCGCGGAACACGGTGTGCGGGTGCATCGAGCTCGGCCACGGGGTCCGGATGCCGCCCGCCCGCCAGGTGGCGAGCAGGTCGGCCAGCGCGGTCCAGCGGGCCTCGTCCGGGTCGGCCCCCGCCGGGCCGGGCTCGAGCGGCACCGGGGCGGGATCGGTCTCGGAGCCGGTGAGCAGGTTGCCGAACCGGGCATCGGCGTACGCCGCCGGCAGCCGCCCGTCGTCGCCGGTCCGGGCGTCCAGGGCGTCGCACCAGGCTGTGAGCACCCGACGCAGCCGCGGCGTGTCGGACGCGGTCGCCGCCTCGACCAGGTCGAGCAGCAGGGTCCGTCCCAGCGCCGGCACCGCGACCGGGGACAGCGCGGGGTCGGGGACAGCGGGGTCGGGGACAGCGGGGTCGGCCCGGGCGACGGTCCGGTGCACCCGGCCGTCCGGGCCGGCGACCCAGCGGATCGTACGGCCGTCGCCGCGCGCCTGCAGCAGGGCCGGCTCGTCCTCGGCCGGGGCGGCCGGACCCCAGCACAGCAGCCAGCCGGCGCAGAGCTCGG
>CAYOBI010000059.1:10751-15923 GCA_964402325.1 uncultured Propionibacteriaceae bacterium | reverse complement strand
CCACGATCGACCACTTGGCATCCTCGCGCAGCTGCATGTTGTTCGGACCTTCCCATTCGTCTCGGCTCTGCCCTCGACGGTACGAAGAGCGAGCATCGACGCTCGAGTCGTTGCCGGGACTTGGCGAGACATACGGGAGATCCACGCAACGCACGTCGCCCGCCACCCCGGACGGGGCGGCGGGCGACGGGTGGAGCGGATCCGGCTCAGACGCTCTCGATCTCGTTCTCGTTCACCGGCTCGGCGACGCGCTTGGGCGCGGAGCCCTTCGACCGCGAGCGGAGGATCTCGAAGACCATCGGGAGCAGCGAGACGACGACGATGATGATGGCGATCAGGTCGACGTGGTTGGCGATCACCGGGACGCCGCCGAGGAAGTAGCCGGCGGCCGACATGATGCCGACCCAGAGGAAGCCGCCCAGGGCGTTCCAGCCGATGAAGTGCTTGTACGGGTGGCGGACCATGCCGGCGACGAGCGGGACGTACGTCCTCACGACCGGGACGAACCGGGCCAGCACGAGCGAACGGCCGCCGTACTTGTGGAAGAACTCCTCGGCACGGTTCAGGTGCTCGGTCTTGAGCACCCGGGCGTCGTCCTTGAACAGACCACGGCCGAACCGGCTGCCGAGGAAGTACCCGACCTGATCACCGAGGAAGGCGCTGACGAACGCGACGCCGATCAGCACCCAGATGTTGATCCCCAGCGCCATGTGCAGCAGCGCCGCCGTGAACAGCAGCGAGTCGCCCGGCAGGAAGGGGAAGAGCAGGCC
This sequence comes from uncultured Propionibacteriaceae bacterium, assembly GCA_964402325.1. Lineage (GTDB taxonomy): Bacteria > Actinomycetota > Actinomycetes > Propionibacteriales > Propionibacteriaceae > Raineyella. The sequence continues at coordinate 15,153 of CAYOBI010000059.1, read as the reverse complement.
GGACTCGATGAACACCATCACCGCCACGCCGAGCAGCGCCCAGGGGCCGAGCTGCTGGAGGAGCGACCCGGGGTCGCTGAGGTAGCCCAGTCCGGGGATCGCCTGCGGAATAAGTGTCACCAAATCCATAAGTCCCATGGTGCGGCATCCACCTGTGCGCGCCGTTAACCGGCCCCCCGAACCGGCACAATCCTGTTGAAATCCTCAGGAGATCCACAGGTTCGGGGGCCCGTTTCTCAGCGTTCCCTCAGGAAATGCGGTGCCGTCAACCGTCTCATCCGCGCATCAGTGATGCTCGCCGACCAGCTCTCCCAACCGTACGGCCGCATCCATCGCCCACCAGAACATCGCCTCGTGCACGTCGGCCGCGGTCGGCCAGGCACGGGAGTCCCAGGACTCGCCGGCCAGTGAGTCGGCGCCGAAGAGGATCTGGCCGAAGTGGATGTCGCGGTAGCGCGCCACCGCCATCATCGACGCGGCCTCCATCTCCACCACCGCACAGCCCTGGTCCATCCGGCGCTGCACCCGGCCGCGGGTCTCGCGGTAGATGGCGTCGGTGGTCCAGGTGCGCCCGGCGGAGAAGCCGACCCCGGCCTCGACCAGCGCCTCCCGGCAGGCGCGTACGCCGACCGGGTCGGCGTCGACGACCGGCGACGGCAGCAGGTACTGCCCGCTGGTCCCCTCGTCGCGCAGCGCGCTGGTGACGACGAACGGGTGGCCCATCACCAGTTCGGAGCGCAGCACCCCGGCCGAGCCGACGGCGATGATCCGCCGGACACCGAGCGCGATCAGCTCCTCCATCACCATCACGGTGTGCGGGCCGCCCATCGACGGGTAGCACCAGCCGACGCGTACGCCCTTGTGCTCGCGCTCGTAGAGCGGGCGCGGCTCCAGCACGTCGCTGAGCGTGCGGGTGACCCGGGAGCCCTCCCGGGCGCCGACGTCATGCACGGTCTGCGGCAGGAAGGCCAGCACGGCCACGGCGGGCACGTCGGCGCGCGGGTACAGCGCCGACGGCTCGAGGAACCCCTCCTGCTCCAGGTCGGCCACCAGGTCGGCGGTCGAGTCGAGCGGGAACGGGGCCCGGTCGTCGTCCGTGGCGGGCACGTGGTCGGACATCAGGCGTTGACCGGGCCGACCAGGTCGTTGACCATCACGACCTGCTCGCGGCCCGGGCCGACGCCGATGCCGGAGATCCGGCAGCGGCACAGCTCCTCGAGACGGTGCACGTAGCGCTGCGCGTTGACCGGCAGTTCCTCGAAGCTCCGGCAGCCGCTGATGTCCTCGCTCCAGCCGTCGAGGTACTCGTAGATCGGCTTGGCGTGGTGGAAGTCGGTCTGGTTCGCCGGCAGGGTCTCGACCCGCTCACCATTGATGTCGTACGCCACGCAGACCGGGATCCGGTCCCACCCCGACAGCACGTCGAGCTTGGTGAGGAAGATGTCGGTCGCCCCGTTGTAGGTGGTCGCCGCCTCGACGACGAGCGCGTCGAACCAGCCGCAGCGGCGCTTCCGGCCGGTGGTGACGCCGTACTCGTGGCCGATCTCGCGCAGCTTGTCGCCGTCCTGGTCGAACAGCTCGGTCGGGAACGGACCCTCGCCGACCCGCGTCGTGTAGGCCTTGGCGATGCCGATCACCCGCTCGATCCTGGTCGGGCCGACGCCGGAGCCGGTCAGCGCGCCGCCGGCGGTCGGGTTGGACGAGGTGACGTACGGGTAGGTGCCGTGGTCGACGTCGAGGTGGTGCGCCTGGGCGCCCTCGAACAGCACCGTCGCCCCCTCGTCGAGGGCCTCGTTGAGGACCCGGGCGACGTCGGCGACGTGCGGGCGGACCCGCTCGGCGTACTCCAGCAGGCCGTCAGCGATCAGGGCCGGATCGACCTCGCGGCGGTTGTACATCTTGACCAGCAGCTGGTTCTTCTGGGCCAGCGCGGCCTCCACCTTCTGGCGCAGGATCGAGGCGTCGAAGAGGTCCTGGATCCGCAGGCCGAGCCGGTTGACCTTGTCCGCGTAGGCCGGGCCGATGCCGCGGCCGGTGGTGCCGATCTTCCGCTTGCCGAGGAACCGCTCGGTCACCTTGTCCATCGTCTGGTGGTAGGGCGTGATCAGGTGCGCGTTGGGCGAGATGATCAGCCGGTCGGTGTTGATCCCACGGGCAGCCAGGTCGTCGATCTCCTGGAACAGCACGGCCAGGTCGACCACGACGCCGTTGGCGATGCACGGCACGGCGTTCTCGTTGAGGATCCCCGACGGCAGCAGGTGCATCGCGAACGACTGCCCGTTCACCACCACGGTGTGGCCGGCGTTGTTGCCGCCGGAGTAGCGCACCACGTAGTCGACGGAGTCGCCGAGCTGGTCGGTCGCCTTGCCCTTGCCCTCGTCGCCCCACTGGGTGCCGATCACGATGATTCCGGACACGAAGTGCCACCCTCTCCACAACTGCGACGCTCCCGCGACGGGCGCAGGTCTCCTCGACCGGGTCGTACGACGTCCGTCGCCCCCGGGACGGTCCACGTTCGCCGGACCGACCCGCTCACTCTACCGAGCGGTACCGACAGCGGTCCGCCGGGACACGAAGCGGACGGTCCGATCGGCGCCGGACCGGGTCAGAACGCGTGCAACAGCCGCGCAGCGGTACCGCCGAGCACCGCCTCGGCCGGGTCGCCGGTGAGCACCGCGGCCACGGTCGCGGCGATGTCCGGGACGGCCGGGTCGTACGGGTTGAACGGGTAGCCGGTCCCGGCCAGCACCCGGCCCGCGCCGACGTCCTCGACCAGCCGGCGCAGCTGGACCGGGTCGAGCCCCGCGGTGTCGAAGAACAGCGCGTCGTGGGAGCCCATGTCGTACGATCCGGCGGCTTCCCAGCCGAGGGTGAGACGGCCGTGCAGGGCGGGCAGGCCCCCGCCGCCGTGGGCCAGGCAGAGCGGGAACCGGTGCCGGGCGACCACCCCGGAGCTGACCAGCCGGGCGGCCGCGACGGCAACCTCGGGCACCGAGTCGGCGGCCGGGTGCAGGAAGGTGAACACCTGCCGGGCCGCCAGCAGCTCCCAGAGCGGTTCGTTGACCGGGGCGTCGAGCTCGGCGGCCCCGCCGCGGGTGCCGATCGTCAGCCCGTGCATGCCCAGCGCGTCGAGGCAGCGGACGGCCTCCGCGGCGCCGTCCGGCCAGCCGACCGGCACCCCGCCGAGGGCCAGCAGGTAGTCGGGCGCCTGGAAGACGTACTCGGCCAGGGTGTTGTTGCCGCGCCCCACCACCTCGGCGACCAGGTCGCGGTCCGGGCAGGCCGACGCCATCAGGTACGGCGGCAGGGACACCGCCTGGACGTCGACGCCGGCCTCCTCCAGCTCCACCAGCCGCTCGGTCCCGCCGTACATCGACACCGGCAGCGGCAGCGGGGTGCCGGCCGGGACACCGCTGATCCGCGGGTCGAGCAGCAGCACCTCGTCCCGCAGCCGGGACAGGTCCGCCAGGCCCTCGGCCTGGAGCCACTCCAGCAGCGGCAACGGTGCCGCGTGGGCGTGGACGTCGAGGACCGGGTGCTGTCCGGCCGGGCGCCGGGCGCCGGTGTGCTCAGCCATGGGGGCCGGCGTCCGGGGGGGTCAGCCGGCGTACGGGCTGTCCAGCACGTGGTCGGAGGGCTCGTCCTCCTCGGAGGCCCAGGCCTCGCGCTCGTCGCGGTCCGGGCCGGACATCGGCGAGGCGGTCTCGCGCTCGCCGGCCTCCTCGACGACCTCGTCCATCTGCTCGTCGGTGCCGTCGCCGACGCCCTCGTTGCCGGTGCCGCGGGCGACGGGACGCTCCGCGGTGAGGACGTCGTAGCCGGTCCGCGAGGAGTCGCGGAGGAACTGCGCACACCGCTGGTACTCGTCGTCCTCGCCGATCCGATGCGCCGCGACCGCGAGAGCCCAGAGCGCCTTGAGGAAGCCGCGGTTCGGTTCGTGCTCCCACGGCACGGCACCGAAGCCCTTCCAGCCGTTGCGGCGCAGCAGGTCGAGTCCGCGGTGGTAGCCGGTCCGGGCGTACGCGTACGCCGCGATGTCGCCGTCACGCGACCCCATGTTGAGCGAACCCTCCGCGAGCAGCGCCCAGCACAGGCTGGACTGCGGGTACGCGCTCACGATGTCAAGGAACCGCTCCCGACCGTGGTCGGCGAGTTCCGCGACGGCCGGATCCTCGGGCAGCCGCGTCACCGGAGCCTCATCGGCCAGCAGGTTGTGGTGGGTCTCGCTCATGTCAATAGCCTAGCCATTATCGAGTCCTGCCGGGATGCCCCGGCCAGGACGTCGGCCGGGCCTACCATCGTCGTACGGGCAACGACGTGTCGTCCTCCGGGAGGAGAGATGACCTGGACACTGGCACATCCCCGAGGCAGGAGAGCGCGGCTCACGGTGGCTGCGGTGCTG
>CAYOBI010000059.1:0-10651 GCA_964402325.1 uncultured Propionibacteriaceae bacterium | reverse complement strand
GACACTGGCACATCCCCGAGGCAGGAGAGCGCGGCTCACGGTGGCTGCGGTGCTGGTCCTCGTCCTGCTGGCCGCCGTCGGCGGTCGGGACGTGGCCCCCGAGCTGCAGGAGTTCCCCGACAACGGCTGGGTCGACCCGACCGGCACCCGCTACCGCGACTGGGGCTTCGGCACCTGCGGCTAGCAGGGCCTGATCCCCGGCAAGGCGCATCTGGGGGCCGACTCGCAGGGCGCGACGCCGGGCCTGCCGGTGCGGGCGATCGGCGCGGGCACAGTGGTGTCGACCACCTCGGGCTGGCCGGGCGGCGTCCTCGGGATCGAGACGAAGGCCGCGGACGGCGCGCGCTTCCTGGCCGTCTACGGGCACCTCGACCCCCTCGTCGACATGATGGGGACGTCGGTGGTCGCGGGTCAGGTGATCGGCACCTTGTCCGACCAGGGCGGCCGGGCGCATCTGCACCTGGGCGTCCGGCCGGTGGCCGTCGGCGAGTCGGCCGCCTCGGTGCCGCTGCGGGGCGCCTCCACCTGCACCGAGACCTCCGTCGTCACGTACGGCTACGTGTCTCCCCTGCCCTGGCTCGCCGAGCACCCGCCGAGATGAGCAACGGGGACCCCGGACGGTGTCCGGGGTCCCCGTGCGGGTCGCAGACCCTCGGCTCAGCCGAGGGTCTGCCTCACTTGTGGGTGCCGACCGAGTTGAGGTTCTGGCAGGCCTCGACGATCCGGGCGGCCATGCCGGCCTCGGCAGCCTTGCCCCAGGTGCGGGGGTCGTACTGCTTCTTGTTGCCGACCTCGCCGTCGATCTTCAGCACACCGTCGTAGTTGCGGAACATGTGCTCCACGACCGGGCGGGTGAAGGCGTACTGGGTGTCGGTGTCGACGTTCATCTTGACCACGCCGTACGAGACGGCATCGGCGATCTCCTGGGCGGTGGAGCCGGAGCCGCCGTGGAAGACCAGGTCGAGCGCCTTCGACTTGCCGTACTTGGCCTCGATGGCGTCCTGGGCGACCTTGAGGATCTCCGGGCGCAGCTTCACGTTGCCCGGCTTGTAGACGCCGTGCACGTTGCCGAAGGTCAGGGCGGCCATGTAGCGGCCCTTCTCCCCCAGGCCGAGGGCCTCGGCGGTGGCCAGCGCATCCTCGGGGGTGGTGTAGAGCTTGTCGGGCGCGTCGCCGACGACACCGTCCTCCTCGCCACCGACGACACCGATCTCGACCTCGAGGATGATCCGGGCGGCGACGGCCTTGGCCAGCAGCTCCTGGGCGATGTCGAGGTTCTCCCCCAGCGGCAGGGTGCCACCGTCGAACATGTGCGACTGGAACAGCGGCTCCTTGCCGGCGTCGACGCGCTCCTGCGAGACGGCGATCAGCGGGCGGACGTACGTGTCCAGCTTGCCCTTCTGGCAGTGGTCGGTGTGGATGGCCACGTTCACCGGGTAGTTCTTGGCCACGACGTGGGCGAACTCGGCGAGCGCCACGGCACCGGTGACCATGTCCTTCACGGTGGACCCGGACAGGTACTCGGCGCCGCCCGTGGAGATCTGGACGATGCCGTCGGACTCGGCCTCGGCGAATCCGCGCAGCGCAGCGGTCAGGGTCTGCGACGAGGTGACGTTGATGGCCGGGTAGGCGAAGCCGTTCGCCTTGGCCCGGTCCAGCATGTCGGCGTAGACCTCAGGAGTTGCGATGGGCATGTGCTCTCTTCTCTCTCATCGTGCCGGCGCGGACACCCCGCGGGTCCCGCACCGGTCACCGGCGTCTGCACTCCACCGTCCGGTCTTCCAGACTCCATCGGCGGCACCGGCCGTGGTAGTGCTCACGGGAACAAGCGTAATGTGTGCCCGTTTCGCGCTGCGGGGGACCCCTCGGTTTGTCACGACCGGGTTGCCCGCCGATTGCGGTACGGGTCATCGGGGACCCGGACACAGCTCAGTGGCTGATCCCGGAGAGGTCGACCAGGCAGCGCCCGCGCGAGTAGAGCCGCAGCGCCTGTTCCAGGCCGGCGGGGGTGACGCCGAGGTCCTCGATCGGGCATTCCCACGGCCCGATCGGGGTGGTGAAGAGGTAGCGATCACCGCGTCCCCAGGTGCCGCGCCGGGTCCGCACGACCGCCGGCTGCTCGGGCACCCCCGGCTCCGGCCCCTCCGACCCGGTCGACGCCGCAGAGGTCTCCGCCCCGATCGCCGGCAGGGACCCGACAGCCGCGAACGTGTCCCAGTCCCAGTAGTGACCAGCGATCTGCAGGCCGGGCCACGAGGCCGTGACCACCTCGCCGTCCCCGACCCGGCGCCGGCGACGTACGGCCAGGCGCCAGACCACGAGACGTACGACGAACAACACCACGTACACCCCGAAGACGACCGCGGTGACGGTCCACTGGCCGGTGCCCTGCCAGGAGTCGCCGGCATTGCGCGACCACAGGTAGTAGCCGCCCCACAGCAGCAGGGTGACGACCAGGCCACTCAGCGCCGAGACGAACCGGCGGCGGGCCATCGCCACACGCCACTGGGCCGGTTCCGGGTCCCAGGCCACGTGGAGGAAGTCCTCCAGGTTCTCGGGCGGGGCGGGTCGCATGCGGCCAGTCTGCCAGGTGACCCCAGCACCGCCCGCGAAGCGCCCGCCCTCAGATCCCGTTGCCCGTACCGGTCGGCGTGATCTTCATGTGGATCCGGTAGCGGTCGGCCCGGTACCAGGAGGTGGCGAACTCCATCACCGTGTCACCGCTCTTCGTGACGCGTTCCTGCACCAGCAGCGGCGCCTTGCGCGGGATCTGCAGGACGTGCGCGTGCACGGCGTCCGCGGCCTCGGAGCGTACGGTCTGGTAGCCCGAGGACACCACGAAGCCGTACCGCGTGGCGAACGTGTCGTACAGCGTGTCGAGCTTCTGCTCCAGCAGCCCGGGGAAGAGCGCCGACGGGTAGTAGCCGACCTCGTGCGCCATCGGGGTGCCGTCGGCGAGCCGGAGGCGTTCGACCCGGACCACGGCGCGCCCGATCGGGACGTTCAGCTTGTCCGCCACCTCGGCGTCGGCGGCCTCCTGGCTGGCGGAGAGCACCTTCGTCTCCGGATGCAGGCCGCGTTCGCGCATCTCGCGGGAGAACGAGGTGAGGTGCAGCTGGGAGTCGACCTGCGGACCGGTGACGTACGTCCCCTTGCCGTGCACCCGCTCGAGCCGGCCCACCTCGACGAGGTCGGCGATCGCCTGGCGTACGGTCACCCGGCTGACCCCGAGGGTGGCGACCAGGGCCCGTTCCGACGGGATGGCGTCGCCGGGCTTGAGTCCGGACTCGATCAATTCCTCGAGCTTCCGGCGCACCTGGACACGCTTCGTGGTGGGCCGGCCGGCCGTTCCGGCCGGGAGCTTGGCCAGGGGATTGCCGGACGTACGCGCCGTCGGGTCCACGGGTCACCTTTCTGCTGTGGGTCGTCGATCGTTCGTTCTGCCCGGTCGTCCCGCCCACGGCCGCCCCCATCGGATCCTACGGGACCCGGAGACATCGCGGAACCGATTCCCGGGCCAGCGCACCGTCACATGCCGGCGCCCGGGGCGGCGCCGGGGTCGGCCCACCGGAGGGCCCAGTGGTACATCGTGATCGCCGCCGCGGCGCCCGCGTTGATCGACCGGGTCGAGCCGTACTGCGTGATCGCGACAAGCTGCCGGCAGGCGGCAAGCATGTCGTCGGTCAGCCCGGCGCCCTCCGAGCCGAAGACCAGGCAGCACGCCTGCGGCAGGGTCGTACGTTCCAGCGGGACCGAGCCCGGCAGGTTGTCGACGCCGATCAGGGCGACCCCTTCGAGCTCGGCCCAGGCGGCCAGGTCCGCGACATCGGGGTGGTGCCGGACGTGCAGGTAGCGGTCGGTCACCATTGCGCCACGCCGGTTCCAGCGCCGCCGGCCGACGATGTGCACCCCGGCGACGTTGAACGCGTTGGCGGTGCGGACCATCGACCCGATGTTGAAGTCGTGCTCCCAGTTCTGGATCGCGACGTGCAGCGGGTGGCGCCGGGTGTCCAGGTCGGCCACGATCGCGTCGACGCTCCAGTAACGGTAGGGGTCGACGACGTTGCGGTGGTCACCGTCGGCGAGCAGCTCCGGGTCGAGGCGTGGGTCGTCGGGCCAGGGTTCCGGGTACGGGCCGACCCCGGGGCCGTCCTGGGTCTCGGCGCGAACGGATCGGTCCCGCGGTGTCGTGGTCAGCGGTGCCCCTTGCGCAGGGCGTACGCCATGTTGACGAGCACGATGCCGATCCAGACGATCAGGCCGCCGGCGAGGCCGCTGATGCCGGCGAAGATCGCGGTCAGCGGGATCGCCACGCCGAGCGACACGATGCCGAGCACCATCTGGTTGCGGCTCTCGATCCTGCCGAGCTCGACCTGCCGGACGCGTTCGGCCTCCTCGGAGGCGCCCCGTGCGACCAGCGCCTGCTCGACCCGGGCGGTGAACGAATCCACCAACGCCTGCTCCATCTCCGGCCCGAGCTCGCGGCGCGCCTCGAGGGTCGCGCGGGCCTCGGCCGGGTCGACGAGCGGCTCCGCTGGACGTACGGCGGGGACGGGCCCGCCTGGCTGGGGCTGCGCCTGCTGGGGCACCTGGCGCACGGGCTGACCGGGCTGGGGTACGGGCGGCCAGGCTGGCCCGCCGGCCGGGCCCGCTTGGCCGCGGGCGGCCTGGGACGGGTCAGGCGGGATCGGACCGGGGCTCATGCGACCACTGTAGTGGGCCGGACCGGGCAGCCACCGGGCGCCTCGGGGCGGGGCCCGGGGCCGGGCTCGGGGCCGGAGCTTGGGTCCGGAGCTTGGGTCCGGGGCTCGCGACAGGCCCCGGACACAGTGGTGGCCCGAGCCGAAGCCCGGGCCACCACGTAGGTCGTCAGTCGACCGCCGACCTCACTGCCGGGGCGGCTGGGGGTTCTGCGGCCACTGCTGCTGGGGCGGCTGCTGCCCGTAAGGCTCCTGCGGGGGCTGGGCCTGCTGCGGCTGGGCCTGCTGGCCCTGGTTCCACTGGGGCGGCATCGCCGGGGTGCCCGACTGCTGCTGCGGCAGCGCCTGCGGCTGCCCCGACGGTCCCTGCTGGCCGCGGTAGGAGATCTCGCCGAAATTCACCCCGGGCGACGTACGTGCCACGTCGTTGACCTCGAAGTAGGCGGCCTTCTCGAAGTGGAAGTTGCCCGCGATCATGTTCGTCGGGAACGACTCGATCTTGGTGTTGTACTCACGCACGTTGGCGTTGTAGTAGCGCCGACCCGCGGCGATCCGATCCTCGGTCTCGGCGAGGGCGCGCTGCAGCTCGAGGAAGTTCGTGTTGGACTTCAGGTCCGGGTAGGCCTCGACACTGACCAGCAGGTTGCGCACCGCACCGGACAGCTGTTCCTCGGCCTGGGCGCGCTGCGCGGACGGGGTGGCGCCCTCGTGTGCGGCGAGCGAGGCGGCCTGGTTGCGCAGCCGGGTGATGTCCTCGAGCGTGTTGTGCTCGTGGGCCGCGTAGCCGCGGACGGTCTCGACCAGGTTCGGGATCAGCTCGTAGCGGCGGTTCAGCTCGACATCGATCTGGCGCCACGACTCCTGGACGCGGTTGCGCAGACGGACCAGGCCGTTGTACGCCCCGATCGCCCAGCCGACCACGCCGATGACGAGCAGCACGAGGATGATGAGGAAGATGATCAGGCCGTTCATGGGTCTCCTGTTCGTCGATGCAGGGGCACAGCCAGCTTAGCGGGGCGCCGGACCAGACCCCAGGGAAGCAGGCCCCCGGCGGGCGAGGCCTGCGGACGGATCAGATGAGCCCGAGGTCGTCGGCGGCGGACAGCGCGTAGCGGTACTCCAGCCCGGCCTCGGCAACCTTCTCCGCGGCCCCGGTCCCTCGGTCGACGATCACGGCGACGGCGACGACCTCGGCACCCGCCTCGCGGAGCGCCTCGACGGCGGTCAGCGCTGACCCGCCGGTGGTGGAGGTGTCCTCGACCACCAGCACCCGGCGACCGGCGACGTCGGTGCCCTCGATCCGGCGGTGCAGGCCGTGCTGCTTGGCCTCCTTGCGGACCACGAAAGCGTCCAGGCGCTCCCCGTCGGCGGCCGCGGAGTGCAACATCGCACCGGCGACCGGATCGGCGCCCAGCGTCAGCCCGCCCACCGCTTCGAACTCCAGGTCGGACGTCAGCGCCCGCATCACCCGGCCGACGACCGGCGCGGCGACACCGTCCAGCGTCACCCGGCGCATGTCGACGTAGAAGTCGGCTTCCCGACCGGAGGAGAGCACCACGTGCTCGCGCACCACGGCGAGGTCGTTGACGAGACCGATCAGGGCTTCACGATCGGCGGCGGAGATATCGGAGCGAGCCATACCCGCGACTCTAGCGAGCCGGCGCGCCTGCTACTTGAGCCGCGTGCTGATCAGGTGACCGAAGACGATGTAGCGGTCCGGGGACCGGAAGAGGTCCGCGCAGGTGGTCAGCGTGATCAGCTTGTCGGTCGCCTGCGCCTCGGGGTGGCCGGGGACCGGCTGCAGCACCCAGGTGTCGGTGTCCTTGACGGTGGCCGAGGAGTCCACCACGTACGTGTAGACCGCGTCGTGGGTCTCGACCTCGATGGTGGCACCCTTCGGCAGGCCCTTCAGCTGTCGGAACGGCTGGCCGTGGGTGACCACGTGGCCGGCGACGGCGAAGTTGCCGACCTGCCCGGGCCCGGCCGTCTGCTCGTACCAGCCGAGGCCACGGGCCAGCACGTCCTCGGCTGTCCCGTCGAGGATCGGCACCTGCCACGAGGCGCCGAACGCCGGCACCCGCATGATCCCGACGGCACCGCCGGGGATCCGGGTGACCGTCCCGTCGGACCGTACGTCCCCGCTGGTCGCCGTGGGCGTCGATCCGGAGGCCGACCACTGCTGCTCGAGCTGGGTGGTGGTCCGACCGTACGACTGCTGGGAGACGATGGTCGTGCCGATGTACTGGTAGCCGAACCAGCCGAGCACCGCGACCCCCACCACGAGCAGGACGATGCCGACGACGAGGCCCACGGGGGAACGTCTCGGCGCGGCGGCACGGCGCGCGGCTCTGGAACTCACGGGCCCATTGTCGTGGTCGTGGGGCCCGCACCCAAGCCGGACCGACGTACGGGAGTGTCCGGGCACCCTGCTCAATGCCCGAGGAACATCTCCGGAGGTACGGGCGAGGCCTCGGCGTCGGCGTCGGTGAACGGCCGGGCGCCGGCGCACCAGGCCGCCAGTGCGTCCTCGTCGAGGAACCGGTAGGCGAACACGGCGCCGGCCGCCTCGCGGGCCAGCCCCTGGGTGGGCAGCGGTCGCGCGGAGCCGTAGAGGATGACGTTGCCGAAGCGCCGGCCCCGCCAGGTGGAGGGTTCGGCGGAGATCGCGGCGTGGGACCAGGTGGAACGTACGCCCGCCGCCACCCGGCGCGACCAGTCCATCGTCCCGGAGTCGGTGACGTTGGCCAGGAAGAGACCGCCGGGCGCCAGCACGCGGCGGACGTCGGCGAGGAACTCCAGGGTGGTCAGTTCGGCCGGCACCCGGGCCCCGGCGAACGCGTCGAGCACCGCGATGTCGGCGTGGTCGGTGGGGATCGCGGCGATCCCGGTCCGCCCGTCGACGGGACGCACCTTGATCCCCGAATGCCGCGGCAACGGGGCCTTGTCCCGCACCTCCTGGGTGAGGCCGGCGTCAGGTTCGAGGACGATCTGCGCCGAGGTGGGCCGGGTCGCGGCGACGTAGCGGGCCAGGCTCATCCCCGCCCCACCGATGTGCACGATCCGGATCCGCTCCCCCGCCGGGGCGTACGCGTCGATCGCCTCGGCGATCCGCTGCATGTAATCGAACTCGAGCACCGTCGGACGCTCGGGATCGACGTGGGACTGGTCGGTGCTGCCGATCCGGACCAGCCAGGCCCCCGGGCGGTCCGGGTCGGGCACGACGCGCGCAGGCGCCGCCGATGCCGCGCCGGGAGCCTCGGGAGAGCCTGCGTCCGGGGCCCCGCCGGCATCGTGCCCGCGCTGTTCCGGGTCGCGCGGACGGGATCGGCGGCGGGACATGCCCCCACCGTACGTGACGCCGGGCGGTGGGGGCTGCCGCAGCCGCCGGGCGTCCGATCAGCTGCGGGGCGCCGATGCCCGGTCTCGCACCGGAACGACGGCGGCTGTGGCGGAGGCCGGACGTACGGTGCCCCGCGACCCCTCGGGCGCAATCCCCCAGCGGATCGGCCGGCGACCCGGGGCGATTCCCCCAGCCCCCTCACCGTTGACCCCGATTGCTCCCGGAAGAACCGCGGAAGCCCTTTACCGTGACCGGTTCTGCGGCCACGCTGGAGGGGAAGGCGGCCACCGAGCACGCCTCACCGATCACACCGGGCCCGCACGCCGGGCCCACCCGTCAGGGGAAGGAACCCGCCATGCTCGACATCGGCATCACCCGTCCGGCCGAGGGCCGCGTCATCGCCGGCGTGTGCGCCGGCCTGGGCAAGAAGTTCGGCATCGACCCGCTCGTCCTGCGCATCGTGTTCGCGGTCTCACTGTTCTGGGGCGGCGCCGGCGCCATCGTCTACGCGATCCTCTGGGTGCTGATGCCCAGCGAGAAGTGACCCCGGCTCCCCCCGCCTCCGACCCCGCCCCGCTCACTTCCGAAAGGTCAAGGACATGAACACCTGGTACCGCCCCCGCAACAACCGCGTGATCGCCGGTGTCTGCGCCGGCATCGCCCGCAAGCTCGGCATCGGCGCCAACTGGGTGCGCCTCGCCTTCGTGCTGTTGATCTGGCTCGCCGGCGTCCCGCTGTGGGTCTACCTGATCGGCTGGATCCTGATGCCGAACGAGCCGTGATCCGCACCCACCCCTGATCCCCGGACGACGTCCCGAGAGGTATCCCCTGCCTCGTGTCCCCCTGACCACCGACGTCGCCCGGCCCACCCGAAGGCCCGGAGAGTCCCCCCACTCTCCGGGCCTTCGTGGTGTCCGGGGCCCGGGCCGTGGCCGTGGCCGTGGCCAGGTCAGTGTTCCTCTGCGAGGTTATAGAACACTTCTATGGCCAGTGTTTCCGCGGGACGCGGCCCCGAACGGCCCGCGCGGATGCCACTACTTCACCGCGAGCCAGGCGCTCTCGGTGAAGGGGTACGCGAACGGGCGCCAGACAAGGCGCGGATCAAGCTCGTCGGGTTCAGGGGCCACCACGACCGTACGGGGATGGGAGACCAGATCGTCCGGACCCTCGATGTCGACGAATGTCGGCCGGACGACCCCGTTGGCCAGCAGGCCCTCGAGGATCTCCCCGGTGCGGCCCAGGCCGTTGTCGCGGGGCAGGGCCGCGATCGGCTGATCACCCAGGAAATCGCCGAAGACCAGGTCCGACGGCGCGAGCGGGCAGGCGGCCGACATCAGCAGCCCGTACGGGCGGCCAACGATGGTCAGTCCCCCGGCCCCGTCGATCGGCCCCCAGTCGACCACGGCCTGGACGGTCCGCTCCCGGAACGCGGTGGTCCGGTCCAGCCCGGGCATCTCCTGCCAGTCGAGGATTCGGCCGGGGAACCGGGCGGCCAGCGCCTCCTCGGCGGCCCGGCGCAGCGCGCGCCCGAGGTCGGGGGGCGCCGCCACCTGCACCCGCGCACCATCGCCCCCGAGCTCCAGCAGGGCCGCATTGAGAGCGATCAGGGGGTCGGAGATCAGGTCGAGCAGCCGGCGGCCGTCGACCGTGATCAGCACTCCGTCGCGGCCGCGTCTGAACAGCACCACCCCCAGCCGGTCCTCCAGGTAGCGCAGCCGTGTGCTGAGGGTGGGCTGGCTGATCCCGAGGGTGGCGGCCGCCCGGGTCATCGTGTCGCTGTGCGCGATCACCAGGAAAGCGCGCAGATGCCGCAGTCCGACCGAGCCGAGGTCGAGGGAGCCGAGGCGGTCCGGGACGGTCAGGGGCCGGAGATCCATAGAAGAACCCTATGACGCTGGGGACCATCACTGACCTGACCGCCCCGGTTCGAGGGGCAAGGCCCAAGCTCCCCGCGCCCCGCCACCGCTCAGGCGCAGGAGGACTGCACCTGGGCCTTCACCCAGGCGGCCGACTGGTACGCGATCGCCTTCACCCAGCCCCACAGGCCGAGATGTTCGGAGGAGGCCCACAGGTCCACCGGGATCGGGACGCACCTCGTCATCCACATCCGGGCCCGGGACACGTGGCTCGGCTGGGTCAGCACGGCGGCATGGGTCCAGCCGCGTTCGCGGGCCAAGCGGGCCAGGGCTGCCGCCTCACCGCGGGTGGTGTACGGGTCGGGCCGTACGCAGATGACCTCCCAGGGCGCCGGATCGCAGAAGTCCTTGGTGTAGACCTCGTCGGTCTTCGGGTCCACGGTCACCGTGACGACCAGAGTGCGGGCAGCCCCCTCGGCCATCAACCGGCGCGCGTCGGCGATCCGTCCCTCGGCGGGGCCGATCACGTAGAGGGCATCCACGGGACGTACGGGATCGACCCGCGGCCGGGTGATCAGCACGATCGCCACCACCCCGCTGGCCAGCATGCCGCCCGCCAGCACCACGATGCCCAGCACCGCCGGCAGCCCGAGCCGTCGTCGACGGCCGCCTCCGGCCCGTCGACCCTTCCGCCCCCACCGTCGCATGGTCAGAGTCTGCCCGCCGCGGCCAAGGCGGCGCCAACACCGATCAGG
>CAYOBI010000058.1:11138-16463 GCA_964402325.1 uncultured Propionibacteriaceae bacterium | reverse complement strand
ACCTGGTCCTGCTGTGCCAGGCCCACCACACCTACGTGCACGAGGGCCGCGTGGAGCTGACCGGGCGGCCCGGCGCCTGGGTCTTCACCCTCCCCGACGGACGCACCATCGGCCCCGGCGAGGCCCCCGATCCCGCCCTGGTGGAGGAGATCGTGCAGGCCGCTGCCCGGGCGGCGGCCGAGGAGCCGGACCGGATCTTCCCGCCACGGGCCGGCGAGGGCTTCAGCCTGGTCGAGTGCGTCAGGGTGCTGTTCGACATCGAGCTGCCCGCGGCCGCCTGAGGGGTCGTCAGCCGGTCAGGCCCAGGGCCAGCGGCAGCACGGCTGGAGCCCCGGCCCGGCGCAGCAGGCGCCCGGCGACCGCCATCGTCCAGCGCGAGTCGACCAGATCGTCGACGAGGAGGACCGGCCCGTCCAGGCCGGTGAGGCGATCGGCGAGCTCCGGCGTGACCTCCCAGCGGTCCCAGACCGAGGCCAGCCGGAAGGCACTGTTGCCGACGACCGTCGGCCCGGCGCCCGGGCGCAGCGGCAGCATCCCGAGGTCGGCCAGCCGGCCCACCCGCGCCAGCCCGGACACGGTGGAGGCGACCAGCTCGGGCCGCCCGAGCGTCCCGACCCCGATCACCGCGACCGGGCGTACGGCCCACTCCCAGCCGCCGAGCACCCGCAGGCACGCCTGCGCCAACGCGGTGGGCAACGGCCGGTCGACCGGCCGGCCCTCGGTGTCGGGGGCGAACAGGTCGCGCAGCGCCCGGCCGTGGCCGAGGTCGGTGAGCCGGGCGACGGCGCGGCCCTCCTCGACGGTCTCGCCCGCCGGGATCCTCCCCTTCACCGCGACGCCGATCCGGTCCATCCCCGAGGGCCACTGGTGCCGGGGCTCGATCGGCACCCCGACGTGCTCGAGTTGGGCGCCGGCCTGCTCGAGAGCCGCGGCGGGGACGTCGGCGGCGTACCAGGCGCGCTCCCCCGCCGCAGCCAGGCAGACGTCGCAGCGGCCGCAGGGGCGGGCCTGCGGGTCGTCGAGCTGGGTGGTGAGGAACTCCATCCGGCAGGTGACGCCACGCTCGTAGGCGAGCATCGCCTGCTGTTCGGCGGTCCGGGCGCCCGCGATCCGGCCGTACCGTTCCGCGTCGTACGTCCACGGCCGTCCGGTCACCCGCCAGCCCTGCGGCACCTTCTCGGCCGCCCCGTCGACGGCGAGCACCTTCAGCAGCAGCTCCAGGGGCGTACGGCGGATGTCGACCCGGGCCTCCAGCGCGGCGACCGACAGCGGCCGACCGGCCTCGGCCAGCGCGGACAGCACCGCGGTGGCCTTCGCCTGGCTGGGCATCGAGGCGGAGGCGAAGTACTGCCAGATGTCGCGGTCCTCCGGCCCCGGCAGCAGCAGCACGTCGGCGGACGGCACGGCGCGCCCGGCCCGGCCGACCTGCTGGTAGTACGCCACCGGGGACGAGGGCGCGCCGAGGTGCACGACGAACCCGAGGTCGGGTTTGTCGAAGCCCATCCCGAGCGCACTGGTCGCGACCAGCGCCTTGACGGCGTCCGTCTTGAGGGCCTGTTCGGCGGCCTCGCGGTCGGCCGGATCGGTCCGGCCGGTGTAGGCGAGGACGCGGTGGCCGTGCGCGGCGAGCAGCCGGGCGGTGTCCTCGGCGGCGGAGACGGTCAGCGCGTAGATGATGCCGCTGCCGGGCAGATCGCCCAGGTGGGCCAACAGCCAGCCGAGCCGGTGCCGGGAGGTCGGCAGGGTCAGCACACCGAGCCGCAGCGAGTCCCGGGCCAGCGGTCCGCGGACGACGAACACGTCGTCGGCCCCGGAGGGCGGAGCAGCCGGGGCGCCGCCCTGGAGGCGTACGCCCAGCTGCTCGGCGACGTCGGTGATGACGCGGCTGTTCGCGGTGGCGGTGGTGGCGAGGATCGGGACGCCCTCGGGCAGCTGCCCGATCAGGTCGCGGATCCGGCGGTAGTCGGGCCGAAAGTCGTGGCCCCAGTCGGAGATGCAGTGCGCCTCGTCGACGACCAGCAGCCCCATGTCGGCGACCAGGGTGGGCAGCACCGTCTCGCGGAAGCGCGGGTTGGTCAGGCGTTCGGGGGAGATCAGCAGCAGGTCGACGTCACCGGAGTGCACGGCGGCGATGGTCTCGTCCCACTCGGTGGCGTTCGCCGAGTTGATCGCGGCGGCGCGGATGCCGGCCCGCCGGGCGGCGGCGAGCTGGTCGCGCATCAGCGCCAGCAACGGCGAGACGATCACCGTGGCCCCGGCCCCCTGGCGGCGGCGCAGCAGGCAGGAGACGAAGTAGACCGCGGACTTGCCCCAGCCGGTGCGTTGCACCACCAGCGCCCGGCGCCGGTCGGCGACCAACGCCTCGATCGCCTCGTACTGGCCGTCGCGGAAATCCGCCCCCGGCACACCGGTCAGGTCCTGCAGGATCGTCCGGGCCTCGTCACGCAGCGTCATGGGCCACAGTCAACACGATCGGGCTGACGGTCCGCCGCCGCCGACGGCGGCGAGGCGACGGGCATCACGCCTCGCCCCGGCTCAGCGCGCCAGCCAGGCGGCGTACGCCTCGAAGGTGAAGGGCCGACCGAGGAAGTCCTCGACCAGGTCGGCGGCGTCCTTCTCCCCGCCGCGGGCCAGGATGGTGTCGCGGTAGCGCGCGGCGACGCCGGGCGCGAACAGGTCGTCGGGGTCGAACGCGGAGAACAGGTCCTTGGCGATCACCTGCGACCAGGCGTACGTGTAGTAGCCGCTGGAGTAGCCGTCCAGGTGCCCGAAATTGCAGTGGAAGTGGGTGCCCTCGAGATAGGGGAAGAGCGAGTAGCGGCCCTGGAGTTCCTTCACCCGGGCGGTCAGGTCGGGCACGTCGTGCGCGTGCAGGTCGTACGCCAGGGCGGCGTAGAACATCTGGGTCCGGGCGTGGTAGCCCTTGCCGAAGTCCTCGGCGCGGCGCATCCGCGCGACCAGGTCGGCCGGGATCGGGGTGCCGTCGTCGTCGGTGGCGAAGGTGGCGAGCACCGCCGGGTCCCAGGCCCATTCCTCGAGCAGCTGGCTGGGCGCCTCGACGAAGTCCCACTCGGTCGCGACGCCGGAGAACCGCACCCACTCCGAGCGCCCGCCGAGCACGTGGTGCACCAGGTGGCCGAACTCGTGGAACAGCGTCACCACCTCGTCGTGCTGCATCAGGCCGCGCGGGAAGTTGCAGACCAGCACCCCCTCGGGCAGCCGCCGGCCGCGGACGCCCTCGGCGAGGGTGAACTGGGCGGCGTGCTTGTACTTGCCCTCGCGCGGGTGCAGGTCGAGGTGGATCCGGCCGATCCGCTCGCCGGCGTCCTCGCCGTCCCCCGCCGCGAGCACGTCGTACGTGGCGACGTCGTCGTGCCAGACGTTCGCCTCGGCGGGGTCGACCGGGACGTACGCCAGGCCGAACAGCCGGCCGGTGACCTCGAGCAGGCCGGCGCGGACCTTGCCGACGTCGAAGTAGCGGCGGACCTGCTGGGCGTCCACGTCGAACTGCTCCCGGCGGACCAATTCGGCGTAGTAGGCCGAGTCGGAGGCGTCGATCGTGGCTGCGCCGGGGACGTCGCGGCGCAGCCGGTCGAGCAGGACGTCCCGGTCCCGGCGGCCGGGTTCGAGGGCGAGCTCGGCGATCCGGTCGACGAAGGCAGGGATCGCCTCGCCGGTGCCGATCATCATCACCTCGGAGGCGTAGTCGGGCCAGCCGTCGTAGCCGAGCAGCTGCGCCACCTCCCGGCGCACCGCGAACAGGTCGCGCAGCACGGCGTCGTTGTCGGGCCAGCCGCGGTTGAGGAACTCGACCCGCAGCTCCCGGCGGACGGCCGCGTCCTCGGCGAACGTGAAGCAGGGCACCGCATCGGGATAGTCGGTGGTCACGGTGACCAGGCCGTCCGCGTCGGCCGGGTGGGCGGCGATCCAGTCCTCCGGCAGGCCGGCGAGCCGGTCCGGCGTGACCCGTACGGACCGTACGTCGGCGCGGATCGTCCGGCTCATCTGCTGGCCGAGGTCGACCTGGCGGCTGTCCAGCTCGCGCAGCCGGGCCCGGGTCGCCTCGTCACGATCGACGCCGGAGCGCCGGAAATCGCGCAGCACCCGTTCCAGCAGCCGCCGGGCGATCAGGTCGGACCGGCCCTCGGGATCACGCAGGCCGGCCGGGTCGAGGGCGGCGAACACCGCGTACAGCTCCGGATCGAGGGACAGCTCGGTGGACACCCGGCTGGCCTCCAACACCACCCGGTCGGCCAGGGCGCGGACCTCCTCGGCCGGGTGCACCTGCGCGTAGAGCGACCCGATCGCCGACAGGTCACTGAGCGCCAGGGTGACGTCGTTCCAGCGGCGCAGGGTGCCCAGCGGGTCTCCGGGCGGCGCGGCCTTGAGGTCGGCCACCCGGCGCTCCACGTCGCCCAGCAGCGTCGTCCGCCGCTCCTCCAGCCAGGCGGCGGCGTGCTCGGGCGCGGGCAGATGCAGCGGTGCGGGACCGGTCATGCCAGGACTGTACGCGGTGCCGGGCACGGTCCACGTCGGGCTTCCGCCACGACGCGCCCGACTGTCAGTGCCGACTGTCAGTGCCGTCTGTCAGTGCCGACGCAGCAGGCGACCGGCGACGTACGCCATTTCCGGGTCGTCGCCCTCGGCCGTCGCCCGCAGCACCGCGTCGGTCTGCTCGTGGTCGAGCCGGCTGAGCGCGCACAGCATCGCCAGCCGGACGTCCGGCTCCGGATCGGCCAGGTGGCCGATCAGCACCGGGATCGCCGGGTCTGCCTCCGGGCTGCCGAGGTCGGACAGGGTGTCGGCGGCGTGGATCCGGACGATCGGGTCGGGGGCGGCCAGGGCGGCGACCAGCGGCTCGACGGCCCACTGCGACAGCACGAGCAGCGCGTCGCTCACCGCGTCACGGACGGCGGCGTCACCCTGACCGAGACGGGCGACGAGCGCCGGGACGACCTCGGGGCTGCCGGTGGACGCGGCCGCCCGGGCGGCCTTGACCGCCACCACCGGGTCCTCGTCGCCGAGCACCGGCAGGATGGGCCGGACGACGCCCTCACCGCCGATCTTGCTGAGCACGTGCGCGGCCTGGGCCCGCACCGGCGCGTCGGCGCTGTAGAGCTGCACCATCAGGGCACCCATCGCGTTCTCGGCGTGCTGGACGGCCGCCCAGGTGATCATCTCCTTGACCGCGGGGTCGGACTCGGCCCCGAGCCGCGCGACGAGCACAGCGCCCGCCGCGGGGTCCGCCGAGGTGCCGAGGTCCATCGCGGCCCGCAGCCGCACGCTCTCGTCCTTGTGGGAGAGGCGCTGGGTGAGGCTCTGGGT
>CAYOBI010000058.1:1356-11038 GCA_964402325.1 uncultured Propionibacteriaceae bacterium | reverse complement strand
ATGATGGGAGGACGCTGAGAACGGCCGGGCTCCGACGTGGGACCGGCGCGACGGCTCACGTACGTTGATCACGATGTCGTTATCTTCACAGGACCGTACGCTCCTCGACGGGGCACCGGCGGGCGCCGAGGAGCGCCCGGCGTTCTCCGTCGGCGGGGCGGGGCACGCCGCCCTGTGGCCGGCCCTGGCCTGGTGGACGATCCTCTGGGCCGCGGTCGCCGCCTACCACGGGCTCTACTCGTGGCACTACTTCCGCACCGGCGGGGCCGCGCTGCTGGACCCGTCCGCGCACGGTGGCCTGCACGTCTTCGCCACCCACCCCGAGCTGCAGATGGGTCCGCTGACCCTGCTGGTGGCCGCCGGGGTGGTCGCGGTCTGCGGCGCGTCGGCGAGCGGCTGGGTCGGTGCGGCGGTGATGCTCGGGCTCGGGATGGTCGACCTGTGGTTCCTCTGGCGGGCCGGTTCGGCCCGCACCGGTCCCCATGACGGGCCGCCGGGCCGGCTGGTCGCGGTGGCGGGGGCGCTGATGCTGCCGGTCTGGTCGGTGGTCGCGGTGCACTACGGGCACCTGGACGACGTGCTGGCGATGAGCCTGGTCTGTGCCGGGCTGCTGCAGGCGACCCGTGGCCGCTCGTGGTGGGCCCTGGTGCTGCTCGCCCTGGCGACCGCGGCGAAACCGTGGGCGCTGCCGATGATGCTGATCGCCTGGGGCCGGCGGGAGGGGCGGCTGTCGCGAGCCGTCGTGGGGGCGGCCGCGGTGGCGCTGCCCTGGCTGTTCTTCGTGGTCGCCGATCCCCGTACGCTCTCGATCGGCTCGTTCACCATCCACACCGAGGTCGACTCGGTGCTGCGGGTGCTCGGGGTGACGAACCCCGCCACCCCGTCCTGGGACCGCCCGGCGCAGCTGCTGATCGGCGTCCTCGTCGCCTGGCTGTGCGCCCGCCGCGGCCGGATCGGCTGGATCCCGTTGGCGGTGCTGACCACCCGGCTGGTGCTCGACCCCGGCACGTACCTCTACTACACCAGCAGCCTGGCGCTGGCCGCGGTCGCCGCGGACCTCGTCGGCCGGCGCGGGACCCGAGTGCCGTGGCTGACGATCGGCGTGGCCGCGTGGTTCGTCGTCGATCTGTTCCTCAAGCTGCAACTGCGCTTCACCCTGGCCGGGGAGTACCGGTCCGCGTTCCTGGCCGCCCTGCTCGGCGTGATCGCCGCGAGCACCGTCCGCGCCGGCCGGCGGCCCCGGACGCTCGGGGGGGCGGCCTGAGCCGTCCCGGGGCGTACGGTCAGCCGGCCTGCGGGACGAGGTCGCGGAGCAGTTTCTCCACCGAGCCGCGGCAGCCGCCGCAGCCCGACCCGGCCCGGGTGGCCGTACGGACCTCGTCGACGGTGCCGCAGCCGTCCCCGATCGCGGCGGTGATGGCACCGGCCGACACCCCGGCGCAGCGGCAGACGGTCGAGCTCGGGGTGATCTCCTCCTCGGTGGCGCCCGGGCCGTCGAGGCGGAGCAGCACCGACAGGTCGACCGGGGCCGGGCGGCCGGAGGCGTGCAGCAGGGCGAGTTCGGCGCCGGCGCGCGGCATCCCGAGGCTGATCCAGCCGACCAGGACGCCGTCGCGGACCACCGACTTCACCAGCCGGCCGCGGGCCCCGTCGACCCAGAGGGCGACGTCCTGGCCGGCCGGCTGGGCCTGCCAGGGCTCGCCGGCGAGCATCCCGCCGGCGCCGAAGTCGAGCCGGCGGGCCTTAAGCCGGACGCTGTCGACGTCCTCCTCGACCAGCGGTTCCAGCGGCGCGGTGTCGCCGCGCAGCGCCGCGAGGAACCGCCGGGCCAGCCACTCGGCCTGCCGCCAGCCTGGCCCTACCAGGCCGAGCTGTCCGCGCCCCACGCGCCCCGGGCAGACCCGGCAGGACGGGTCGTCGCAGAGCACCTCGGCGCAGTCGCCGATCGCGAACACCCGGGCCTCCGGGTCGGCCTCGAGCTCGTGGTCGACGACGATGCCGCGGGCGACCCGCAGCCCGGCCCCCGCGGCGATCCGGGTCCGTGGCGTCACCCCGCAGGACAGCACCAGCGCGTCGCCCTCGACGGTGCGGCCGTCGGCCAGCCGCAGCGCCCGGAAGGCGCCGGACGGGTCGCGGACCACCTCCTTGGCGACCGCGTCGGTGACCACGTCGACCCCGTGGCCGGCCAGCACCCGGTTGAGCATCGCGCCGGCGATCGCGTCGGTGGAGCGGGTCAGCAGCCAGGGCCGATGGTGAACGACGGTGACCGGGCAGCCCTCCTCGTGGGCGGCCAGCGCCACCTCGACGCCCAGCACGCCGCCGCCGAGCACCACCACCCGGCCGCGGCGCGCGACGACCTCGCGCAACCCGGCGGCGTCCTCGGGGGTGCGCAGCACGGTGACCCCCGGCGGCAGGTGGGCGGCCGCCGCGGGATCGGGGTTGATCCCGCGCAGCACCGGGAGGTTGGGCCGGGCGCCGACGGCGAGCACGACCAGGTCGTACCCGACGGTGTCGGGGTGGGCACGGCCCGCGTCGGGCGCCCCGGTGGCCGGCACCAGGTGCGCCTGGCGGGCGGAGCGGTCCAGCCAAGCGCACCTGGTGCCGAGGCGCAGGTCGACGCCGCGGGCGCGCCAGTCGTCGAGGTCGAGCAGGGCCAGGCCGTCGTCGTCGACCCGGCCGACGCCGTACTCGCCGACGAGCACCCGGTTGTAGCCGGGGCGGGGTTCCTCGCCGACCACGCAGACGTGCAGGTCGCCGGCCTCGACGGCGGGCAGCAGCTCCTCGACCAGCCGGACCGCGACCGGCCCGAAGCCGATCACCAGTAGGCGGTCGCCGCGGCGGGATTCGTACTTCTGGATCATCGCTGCTCCTCGCGGGCGGGCCGCACCGACACCGGGGTGGCCTTGAAGTCGGGCATCCCGGAGACCGGGTCGGTGCGCGGCTCGACGACGCCGTTGACGGCGAGCCGGCCGGCGAAGTGGAACGGCACGAAGACGGTGTCGGGGCGTACGTCGGTGGTCAGCCGGGCCCGGGCGAGCGCACGCCCGGTGGTGGAGCTGATCTCGGCCAGCTCGCCGTCGCCGATCCCCCAGCGTTCCGCGGTGTCGGGGTGGATCTCCAGCCGCGGTTCGGGGGCCGCGGCGGCGAGCGAGGCGACCCGGCGGGTCTGGTTGCCGGACTGGTAGTGCTCGAGCACCCGGCCGGTGGTCAGCACCAGCGGTGCCGGCGCGGGCCCGGGCACGGCATGCGGGCGGACCGGGACCAGCCGGGCCTTCCCGTCGGGATGCCCGAACCGTGCGGTGAACACCCGCGGGGTGCCGTCGGGGCTGCCGGCGGGGGCCGGCCAGTGGTGCCCCGCCTCCTCGGCGTCGAGCCGGGCGTACGACAGGCCGGAGTAGTCGGCCCGGCCGCCGGCGGAGGCCCGGGCGAGCTCGTCGAACACCTCGGCCGGATCGGTGGACCAGCGGCCGGGCGCCTCGAGCCGGGCGGCGAGGTCGGCGATGATCCGCAGCTCGCCGCGGACACCGGGGGGCGGGTCGAGGGCGCGGCGGCGGCGCAGCACCCGGCCCTCGAGGTTGGTCATCGTGCCCTCCTCCTCGGCCCACTGCGGCACCGGCAGCACCAGGTCGGCGTGCCGGGCGGTCTCGGAGAGGAAGAAGTCGGTGACGACGAGGAAATCGAGCCGGTCCAGGGCCTCGGCCACTCCCTCGGCGTCGGGGGCGCTGACCGCGACGTTGGCGCCGTTCACCCACAGGCAGCGGACGCCGCCCTCGCGGCCCAGCCCGGCGAGCAGTTCGACGGCCGGGACGCCGGGGCCGGGGATGGTCGCCGGGTCGACGCCCCAGACCGCGGCCACGGCGGCCCGGTGCTGCGGGTCGGCGATGGAGCGGTAGCCGGGCAGTTGGTCGGCCTTCTGGCCGTGCTCGCGGGCGCCCTGCCCGTTGCCCTGGCCGGTCAGGGTGCCGTAGCCGGACGCCTCGCCGCCGGGCAGGCCGAGCAGCAGTGCCAGGTTGATCGCCGCGGTGGCGGTGTCGGTGCCGTCGGCGTGCTGCTCCACGCCGCGGCCGGTCAGCACGTACGTGCCGCGGGGCCGGGCGGCGAGCCGGCGGGCGACCTCGCGGATCCGGTGCGCCGGCACGCCGGTGACGGCCTCGGCCCGCTCGGGCCACCATGTGTTCAAGGTGGGCCGGAGCCGGTCCAGGCCGACCGTACGGTCCGCCAGGTACGCGTGGTCGACGAGGTCCTCGGCCACCACGACATGGGCCAGGGCCGCCAGCAGGACCAGGTCGGTGCCCGGCGTCGGCTGCAGGTGTACGCCGGCCCCGTCGGCGGTCAGCGCGGCGGTCGCCGAGCGCCGCGGGTCGACCACCAGCAGCCCGCCGGCGGCCCGGGCCCCGGCGAGGTGCTGGACGAACGGCGGCATCGTATCGGCCGGATTGGAGCCGACCAGCAGCACGGTGTGGGCCTCGTCGAGGTCGGCCAGCGGGAACGGCAGGCCCCGGTCCAGGCCGAGCGACCGGTTGCCGGCGGCCGCTGCGGACGACATGCAGAACCGGCCGTTGTAGTCGATCCGCGAGGATCCCAGCCCGATCCGGACGAACTTGCCGAGCTGGTAGGCCTTCTCGTTGGTCAGCGACGCCCCGCCGAACACCCCGATCGCGTCCGGGCCGTACGCCGCCCGGGCCGCCCGGATCGCCGCGACCCACCGGTCGTACGCCTCGTCCCAGCCGATCGGGGCCAGACCGCCGTCCGCCTGCCGGGCCAGCGGGGTGGTCAGCCGGTCGGGATGGTCGAGGAGTTCTGCGGCGGTCCAGCCCTTGCGGCACAGTCCACCCCGGTTGGTCGGGAAGTCGCGCGGCGTGACGGTGAGGGTGCCGGGGCGGGACCTTTCGGCGTCCGGCTCGAGGGTCATTGCGCACTGCAGGGCGCAGTAGGGGCAGTGCGTCGGCGTCGTGCGGCTCATCGGGGCTCCGTCAGACGCCGGCGCGGGCCATCGGGCCGCGGCGCAGGTAGACGACGGCGGTGAGCACGACGGCGAGCAGGTAGAAGGCGATGAAGCCGACGAACGCGCCGGTGTAGTCGCCGGTGGCCCGGCGGGAGGCGGCCAGTGCCTGCGGGATCAGGAAGCCGCCGTACGCGCCGACCGCGGCGATCAGGCCGAGGGCGGCCGAGGCCATCCGCTCCACCGGCACGGCGCCGGAAGCCTGCCCGGGGCGCGCCTCGGGGCGGGTCAGGCCGCGGACCCGGTAGACGGCCGGGATCATCCGGTAGGTCGAGCCGTTGCCGATGCCGGCGGCGACGAAGAGCGCCAGGAACAGCAGCAGGAAGGGCACGAAGCCGGCGCCGGGCGGGGTGAGGGCCAGTGCGGTGGCCAGCCCAGCCATCGCGACGAAGGCGGCCACGGTGATCCGGGCACCGCCGAACCGGTCGGCCAGTCGTCCCCCGTACGGCCGGGACAGCGAGCCCACCAGCGGGCCGAGGAAGGACAGCGAGAGGGCGACGGTGCCGACGGCGACGGTCGAGTGGCCGGGGAACAGGTCGGCGATCAGCTTGGGGAACACCCCGGAGAAGCCGATGAACGACCCGAAGGTGCCGATGTAGAGCACCGACAGCAGCCAGAAGTGCGGTTCGCGGACGGCCGCCAGCGAGCCGGCGAGGTCGCCGCGGGCGTGCCCGAGGTTGTCCATCCGACGCAGCGCGCCGGCGGCCGCAACCAGGATCAGCGGCACCCAGATCCAGCCGGCCAGCGGCAGCCGGAGGGGGCCCGCGGCGCCGACGATGACGACCAGCGGCACCACGAACTGGGCGACGGCCGCCCCGAGGTTGCCGCCGGCGGCGTTGAGGCCGAGGGCCCAGCCCTTGCGGTCGGCCGGGTAGAACCAGGTGATGTTGGCCATCGACGAGGCGAAGTTGCCGCCGCCGAAGCCGGCCGTCGCGGCGACCAGCAGCAGCGCCCAGAACGGCGTCTCCGGCCGCGCCACCACCACGCCGAGGCCGATCGTCGGGACCAGCAGGAGCAGGGCGGAGACGACGGTCCAGTTGCGGCCCCCGAACCGCGGGACCATGAAGGTGTAGGGGATGCGCAGCGTGGCGCCGACCAGGGCGGGCATCGAGATCAGCCAGAACAGCTGGGTGTCGGTCAGCTGGAAGCCCGCGGCGGGCAGTTTCACCACGGTGATCGACCACAGCTGCCAGACGATGAAGCCGAGGAACTCGCAGGCGATCGACCAGCGCAGGTTGCGGGCGGCGATGGCGCGGCCCTGCCCCTCCCACTGGACGTGGTCCTCGGGGTCGTAGCCGTCCAGCCACCGGCCCGGGCGGGCGGTCAGCGCGGCGGGCCGGTGGGTGGTGTCGGTCCCGGGGACCGGGCGGGGGGTCTCGTCGAGGACGCTCATCGGGAGCCTTCCGTTCGGGGGACGTACGGGGGACGTAGCGGGATCAGGCGGCGATCGACACCTCGACCCAGCCGTCGACGACGCGGGTCGGGTGGACCGGCAGGGCCAGGGCGGGGTCGCCGACGCAGCGGCCGGTGGTGAGGTCGTAGACCTGCTTGTGCAGCGGGGAGGCGACGGTGGGCCGGTCGGTGCCGTCGATCCGGGCGGAACCGGTGATGCCGCGGGCGATCACGCCGGCGCCGCTGGCCGGGTCGACGTGGCCGACGGCATGGACGCCGTCGGGGAGGCGGAACAGGGCGACCTGGCGGCCGTCGACGAGGGCAGCCTCGCCGAAGCCCGGCTCGAGGTCGGCCACGCGGCAGATCCGGCGCCAGTCGAGGGTGTCGGCGGTGTCGGGGATCAGGGTCTGGGTCATGACGACTCCCGGTGGTGGATGGGGTCCGGATGCTTTTCGACGCTAGGGACGGGCTGTTACACGTTCGGTCGCCGAGGGTGACCGGGCTGTTACGGACCCCTCTCACCGCGCCGGGCGGGCCGTGAACCAGATGTCACGGACCGGTGACGGGCACGGAACCGACGTGTGACGGCCGATTCCTAGCGTTGGGGTCATCTCCCGACCCCCAGGAGGACCGATGACCCCCACCAGCCCGATCCCCGCCCGCCCCGCCGCCGGCGCCCGCCACGTCGTCGTGGTCGGCGGTGGCCCCGCGGCGCACCGCGTCGCCCGCTCCTTGGCCGAGGCGGTGGACGCGGGACGTACGGCCGCCGCACCGATCCACGTCACTGTGATCAGTGAGGAGCCGGCCCTGCCGTACGACCGGGTCGCCCTGTCCACCGCGCTGTCCGCGCCGGAGACCGACCTGACCCTCGGCGAGCCGGGGCTGTGGGAGCGGCCCGACGTCGACCTGCTCACCGGCGAGCGGGTGCTGGCGATCGACCCGGAGCGCCGACTGGTCACCACCACCCTCCAGCAGGTGGCGTACGACGAGCTGGTGCTCGCGACCGGGTCGTACGCCTTCCGCCCGCCGATGCCCGGCGCGGAGGCGCTGCACGTCTATCGCACCCTCGCCGACATCGCCGCCCTGACGACCGAGGCGGAGCGGCTGCGCGAGGAACTCGGCCGCGCCCCGCGGGCCGTCGTGATCGGCGGCGGGCTGCTCGGGCTGGAGGCGGCCGCCGGGATGAAGCACCTCGGCTGCGAGTCGGTCGTGCTGGAACGGGCCGACCGGCTGATGGCCACCCAGCTCGACCTCGGCGGCGGCGAGGCGCTGGCCCGGCTGGTCACCCCGACCGGCATCGCGGTCCGCGCCGGTGTCACCACCACCCACGTCGAGGTGGTCGACGGTCGCGTGGTCGGCATCGGCCTCGAGGGCGAGGACCTGCTGCCAGCCGACCTGGTGGTGGCCGCCATCGGCGTCCGTCCCCGCGACGAACTGGGCCGCGAGGCCGGCCTGTCGGTCGGGCCGCGCGGCGGGGTGGTGATCGACGCCGGCTGCGCGACGTCGGCGCCGCACGTCTGGGCGATCGGCGAGGTGGCGTGCTTCGAGGGTCGCTGTGTCGGCCTGGTCGCCCCCGCCACCGCGATGGCCGACGTGGTGGCGGACCGGCTGATCGGCGGAACGGCGACGTTCGACGGCTTCGACACCGCCACCAAGCTCAAGCTGTCCGGCGTCGACGTCGCCTCCTTCGGCGACGCGTTCGCCGCGACCCCGGGCGCACTGGAGGTGGTGTACGCCGACCCGGCCCGCGGGCTCTACCAGAAGCTGGTCGTCTCCGACGACGCCGGCACCCTGCTCGGCGGGGTGCTCGTCGGCGACGCGTCGGCGTACGCCGCACTGCGGCCGCTGGTCGGCCGCCGGCTGCCCGCCGAACCGGGCGCCTACCTGGCGGCCGGCGGGGAGGGCGTGCCCGACTCGGACCTGCCCGACGACGCGACGCTGTGCTCCTGCAACAACGTCAGCGCCGGGACGGTGCGGGCCGCCGTCCGCGGCGAGCTCGGCGACCCGTGCCACGACGTCGGCGCTGTCAAGGCCTGCACCCGGGCCGGGACCACCTGCGGCTCCTGCGTGCCGCTGCTGAAGAAGACCCTCGACAAGGAGCTGGCCGCCCAGGGGCTGGAGGTGTCGACCGCACTGTGCGAGCATTTCGCGCTGACCCGGGCCGAGCTGTTCGAGGCGGTCCGGGTGCTGCAGCTGCGCTCGTTCGAGGAGATCCTGGACCGCTTCGGCACCGGCGCCGGCTGCGACGTGTGCAAGCCGACCGTCGCCTCGGTCCTCGCCACCCAGTACGACGAGTACGTGCTGGACGCGGGCCGGGCCGGGCTGCAGGACACCAACGACCGGGCGCTGGCGAACATGCAGAAGGACGGCACCTACTCGGTGGTGCCGCGGATCCCGGCCGGCGAGATCACCCCCGAGGGCCTCGCGGTGATCGCGCAGGTGGCGCAGGACTACGGCCTCTACACGAAGATCACGGGCGCCCAGCGGATCGACCTGTTCGGGGCCCGGCTGGAGCAGCTGCCCGACATCTGGAAGCGGCTGGTCGACGCCGGATTCGAGTCCGGGCAGGCGTACGGCAAGTCGCTGCGGACGGTGAAGTCGTGCGTCGGCAGCAGCTGGTGCCGCTACGGCGTGCAGGACTCGGTCGCGATGGCGATCGATCTCGAACTGCGTTACCGCGGGCTGCGGTCGCCGCACAAGCTGAAGATGGCCGTCTCGGGCTGCGCCCGGGAGTGCGCCGAGGCGCAGAGCAAGGACGTCGGCGTGATCGCGACCGACAAGGGCTGGAACCTGTGGGTCGGTGGCAACGGCGGGATGACCCCGCGGCACGCCGAGTTGCTCGCCCAGGACCTGAGCGACGAGATGCTGATCAGGTGCATCGACCGGTTCCTGATGTACTACATCCGCACGGCCGACCGGCTGCAGCGGACCGCCCGCTGGATCGAGGAGCTCGACGGCGGCCTCGAGCACCTGCGCAAGGTCGTGGTGGAGGACTCGCTGGGGATCGGCGCCGACCTCGAGGCGGCGATGGCCCGGCACGTGGAGCACTACCAGGACGAATGGGCGGCGACGCTCAACGATCCGGAGCGGCTGCGGCGGTTCCGGTCGTTCGTCAATGCGCCGCTCACCCCCGACGACGGTCCAGCGTACGTGGTGGAACGCGGCCAGCGCCGTCCGGCCACCGCCGCCGAACGCGCCGGGGTACTGGCCGACGGGGTGGTGGCGTACGAGGCGCCGGCACGCCAACCGGTGCTGCTGGCCGGGCCGCTGCTGCCCGTCGGGCCGCAG
>CAYOBI010000058.1:0-1256 GCA_964402325.1 uncultured Propionibacteriaceae bacterium | reverse complement strand
ACGGCTTGATGGGCCTCCGCCGGGATCCGTACGCTGCGATCAGTGCCACTTCCGGGAGAGGGGACCGACCGATGAGCCAGGCCGAGACCCGCGGCTCCGGGCCTGACGCGCTGCCGCTGCTCGGGTTCCGGATCGGGGTGACCGCGCACCGGCGCGCCGAGGACCTGATCGCGGCCTTCGAACGGCGCGGGGCGGTCGTGCTGCACGTCCCCGTGCTGCGGATCGGCCCGGTCGCCGAGGACACCGCGCTGCTGGCCGACACCCGTCAGGTCCTGGCCACCCGACCTGACATCACCATCGTGTCGACCGCGTACGGCATGCGCCGGTGGGCCGAGGCAGCCGACGCCGCGGGGCTGATGGACGACCTCGTCGAGGTGCTGGGCCGGTCCCGGCTGATGATCCGCGGGACGAAGGCCCGTGGGCAGGTCCGGGCCCTCGGGCTCGACGACGCCGGGGCCCCGGACGGCGAACTGACCGCCGAACTGGTCGACCTGGCGCTGGCCGAGGGTGTGGCCGGGAAGACGATCGTCGTGCAACTGCACGGGTACACCGACCACCACCAGCTCGAGCGGCTGCGGGAGGCCGGGGCCACCGTCCTGGCCGTGGAGCCCTATCGGTGGCTGTCCGGGGAGGACCTCGCCCCCCTCGACCAGCTGATCGAGACCGTGGCGCGCGGCGCGCTGGACGTCGTGACGTTCACCAGCGCACCGGCCGTGGATGCCCTGCTCGATCGGGCCCGCGACATCGGCGCCCTGGACGGGCTGCTCGAGTCACTGCGCTCCGGCGAGGTCGTCGCGGCGGCGGTGGGGCCGGTCACCGCGGGACCGCTGGAGGAGCTCGGCGTGCCGGTGCAGTACCCCGAACGGCACCGCATGGGCGCGATGATCAAGGAGGTCACCGACTTCCTCACGTCGGCGCGCTGCCGGATCGTCGCCACCGGCGCCGGCCCCCTGGAGCTGCGCGGCCACGCGGTGATCGTGGACGGTGAGCCCGTCGACCTGTCCCCGGGGTCGATGCGGATCCTGCGTCGCCTGGCGGCGACACCCGGTCATGTGGTGAGCCGGGAGGGCCTGTTGGCGGAGCTGTCCCCCGGCACCACCCCGCACGCCCTCGACGTGGCGATCAATCGGCTGCGCGCCGCCCTGCCCGACGGGCGCGTGGTGCGTACGATTCCACGGCGGGGCCATCTGCTGGTGGTGGATCCGGCGGGTCTGGGCTGAGCTTCAGCCACCCGGTATGGATCGTCGGCTCGAGCA
>CAYOBI010000057.1:14985-16980 GCA_964402325.1 uncultured Propionibacteriaceae bacterium | reverse complement strand
CTCAGGCGTCCGACCGACGGCCTTCACCGGGCGCCCGGACACCCCGATGCTTGACGACGGCACGACGCCGTGGCCATCGTGTTACGGCGGTGTGTCCGGGGCGAGACGTCGGGCAGTGCAGATGACCGCGCCGGTAGCGTTGACCTGTCCGGAGGTCGTAGTAGTGCGTTCGGACCCGAGAATGAGGTGGATGCATGAGTCTCTTCGTGAAGAAGACCATCGGTGAGGTCCAGGCGGACCTGGCCGATCCGGAACGCAGCCTGAGGCGGGAGCTGTCCGCCTGGGACATCGCCGTGATGGGCGTCGCCGTCGCGGTGGGAGCCGGCATCTTCTCGGTCGGGGCGCAGGCCGCCGCCAAGTACGCCGGCCCCTCGGTCATCGTCTCCTTCCTGATCGCCGCGGTGGTCTGCGGGCTCGCGGTGATGAACTACGCGGAGTTCGCCTCGACCATCCCGGTGTCCGGCTCGGCGTACACGTTCTCGTACGTGTCGCTGGGGGAGTTGATCGCCTGGATCATCGGCTGGGACCTGATCCTCGAGATGCTGATGGCCGCCTCGGTGATCTCGAAGTACTGGGGCATCTACGTCCACAACGTCTTCCAGTTCCTGCACGTCGACCTGCCGACGGAGATCCCGATCGGCGGGCTGACCGCGTCCTGGCCGCCGGTGCTGATCGTCGCCGTGTTCACCGTCCTGCTGGTGCTCGGCACCAAGCTGACCTCCCGGGTCAACGGCGTGCTGACCGTGATCAAGATCGGCATCACGCTGTTCATCATCGTGGCCGGCTCGTTCTACGTGAAGGTCGCCAACTTCACCCCGTTCATGCCCCCGGCCGAGCCGGCCGGCGCCGATGCGTCCGGTGTGATGACCCAGAGCCTGTTCGCCTTCCTCTCCGGCGCCGAACCCACCCGCTACGGCGTGTACGGCCTGCTCGGTGCGGCGGCCCTGGTGTTCTTCGCGTTCATCGGCTTCGACATCGTCGCCACCACCGCCGAGGAGGCCAAGGACCCGCAGCGCACCCTGCCGCGCGGCATCTTCGGCGGCCTGGCCCTGGTCTCCGTGCTGTACGTCGCGGTCACCATCGTCGTCACCGGCATGGTCAGCTACAAGGAGATGGCGCAGGAGAAGTCGCCGTCGCTGGCCACCGCGTTCCGGCTGGTCGGCGCCAACTGGGTCGGCACCATCATCACCATCGGCATCCTGATCGGCCTGACCACGGTCATCATGGTGCTGCTGCTCGGCCTGGCCCGGGTGGTCTTCGCGATGAGCCGCGACGGCCTGCTCCCGCGCGGCCTGTCGCACACGTCCAGCCGCGGCACCCCCGCCCGGCTGCAGATCCTCAGCGGCGTCGTCGTGGCGATCATCGCCGCTTTCGCCGACGTCGACCAGCTGTCCGAGATGATCAACATCGGCACCCTGTCGGCCTTCGTCCTGGTCAGCTTCGCCGTGCCCGTGCTGCGGCGCCGCTATCCGGACCTGAAGCGCGGTTTCACCGTCCCGTGGTCACCGGGGCTGCCGATCATCTCCGGCGTGCTCTGCCTGTGGCTGATGGCCAACCTGGCCGTCGAGACCTGGCTGCGGTTCGTGGTGTGGCTGCTGGTCGGGCTGACGATCTACTTCGGCTACAGCTACCGGCACTCCCGCGCCCGCCTCGAGCAGGACGAGGACCTGCCCGGCACCGGCGCCCAGCGCAGCGGGGCCGGCCCGTGGACCGTCGTCGCCGGCGTGTTGGTCGGCCTGGCCGTGGTGGCGGTGCTCGGCACGATCGTCGTCCTGCTGGTCGGCCCCGGCGGGGTCGCCGCGATGACCACCACCGCCGTCTGGGGCCTGATCCTCGGACCGGTCCCCGGCATCGTCGCCGGCCACCTCGCGCTCACCCGGACCGGGTCGGCCAGCCCCCGTTCCCGCGCGATCCAGACCGTCCTCGCCGTCGGCTACGGCACCGCCGCGGTGGCGGTGGTGGTCGGCATCGTGCACGCGATCGCCGTCCTCTGAG
>CAYOBI010000057.1:12926-14885 GCA_964402325.1 uncultured Propionibacteriaceae bacterium | reverse complement strand
ACCGCCGCGGTGGCGGTGGTGGTCGGCATCGTGCACGCGATCGCCGTCCTCTGAGCCCTCCGGCCGTCCCGGTGCCGGCGGGGCGGCGCTGGCATAGTGGTGCCCGTGAAGGAGTCCATGCTCACCGCACAGTCCCGATCACGCTCCCTCGAGGAGATGGCCGACGACGGCGGCCTCGACCTCCTCGTCGTCGGTGGCGGCGTCACCGGCGCCGGGATCGCCCTCGACGCGGTCACCCGCGGACTGCGTACCGGTCTGGTGGAGATGCAGGACTGGGCGGCCGGCACCTCGTCCCAGTCCTCCCGGCTCGTCCACGGCGGACTTCGCTACCTCTACCGACTCGACCTGGGCCTGGTCTCCGAGGCCCTCGAGGAGCGCGGGCTGCTGCTCGACACCATCGCCCCGCACCTGGTGCACGCCCAGCCGTTCCTCTGGCCGCTGCGGATCCCGCTGGTCGAACGCGGCTACAGCGCGCTGGGGATCGGCCTCTACGACCTGATCGCCCGCTTCCACGGCGGTCACGTCCCGATCCAGCGCCACTACGACAAGGCCGGCACGCTCGGCATCTTCCCCGACATCCGCCCCGGCCGGCTGACCGGCGCGATCCGCTTCTACGACGCCCGCGTCGACGACGCCCGCCTGGTCGTCGACCTGGTCCGCACCGCCGTCTCGTACGGCGCCCTGGCCGCCCCGCGCACCCGCGTCGTCGCGTTCACCCGCCGCCACGGGGTCGTCACCGGCGCGGTGCTGCACGACCTGGAAGCCGACCGGGAGATCACCGTCCGCGCCCGGCACGTGATCAACGCGACCGGGGTGTGGACCGAGCAGACCGAGCAGCTGGCCGGCCCGCCAACCCGCGGGCTGAAGGTGCTGGCCTCCAAGGGGGTCCACATCGTCGTCCCCAAGGAGCGGATCCGGGGGCGGACCGGCCTGTTCCTGCGGACCGAGAAGTCGGTGCTGTTCATCATCCCGTGGCCCGACCACTGGGTGATCGGCACCACCGACACCACCTGGACGGGGCAGCCCGAGCACCCGGTGGCGACCGCGGCCGACATCGACTACATCCTCGAGCACGCGAACGCGGTGCTCCGCTCCCGGCTCACCCGCGACGACATCCTCGCGTCGTACGCCGGGCTGCGTCCGCTGGTCCAGCCGCACCGGTCGACGCCCGGGGAGTCGGCGAAGGCGTCCCGCGAGCACATCGTCGCCCGGGTCGCGCCCGGCCTGTCCGTGATCGCCGGCGGCAAGCTGACCACGTACCGTCGGATGGCCGAGGATGCGGTCGATGTCGCCCTCGGCGCCGAACGGGCCCGGGTGCAGCCGTCGATCACCCGCCGGATCCAGCTCGTCGGCGCCGTCGGCTACGAGGCGACCCGGGCCCAGGCCGGCCCCGTCGCCCGCCGGATGGGCTGGGACCGGCACCGGACCGAGCACCTGCTCTCCCGCTACGGCTCGGAACTCACCGTGCTCGCCGACCTGGTCCGCGACGACCCCGGCCTGGGCCGCCCGCTCGCTGCCGCGCCCGACTACCTGCGCGCCGAGGTGGCGTACGCCGTGACCCACGAGGGGGCCCTGCATCTGACCGACGTGCTGGAGCGGCGGGTCCGGCTCGCCGTCGAGCAACCCGACGGGGGCTGCGCCGCGCTGGACGAGACCGGCGGGATCGTCGCGCCGCTGCTCGGCTGGGACCGGGCGACCCTGGACCGGGAGAAGGCGGCCTACCGCCGCGCGGTCGAGGCCCGGCTGGCCGCGGCCGAGGCCCCCGACGACGAGACCGCCGCGCGGATCATCGCCGCGTCGCTGGTGCCGGAGAGCGGGACGTCCGGGCGAGAAATAAGGCAAGCCTTGCCTGAGTAAGGGTTGCCTCAGTAGGGTCCGGGACACGTGCCCAGGGCTGATTGGTGAACGGTGACGGGAGCCGGCGGGTCAGAGCCGGCGGAGGAACTCCGGGTCGTTGTC
>CAYOBI010000057.1:0-12826 GCA_964402325.1 uncultured Propionibacteriaceae bacterium | reverse complement strand
AACGGTGACGGGAGCCGGCGGGTCAGAGCCGGCGGAGGAACTCCGGGTCGTTGTCGGGGGCCCGGTCCCGCGGGTCGCCGCCCCCTCCTCCGCCGCCGAACGGCCCGCGGCCGAAGATCAGCCAGGCCAGCCCGCCGACGAACGGGAGCACGACGATCGCCACGAACCACATCCACTTCGGCATGAAGTTCACCTTCACCGGCTCGGTCTGGGCCAGGTCGGTGATGCAGTAGATCGCCAGCATGATGGCGATCAGGATGGGCAGGTAGCGCATCATGACGGAATTGTAGGCGGCCGAGCAGTCCCCGGGCAGCCCTGCGCAGCCCTCCGGACGCCCCGCACTCAGGCCGGGATCGCCAGCCCGACCAGCAGGCCGGCGGCGGCGACCAGTTCGGCGATGCCGGTCATCTTCAGCACCTGCACCAGCGGCAGGCCGGTCGCGCCGGCCAGCAGTGCGCGGGTCGGGCCGGCCAGCGGCAGGACGAACGCCAGCCCGAGCAGCGACCACCAGCGCCCGGACGTGGCCGCCACGCCGACGACGGAGAGCGCGGTGACGGCGAGCAGCACGACGAAGAAGATCCGGCTGCCGCGGTCGCCGAGCCGGGTCTCCAGGGTGTGCTTGCCGGCGACGACGTCAGTGGCGATGTCGCGCAGGTTGTTGGTCACCAGGATCGCGCAGGCCAGGGCACCGATGGCGATCGC
This sequence comes from uncultured Propionibacteriaceae bacterium, assembly GCA_964402325.1. Classification (GTDB taxonomy): domain Bacteria; phylum Actinomycetota; class Actinomycetes; order Propionibacteriales; family Propionibacteriaceae; genus Raineyella. Next base: position 12,124 of record CAYOBI010000057.1, on the reverse strand, counting down.
CGCGAACAGGCTGGGCAGGGTGACCGCGCCGACCTGGACGTAGGTGGTGCCGCAGACGGCGACCAGCCCGAAGAAGAGGAAGACGAAGATCTCGCCCAGCCCCTGGTAGCCGTACGGGTGCTTGCCGCCGGTGTAGTACCAGGCGGCCAGCACGCTGGCGACGCCGACCAGCAGCAGCCACCACTGGCCGGTGAGGACCACCAGGGACAGGCCGGCGAGCCCGGCGACGCCGAAGCAGCCGAACGCGGCCCGCTTCACCACCGCGGCGGGGGCGGCGCCGGAGCCGACCAGGCGTTGCGGGCCGACCCGTTCGGCCGAGTCGGTGCCGCGGATGCCGTCGGAGTAGTCGTTGGCGTAGTTCACGCCGACCTGCAGGGCCAGCGCGACGACCAGGGCGAGCACCGCGTGCACCGGGCGGAACGACCCGGCAGCGATCGCCGCGCCGGTGCCGGCCATGACCGGGCTGAACGCCGCCGGCAGGGTCCGCAGCCGGGCACCCTCGACCCAATCCCCGACCGTCGTCACACCGTCTCCTCGTCCATCGAACCCCAGGCCGCGATCACGGCTCGACGGTTGATCTTGCCACTACTGGTCGTCGGCAGCACCTCCAGACGGCCCAGCCCCCGCGGCAGGGCATGGTGGGCCAGGTCGCCGGCGAGGGCCTCCCGCAGACCCGCCAGAGAGGTCCGGCGGCTGGTGACGACGACCACCCGGGTCCCCCAGACCGGGTCGGGCACCCCGACGGCGACCAGGTCGGTGGTGTCCAGCACCCGCCGGGCGGCGGCCTGCACCGCCGCCAGGTCGACGTTCAGGCCACCGGAGATCACCACATCGTCGAGCCGGCCGAGCACCCGTATGGTCCCGTCGGGGGCGACCTCGCCACGATCCCCGGTGAGCAGTGCCGGACGGCCGTCCTGATCGGGCCGGAGCACCTCACCGGTCAGCTCGGGCCGCCCCAGGTAGCCGGAGAACAGCACCGGTCCGACGATCGTGAGCCGGCCGTCGGCCGGGTCGGCGCTGACCGTCACCCCGTCCAGCGGCCTCCCGTCGTAGACGCAGCCGCCACTGGTCTCACTCATCCCGTACGTGGTGACCAGCCGCAGCCCTCGGTCACGCAGCCCGGCCAGCAGCGCGGGGTCGACCGCGGCGCCGCCGAGCAGGATCGCGTCGAACCCCGCCAGCGCCGCCAGCGACCGCTCGTCGTCCCGCAGCCGGGCCAGCTGGGTGGGGACCACCGACAGGTAGTGCCGTGCCCCGGGACGTACGGTCGCCGCGGTGAGGTGGTCCAGGTGTGGCGGGGCCAGGTGCAGCGCCTCGCCGGCCAGCAGCGCCCGGCAGACGACCATCGCGCCGGCGACGTAGTGCGCGCCCAGCGCCAGCGACCACTCACCCGGCCCGCCGAGCCGCGCATCGGTCGCACCCGCCCCGGCCCGGATCGCGCCCGCCGACAGCATCACGCCCTTGGGCGTGCCGGTGGAGCCGGAGGTGGCGACCACCAGCGCCACGCCGTCCGGCACCGCCCCGGGCGCCTCGGCCGCGGCGAGCATCCGGCGCACCGCCGCCTCCTCGACCGGGTCGGGCGGCAGCGGCGCCAGCACGTACGCCCCGTCCAGCGCGCCGGCGAAGGCGGCGGTCAGTTCGTCGGCGGACAGCCCGGCGGTCGGCAGCAGGCGCAGCGGGGGAGTGGGCACCCGGCAAGGGTACGACGCCGCGGCGTGTCGCCCGGCGACGAACCTGGCCCGGAGGCGCTCGGCACACGCCCTGACAGGGTGCCGACGCCGCCTTCAGGAGTCATAGGGTCGCGTCATGGAGACGTACGTCTGGTCGATCCCGCTGCGGACCCGGTTCCGGGGCATCGACGTCCGCGAGGGCATGCTCTGGCGGGGACCGGCCGGCTGGGCGGAGTGGAGCCCGTTCCTCGACTACTCGGGCGCCGAGATCGTCCCGTGGCTGCGGGCGGCGCGCGAGGCGGCCACCGAGGAGTGGCCCGCGCCGGTGCGGGACCGGGTGCCGGTCAACGTCACCGTGCCGGTGGTCGCGCCGGAGCAGGCGCACGCCATCGTGACGAGCTCCGGTTGCCGTACGGCCAAGGTGAAGGTCGCCGACCCGCGCTCCGACATCGGCGACGACATCGCCCGGCTGGAGGCGGTCCGCGACGCCCTGGGGCCGGGCGGGCACCTGCGGATCGACGCGAACGGCGCCTGGGACGTGCCGACCGCCCGCCGCCACCTCGGGGTGCTGGCCCGGTTCGAGCTGGAGTACGCCGAGCAGCCCTGCCCGACCACCGAGGACCTCGCCGCGCTGCGCCGCCAGCTCGCCCACGACGGCCTCGACGTGCCGATCGCCGCCGACGAGTCGATCCGCCGCTCCGGCGACCCGGAGCGGGTGGTCGCGCTGGAGGCGGCCGACGTCGCGGTGCTGAAGGTGCAGCCCCTCGGTGGGGTGCGGGCCTGCCTCGAGCTGGCCGAACGGCTCGGCCTGCCCGTCGTCGTCTCCAGCGCCCTGGAGACCTCGGTCGGGCTGGCCGCCGGCCTCGCCCTGGCCGCCGCACTGCCCGAGCTGCCGTACGCCTGCGGCCTGAACACCTCCCGGCTGCTGGTCGACGACGTGGTCGACGAGCCGCTGGTCGCCGTGGACGGCTGGCTGGACGTCCGCCGGCCGGTCCCCACCCCCGCCCGGCTGGCCGCGCTCGCCGCCGACCCGGCGACTCGCGCCGGATGGGCCCGCCGGCTCGAGGAGACGGCTAGCCTGAGCCGGTGAGTCCACGGCCGGACCGACCGCCGGCCGCCCCACCCCCAGGGAGGCCGCATGAACCCGTCCACCGTCCTGGCCCGCGCCGTCATCGGACAGCTCGTCGCCAACGGCGTCGAGCACCTGGTCGTCGCCCCCGGCTCCCGGAACACGCCGCTGCTGCTGGCCGCGCACCGGGCCGCGGTCGCCGGCCGGCTGCGGCTGCACGTACGGGTCGACGAGCGGGTCGCCGGATTCACGGCGTACGGCATCGCCCGGGTCACCGGCCGCCCGGTGCCGGTGCTGACCACCTCGGGCACCGCGGTCGGCAACCTGCTGCCCGCCCTGATGGAGGCGGCCCACACCGGCGTGCCGCTGATCGCCCTGTCCGCCGACCGGCCCAACGGCATGCTCGACTCCGGCGCCAACCAGACCACCCACCAGATCGGGATCTTCGGCAGCTTCGTCAGGGCCGACGCCAACCTCGAGGCCGACTCCGGCGCGAGGGCCGTCCGCCACCAGGTCGCCCGGGTGCTCGCTGCCGCCACCGGCCTGCGCAGCCGCCAACCCGGCCCCGGCCACCTGAACGTACGGCTCGCCGAGCCGCTGGTCCCCGATGCCGCCGACGAGGACCTGTCCTGGCTCGACGTCGAGGCGCCGGCGATCGCCCCGCTCGGTGCCGGCATGCTCACCGAGCTGGATCCCGGTCCGCGGACCGTCGTCCTGGTCGGCAGCGGCACCCAGGCCACCGGAGCCCGGGCCCGGCGCACCGCCGAGGAGGCCGGCGTGCCGCTGCTCGCCGGCCCGGCCTCGAACGCCCGCACCGGCGCCGCCCTGGGCAGCTACCGGCTGCTGCTCGAGACGCCGCTGGCCGGCCGGATCGAACGGGTGGTGGTGTACGGCCGCCCGACGCTGTCGCGGCCGGTGATGCGGCTGCTGGCCCGGACCGACGTCGAGGTGGTCGTGGTCGCGGACGGTTCGGAGTGGAGCGACGTCGGCCTGCACGCCGCCGTCGTCGCCGACGAGGTGCTGCTGCCAGCCGGCGACCCGGACTGGCTCGCCACCTGGCAGGAGGGGGACCGGCGGGTCGGCGCCGACGTGGCCGCCCTGCTCGCTGCACAGCCCGCGCTGACCGGCCCGGAGATCGCCGCGGCGGTGGTCGCCTCGGTGCCCCCGGAGGACCTGCTGCTGCTCGGCAACTCCCAGCCGATGCGCGACGCCGACCTCGCGCCGACCCTGGCCACCCCCGGGATGGTGCTCGGCAACCGCGGCCTGTCCGGCATCGACGGCCTGGTCTCCACCGCCACCGGCGCCGCGATCGGCACCGGCCGGCCGGTCACCACGCTGGTCGGCGACGTCTCGCTGGCCCACGACGCCGGCGGCCTGCTGATCGGCCCGACCGAGCAACTGCCCGACCTGCGGGTGGTGCTGGTCAACGACGACGGAGGGGCGATCTTCCACACCCTCGAGCAGGGCGACCCGCGTTACGACGCCGGAGCGTACGAGGGGGCCTTCGAGCGGCTCTTCGCCACCCCGCACGGGGTCGACTTCGCCGCCCTCGCCACGGCGTACGGCTGGCGGCACCGTCGGATCGGTGGGCGCGAGGAGCTTGCCGCGGCGCTGTCCGCGCCGGTGCAGGGGCGGGAACTGCTCGAGGTGCCGATCAGCCGTACCGACCGGCGCGACCTCGAGGCCCGGCTCCGGGCCCTGGTCCGGCCGGCCTGACGCAGCGGGTCAGGCCTCCGGGCCCTCCAGCTCCCGGCGCCGGCGGACCGCCAGCAGGAGCAGCTGCAGGCCGGCGCCGGCGATGCCGAGTGCTGCGGCCATCGCGAGCGAGGGGCCCCACCCGGCGCCGCCGATGGTGCCGGTGAGCCAGCCGCCCAGCAGGAAGGCGGCCACGAAGCCCGCCAGGGCCAAGGTGATGATCCGGGGGTTGGTGTCGGGCATGGCGACGTCCTCCGTGCGGTGGAGCGGGCCGCCGTGGCGGCATCCACGGCGAGGCTCCTCCACCCTAACCAGAGCCCACCGGGTGGCCCATGACCGAAAGACCACACTCTCAGGAAACAGCCCGCCCTGAGGAACGCCGGCCCGGCCGACGGTCAGGCCGAGGCGAGCCAGTCCCGCAGCGCCGCGGTGGCGCGTACGTCGTCCTCGTTGTACTCCAGCACCCGGCTGCGGGAGGCGTCCCGCTCCTCCCCGTCGTCGGCGTGCACCGCCTCGTCGAACCACGCCTGTGAGTTGAGGCCGCCGGGATCGTCGTCCCGCCAGGTGAAGCCGGCGCCCTCGTGGGCCACCACCTTCAGCCCCAGCCCGTGGGTGCCGAACCAGTGCTCCCGGACGGTGCCGAACAGGTCGACGAAGTGGTCCCGGGCGAACTCCCGGGCCCGCGCCAGCACGCCGTCGCCGCTGCGCTCGGCCAGCCTGGCCAGCCGGGTCACCTCGTACGCCGAGTAGTGGTAGACCCGGACGGACCGGGAGCCGTCGGCCATCCCCAGCAGCCAGGCCATCGCCTCGACCGCGAGCCGGTCCTCGGCGGCGTCGTCGAGGTCGGTGAAGGCGCTGAAGTGCCGGTAGTAGCGCTCGCCCGAGACGGTGTCGGTGACCAGGAAGCCCCACAGATAGACCCGGTCGTCCTCTGCGTTCTCGATGTCGAGGTCGATCTCCAGGTCCGCCCGCGGCACGTCGATCGGGCCGGTGGTGAGCCGCTCCAGGCTGCGGCCGGAGGCCATCAGTCGGGCCCGGTGCGCGGCCAGCTCGAGGCGGCGGTCGGCGCCGGGCCGGTGCTGCACCTCCGGCAGGTAGCGGGGCATCAGGTCGGCGAGGTCGATCGCGGCCAGATCGTCGATGGTGTTGATCCCGAGCCCGCGCAGCACCGAGATCTCGCGGATGTCGAGCGGTGACTTGTCGATCTTCAGGCTCAGGTCGTGATCGTCCAGCCGGGGCCGGCAGGTCTCCCACCAGTCGCAGCGCGCGCACTCCTTGTTGACGATCGGCAGCACCAGCGGCTCGGGCGGCTCGGGGTCGGCCTGCCGGAGTGCGACCCGGGCGACCCGGACCCGGAAGTCGTGCTCGTGGTCGTAGCGCTCCAGGATGCTGCGCCGGGTCCAGCCCTCCGGGGCGTGACGGGAGAACGTCCGGACCAGCGGCTCGTCCAGGTCGATCCAGGTGATCGCCACGCCCAGTCCCGGCACGTCGTCGGTGCCGATCACGCCGGCGAGCCGTCGCCCGGCCGCGGCGAACCCGGCCGACTCCAGCAGCCGCCAGTAGTGCGCGACCTGGAGCAGGTCCCTCTCCCGGCTGTTCACCCGGACCGCGCGGGAGTCCGCCGGGCGGGCCTGTAACGGGGACGGGGTGCCGAGTGCGGAGACCGGCACGGCGAAGGTGTGGTCCCGGCCGGAGCGGCGCAGCTCCTGCACCCGGTGCGCCTTGATCTCCACCGGGTGGTAGCCCGGCCGCCCGTCAGGGGTGTCGGCCCCGCGCACCCACAGGTCGGCGCGGCCGCTGCGGTGGCCGGCCAGGTCCAGCGGGACGATGCCGTGGACGATCACGTCGGCGCCGCCGAGCATCGCGGCCCGGCACTCCGCCTCACGCGCGGCCCAGGAGGCATGTTCGCTGCCGCGCAGGTCCACCACCTGCGGGCGCCCGGTCGTCCGGGCGGCGGCGAGGAGCGCCGCGATCACCCGATCGGCGTGGCTGGGCCCGTTGTCGAAACTCTCCTCGACCGACGGGTCCACCGGCGGGGTCGCCGGGTGTACCCGGGGATCGAAGAGGTTGTGCGTCTTCACCGCGCAGCTGCGCGCGGCGTACGCGTCGAGGACGAGTCCTGCCATCGGGTGCCGCTCAGGCCCAGGCGCGGTGCACCGCGACGATGCCGCCGGTGAGGTTCTCCCACTGGACGTCGCGCCAGCCGGCCTCGACGAACAGCGCGGCCAGGTCCTCCTGGTCCGGCCAGGCCTGGATCGACTCCGCCAGGTAGACGTACGCCGACGGGTTGGAGGAGACCGCGGTGGCGATCCGCGGCAGTGCCTCCATCAGGTACTCCTTGTAGGCGGTGGCGAACGGGGCCCAGGTCGGGGTGGAGAACTCGCAGATCACGATCCGGCCGCCCGGCTTGGTGATCCGGCGCAGCTCGGTCAGCGCGCCGAGGGTGTCCTCCATGTTCCGCAGCCCGTACGAGGCGGTCACCGCGTCGAAGGCGCCGTCCGCGTACGGGAGCCGCAGCGCGTCGCCGGCGATGAACGACAGCTCGGGGTGGCGCTCCTTGCCCACCCGCAGCATGCCCAGCGACAGGTCGGTGGGCACCACGGTGGCGCCCGACTCGGCGAAGGACAGGCTCGAGGTGCCGGTGCCGGCGGCCAGGTCGAGGATCAGTTGGCCGGGCCGCGGGTCGAGCGCGTGCTTCGTGGCCTCGCGCCACCAGCGGACCTGGCCCAACGACAGGACGTCGTTGGCGAGGTCGTACCGGCGGGCCACCCCGTCGAACATCGTCGCCACGTCGTGGCGCCGCTTCGCCAGCGTCGCACGGTAGTCGGTCTTGTCGTCTCCTCGGGGCACGGGCCCAATATGCCACGTACGGGCCGCGTACGCCCCGCCCGGCCGGGCCTCGGGCGCCCCCCGGCCGGGGCTACCCTCGTCGCATGTCGCAGCTGTTCACGCCTCTGACCCTGCGGGGCACGACCCTGCCGAACCGCGTCTGGATGTCCCCGATGTGTATGTACTCGGCGGCCCCGTCCGGCGCCTCGGCAGGGTGCCCGACCGACTTCCACCTGCAGCACCTGGCGTCCCGGGCCGGCGGCGGGGCGGGCCTGGTGATGGTGGAGTCCACCGGCGTGCTGCCGGTGGGGCGGATCTCGCCGTGGGACCTGGGGCTGTGGAACGACGTGCAGGCCGACGCGTTCGCGCCGATCGTCGACCTGTGCCACCGGCTCGGCGCCCGGGTCGGGATCCAGCTGAACCACGCCGGCCGCAAGGCCGGCACCTGGCAGCCGTGGGCCGGGGTCGGCACGGTGCCCGCCCAGCACGGCGGCTGGACGCCGGTCGGTCCGAGCGCTGAGCCGTTCGACGACAAGCACGCCACCCCGCGGGCGATGACCGCCGCCGACATCGTCTCGGTGATCGAGGGCTTCCGCTCCGCCGCCCGCCGGGCGCTGGAGGCCGGCTTCGACACCGTCGAGATCCACGGCGCGCACGGCTACCTGCTGCACCAGTTCTGCTCCCCGGTCACCAACCGGCGCACGGACGAGTGGGGCGGCTCCTTCGAGGGCCGGGTCCGGCTGCCGCTGGCCGTCGTCGACGCCGTCCGCGACGAGGTCGGCCCCGACGTCCCGGTGTTCTACCGGGTGTCGGCCACCGACTGGTTCGAGGAGAACGGCCTTGCGGAGGACAGCTGGACCCTGGAGCAGACCCGACGGTTCGCCACCCTGCTGGAGCAGCACGGCGTCGACCTGATCGACGTCTCCACCGGCGGCCTCTCGCCCCGCTCCCGGCCGACCCGGCTGGGTCCCGGCTACCAGGTGCGGTTCGCCGAGGGGATCAAGGAGGCGGTCTCGATCCCGGTCAGCACGGTCGGGATCATCGTCGACGCCGACCAGGCCGAGGCGGTGCTGGTCGAGGGCCGCGCCGACGCCGTGATGGTCGCCCGCGAACTGCTCCGCGACCCGTACGCCCCGGCCCGCTGGGAGGCGCACCTGGACGGCGGGCCGAGCAGGTTCCCGATCCAGTACAGCCGGGCGCTGCCGTTCCGCTGACGCCCCGGGCGTAGGCTCCGGAGCCGCGTGTCAGTCCCGCTGCTCCTCGAGCGCGTCGCGCATCGGGACCAGCTTGGCGTTGGACTCGGCCAGCTCGTTGGCCGGCTCGGAGTCGGCGACGATCCCGCAGCCGGCGAACAGCTGCATCCCGTGCCCGTCGGGCAGCAGCCGCCCGCAGCGCAGGGCGATGCCCCACTCGCCGTTCCCGTGTGCGTCGATCCAGCCGACCGGGCCGGAATAGCGGCCCCGGTCCAGCCCCTCGATCTCGGCGATGGTGGCCCGGGCCACGTCGGTCGGCGTGCCGCACACCGCCGCGCTGGGGTGCAGCGCCGCCGCCAGGGCCAGCGCGGTCGTCCCGGGGCGTACGGCCGCGTTCACGTCGGTGGCCAGGTGCATGACGTTCGGCAGCTCCAGGACGTACGGGGTCTCCGGCACGTTCATGCTGGTGCAGTGCGGCGCCAGTGCCCGGGCCACCGACTCGACCGCGAGGGCGTGCTCGCCGAGGTTCTTGTCGGACTGGGAGAGCACCTCGGCGATCGCGGTGGAGGACAGGGTGTCCTCCACACCGCGCCGGCCGGTCTCCCCGGTGGTCCGCCGCTTCGGGCCCATCGCACCGCGCCAGATGGTGCCGGCCAGCACCCGGGAGGTGACCAGTCCCTGGTCCACCCGGACCAGCATCTCCGGGGTGGCGCCGACCATGTCGTCGACCCAGAACGTCCAGCAGCGCGGATAGCGCGGCCCGAGCCGCTCCACCAGCCAGCGCGGATCGATCCGGTCGGGCGTGCTGGCGACCACGTCGCGGGCCAGCACCACCTTCTGCAGCCGGCCCTCGCCGATCAGGCGCACCGCGGTGCCGACCGCCTCCTCCCAGTCCGGGCCGGACATCGCGCCGTCGGACCAGGAGACCTCGCCGGGACCGGTCGGGGCGGCGGTGCGCGGCGGCAGGACGGCCGCCGGCAGCGGCCGGTCGACCGGGGCGATCCGGGTCATCCAGTGCCGGCCGTCCCGGCTGCCGAGCACCAGGCCCGGCACCACCAGCACCGAGCTCCGGGTGGTGTGGTCCCGGTCGAAGGTGAAGGAGCCGAAGGCCAGCGGCCCGACCCCCGAGGGCAGGTCGTCCGGCCCCGGGCTGGGCATCGCCGCAACCACGGCCCGCCACCAGGCGTCGGCCTCGGCCAGCGACCCCACCGCGCACCGGGCCGCCTCGCCGAGCCCGATCACCCCCTCGTCGCGATGGAACCAGGCGCTGGCGCCGGACTCCGGCAGGTACGCGTGCAGATCCCCCGGATCCTCGATCGGCGTGGTGACCGCGCGCAGGCGGGGGACGGGCGGGAGCGAAGCGGGCGGCATCACCCCGGCACTCTAGCCCGTCGGCGACGCGCCACCGTGACGTTCCGCCGGCCGCCGGACGAGTGTGGTACGTCGCGTCGGGCCTGGCCACTGCCCAGGGGTCACAGATCAATAACGCCACGTCGGTGTTGCGGTAATCATTTCACCAACAGGCCTCTGGCTAGGGTGAACGCCAGCAGGTGGGGGTTAGCCCCAGCACGGCGGGAGTCGTAGACTTCGGGTGTCCCTGGGTCTGCACCCGGAGCGTGACCCCGGGCGTCCCCCGACCCCACAGGAGTGTTCTATGACCCCCGCCAGCGAGGCAGCAGCCACCGCCGCAGGGGGAGTGCACACATCCGAGGAGCACGACGTGGTCGTCGTCGGGGCGGGTCCGGGCGGGTCCACCACGGCCGCCCACCTCGCCGGGCTGGGGCTCGACGTCGCCCTGCTGGAGAAGGCCACCCTCCCGCGGGACAAGATCTGCGGTGACGGCCTGACCCCGCGCGCGGTCAAGGAAATCGTCCGGCTGGGCCTCGACACCTCCGAGGAGGCCGGCTGGGTGCACAACCGCGGCCTGCGGGTCTACGGCGGCAACGGCCGCCCGTTCACCCTGGACTGGCCCGACCTGGCCGACTTCCCGCACTACGGCATGACCCGGCGCCGCACCGAGCTTGACGAGCTGCTCGCCCGGCACGCCGTCGCCCGCGGTGCCCACCTGGTCGAAGGTGCCCACGTCACCGAACCGCTGCTGCACGCCGGCCGGATCGTCGGGGTCCGCACCAAGGACGGTCGTACGTTCCGGGCGCCGGTGGTGGTCGCCGCCGACGGCAACTCCTCCCGGCTGGCCGTCGCGATGGGCATCACCCGCGACGAGAAGCGCCCGATGGGGGTGGCCGTCCGGTCGTACGTCACCTCGCCGCGCCATGACGGGGACTACATGGAGTCCTGGCTGGAGCTGTGGGACGGCAAGCCGGGCGCCTCGAACCTGCTGCCGGGCTACGGCTGGGCGTTCCCGATGGGGGACGGGTCGGTCAACGTCGGCCTCGGCATGCTGAACACCTCCCCGGCGTTCGCGAAGACCGACTACCGCGCGATGATGCGGACCTGGCTGGAGAACACCCCGGAGGAGTGGGGCTTCCGCCCGGAGAACCTCCAGGTGCCGATCAAGGGCATGGCGCTGCCGATGGCGTTCAACCGCAAGCCGCACTACCGCGACGGGCTGCTGTTGGTCGGCGACGCCGGCGGCATGGTCAACCCGTTCAACGGTGAGGGCATCGACTCGGCCATGCAGGCCGGTCGGGTCGCCGCCGGGGTCATCGTCGACGCGAAGTCCCGCGGCTTCGGCACCGCCTCGGCCGAGCGGGCGCTGCGCGGCTACCCGCTGTTGATGCAGGACGAGCTGGGCAAGTACTACCGCCTCGGCGCGGTGTTCGCCCGGCTGATCGGCAACCCCACGGTGATGAGGATCGCCGTGCACTACGGACTGCCACGCCACACGCTGATGCGGCTGGTGCACAAGTTGTTGGCCGGGCTCACCGACCAGCGCGACGGAGACGCCTTCGATCGCGTGATCAACACCCTCGTGAAGATCGCCCCGTCGGTCTGAGTACATTCGGGCCGGGGCGGTGACGGAGATGACAGAGAGGGCTGCGAGGATGGACACGGCACAGGAAAGGACCTGGCGATGAACATGTACCTTCCGTTGATCCTGATGCTGGTGATGGGCGCCGTGATGGCGACCGTCGCCCTGGTGTCAGCGATCATCGGGCCGTCCCGGTACAACCGGGTCAAGTCCGATTCGTACGAGTGTGGCATCGAGCCCACGCCCCAGCCGGTCGGCGGTGGCCGGTTCCCGGTGAAGTACTACATCACCGCGATGCTCTTCATCATCTTCGACATCGAGGTCGTCTTCCTCTACCCGTGGGCCGTCTCCCTCGAGATGCCCGGGCTGCGGTCCTTCGCCCTGGTGCAGATGCTGATCTTCATCGGCCTGGTCTTCCTGGCCTACATCTACGAGTGGCGGCGCGGGGGTCTGGAGTGGGACTGACAGGTCTGGATCCGATGACCGCCGCCCCGTCCGTCAACGGCCGAATTGTGAGGTGCTGATATGGGTGTCGAGGACAAGATCCCCCAGGGGATCCTGCTGACCACCGCCGAACAGCTGTTCGGCTGGGCGCGCAAGGCGTCCTTCTGGCCGGCCACCTTCGGCCTGGCCTGCTGCGCGATCGAGATGATGTCCTTCGGCGCCACCCCGCACGACGCGGGCCGCTGGGGCCAGGAGGTCTTCCGCGCCTCGCCGCGCCAGGCCGACCTGATGA
>CAYOBI010000056.1:15967-17609 GCA_964402325.1 uncultured Propionibacteriaceae bacterium | reverse complement strand
AGGACTCCACCCCGCAGGGCAAGGAGCTGCGCCTGCAGCAGCAGTACTTCTTCGTCGCCTGCTCGCTGCGCGACTTCATCGACAACGAGCTGGAGGAGGGCTTCGACCTGCACGACCTGCCGGACCGGATCATCTTCCAGCTCAACGACACCCACCCGGTGATCGCGGTGCCGGAAATGATGCGCATCCTGATGGACGAGCGCGGCTTCGAGTGGGACGAGGCCTGGGCGGTCACCCACCGGTGCTTCGCCTACACCTGCCACACGCTGCTGCCGGAGGCCCTCGAGGTCTGGTCGACCGACCTGCTGGGCCGGCTGCTGCCGCGCCACCTGGAGATCATCTACGGCATCAACGACCGCTTCCTGGCCGAGGTCCGGGAGGCCTTCCCGGGTGACGAGCTGCGCGCCGGGCGGATGTCGATCATCACCGAGTACCCCGATCGGGGCGTCCGGATGGCCTACCTGGCCACCGTCGCCGCGACCAAGGTCAACGGCGTCGCTGAGCTGCACAGCCAGTTGCTGCGGGACAAGGTACTGCCGGACTTCTCCGCGCTGTGGCCGGAGCGGTTCACGAACGTCACCAACGGCGTCACGCCGCGCCGGTTCATCCGGATGGCCAACCCCCAGCTGTCGGACGTGATCACCGACGCGATCGGGTCCGGCTGGGTGACCGACCTGGAGCGTCTCCGGGAGCTCGAGACGTACGCCTTGGACGCCGACTTCCTGGCCGCCTTCCGCGAGGCGAAGGCGTGGAACAAGCACCGGCTGACCACCCTGCTGCGCAACCGGGACGGGATCGACCTGCCCGACGGCCACCTGCTCGACGTGATGGTCAAGCGGCTGCACGAGTACAAGCGCCAGACGCTGAAGCTGCTGCACGTCGTGTCGCTCTACGAGCAGGTGCTCTCCGGCAAGGTGGCGGCCGCCGACCTGACCCCGCGCACCGTGGTGTTCGGCGCCAAGGCCGCCCCCGGCTACCGGATGGCGAAGGACATCATCCACCTGATCAACCAGGTGGCCCAGACGGTCAACGCCGACCCCCGTCTCGACGGCCGGCTGAAGATCGCCTTCCCGGCGAACTACAACGTCACCCTGGCCGAGAAGCTGATCCCGGCGGCGGACCTGTCCGAGCAGATCTCGCTGGCGGGGATGGAGGCCTCCGGCACCGGCAACATGAAGTTCGCCCTCAACGGCGCCCTGACGATCGGCACCGACGACGGGGCGAACGTCGAGATCCGCCGGCTGGTCGGCGACGACAACTTCTTCCTGTTCGGGATGAGCGAGCCGGAGGTCGCCGAGCTCGGGGCCCGCGGCTACGCCCCGGGCGAGTACTACCAGGCCAACCCGTCCATCCGAGCGGCGATCGACCTGATCAACTCCGGGGTGTTCAGCGACGGGGACCGCGGCATGTTCGAGTCGGTGACGATGTCGCTGACCCACCACGACCGGTTCATGGCGCTGGCCGACTTCCAGTCGTACGTCGACGCCCAGGCGAAAGCCGAGGAGAAGTACGCCGATGAGGAGGCCTGGACCCGCTCCGCGGTGCTCAACGTCGCCCGCTCCGGCTACTTCAGCTCCGACCGCTCGATGCGCGACTACCTGCGCGAGATCTGGCACGCCCAGCCGATGCTCTGAGCCGTCCC
>CAYOBI010000056.1:0-15867 GCA_964402325.1 uncultured Propionibacteriaceae bacterium | reverse complement strand
GGCGGGCCGGCGCGTCAGTGAGTGGCGAGGGCCTGCCGGACGGCCTCGCGCGCGTCGGCCGTACGGGCCGGCAGCACCGGGATGCCCAGCTTGGCGAGGGTGTGCAGCATGCCCTGGCCCATGTGGTCGACGACCACGGCCTCGACCGCGTTGTCCCGCAGGAACCGGACGACCCGGGCGTGGTGGGAGCCCTCGGTGCCCTGGTCGTGGGCGACGTCCCAGCCGACCGGGTGGACCACCCAGTCGGTGACCTGCCCACCCTCGACGGTGGCGACGGCGACGATCGGCGCGCGTCCCCAGCGGGGCTCGACCTGACCGTCGGGGGTGACCGGGATGGCGATGTTCATGACCTCACTGTAGGTCGGGCCCTGTTCCGCGGCCCGAGGCCACCCCTGTCCGCGCACCCGCCCCGATCCCTAGCCTGGCGGGTATGTCGTCGTCGTTGAGCCCTGCCCGTCCGCGCCTGTGGCCGTTGTACGCCGGCGGATTCCTCGGCCCGTTCGGCGGCGCGGTGACCAACACGATGCTCCCGGAGCTGGCGCACGGACTGGGCACCGACCTCACCGCGGCGTCCGCGGCGGTGACCTGGTACATGCTGCCGTTCTGCTTCGCCCTGCTCGTCTCGGGGTCGCTCGCCCAGCGCTGGGGACGGGGCCGGACGATCCGCGGCGGGTACGCCGTCTACCTCGCGGCCTCGCTGGTCTGTCTGCTCGCGCAGAACCTCCCCGCCGGCACGGTGCTGCCGGTCTTCATGGCCGGGCGGGCGCTGCAGGGGGTCGGCAATGCCTTCACCACTCCGGTGCTGGTGTCGCTGCTGAGCGAGTTCGTGCCCGGTCAGCGGCTGGGTCGGTCGTTGGGCCTCTTCGCCTCGATGCAGGCCGCCGGGCAGGCGTTCAGTCCGCTGGTCGGCGGCGTGGCGGCCGACACCGACTACCGGTTCGCCTTCGTCGTCACCGGCCTGGCCGCGCTGGTCCTCGGCCTGGTCACCCCGGCCGGCCGGGCCGGCCGCGGCCGGGCCGGCGGCCCGACGAACTGGCGGGCACTGGCCAACCCGCGGGTCGCCCAGTCCTCCGCGGCCGCCTTCGCCGCCCAGGTCAGCGCCACCGGCGTCACGGTGCTGGCCGCGCTGATCGCCACCGACCGGTTCGGGCTGTCCCCCACCGCCCGCGGCCTGGTCGTCGCCTTCTACGGCGTCGCGGGACTGGCCAGCGGCAATCTGGCGGGCCGGCTGGCCGACGCCTGGGGGATCCGGCGGTTCGGCGTCCTCTCGCTGCTGGTGCTCGGGGGGGCGATGGCCCTGGTCGGCGTGGCGCCGTGGCTGTCGCTGGTCGTGGTGCTGGTCGGGGCGATCGGTGCCGCCGGCACCGCGAGCCGGATCCTGACCAACACCCTGGCGCTGCGCAGCACCCCGCAGAACACCGGCGGCGCCACCTCGGTGACGATGGCCGTGCAGTTCCTCGGCTCCGCGGTGGTGCCCGCCCTGCTGCCGCTCTACGCGATCGCCCCGGCGTTGGCGACGGCGACGGCCGGCGCGGCGTCCGCGTTGGGGGCGGCGGTCGCCGCGCTCCCGGTCCGCCCGGCCGCCGACGACGGCTCCGAGCGCCGGCCCTGACCCCGGCCGTACGGACCCGCCGGGCGCCCGGATCGTCCGTCGAAGGGGCCGGAAACGCCCCCGGAACCCCCCGGAACCCCCCGGATCGGCGTGTCTGCGCGGTTTTCCGTTGCAGTGGCCCTCCACGATCACTAGCATCCTGCGTTGTTACGACATGTGCGTTGTGTCGATGCGCAGCGCCGAACCGTGACGGGGTCGCCCGCGGCCGCGTCACGGACCATCACTGAAGGAGACACATGAACCGCACCGAACTCGTCGCCGCCGTCGCCGAGCGCGCCGGGCTGTCGAAGGAGGACGCCAACCGCGCCATCACCGCCCTCGACGACGTCCTGCAGGAGGCCGCGCGTGGGGGCCAGAAGGTCCAGATCCCGGGTCTGCTGACCCTCGAGGTCGTCGAGCGCGCCGCTCGCAGCGGCCGCAACCCCCGCACCGGCGAGACCATGGAGATCGCGGCCAAGCGTGCCGTCCGCCTCACCCCGGGCGCCGCGCTGAAGCGCGCCGCCAACGGCGAGGAGTGATCCCCGCGGGCGCCCTCACCGGCGCCCACCCCTGATCCACCGGAGGGCGGGTCCGGCCCGTGTGCCGGGCCCGCCGCTCCGTCTCCGGACCCGTACGCCGCTCAGGCCGTCCGGCGCCGCAGCGTCGGCGCGGCGGCCAGCGCGACGACCAGCGCCAGGCAGGCCCCCGCCAGCGTCACGGCGAAGCCGCCCGGCGATCCGGCACGGTCCAGGCCCACCCCGGCCAGGCTGGAGCCGAGCGAGACGCCCGCGTTGATCGAGGTCGACACCCAGGCGAACCCCTCGGTGACCCGCTGCGCCGGGACGAGGTGCTGCACCAGCGTCTGGCCGGCGACGAAGGTCGGCGAGAGCGTCAGGCCGGTGAGGAACATCAGCAGTGCCAGCATCTCGATCGAGGTCGCGAAGAAGAACGACCCCGCGCCCAGCCCGATCAGGACCGTCCCGCCGGCGAAGTGCTGCCAGGGCTGCCCGCGCCACCGCCGGCTGCCGTAGACCAGCCCGGCGAGGAACGAGCCGAACGAGAACACCATCAGCGCCGGGCCCGCCGTCGTCGGGCGGCCCAGCTCCTTGGCGTACGCCACCGTCGAGACGTCCACCCCGCCGAAGACGATCCCCAGCATCAGGTACGCGGCGAAGACCAGCCACAGCACCCGGATCGACAGCAGCGAGCCGGCCGCCGCCCCCTTCGCCGGGGCGCCGGAGGCGGGCGGTTCGGTGGCCCGCTGGGTCAGGAAGATCCAGCCGCCGACGACCTGGATGCCGGCGGCCAGGACCAGCGGCAGCCACGGCGCGACGGTGGTGGCCAGCCAGGTGGCCAGCACCGGCCCGACCATGAACGCGATCTCGTCCAGGGCCGCCTCCATCGAGAAGGCGGTGTGCAGCTGGGCGGCGGTGCGGGCGACGTGGGTCCACCGGGCCCGGACCAGGGTCGGCATCGAGCCCTGCGCCCCGCCGGCGACGACCGCCAGCACGACCAGCAGCGCCCCGGGCGCGTGGTGGGCGGCGGCGTACGCCAGGCCGAGGCCGGCCAGCCCGGACAGGGTCACCGCGGGCAGCATCACCCGGGACTGTCCGTACCGGTCCACGGCACGCGAGATCTGCGGTGCCCCGACCGCGACCGCGAGCACGTACGCCGCCGTCGTCGCGCCCCCGAGGGCATAGGATCCGTAACCGGAAGAAATCAGTATGACCATCGCCAGGCCGGTCATACCGATCGGAAGGCGGGCCACCACGCCCGCCAGGGAGAACCGCCACGCACCGGGTAGGCCTAGGACTTCTCGGTATCGCTTCAGCACCATCACATGGTGCCACCGTGGTGATCCGCCCTCCCGACTCCTCCCCGCCCGGCCCCGGTCACCCCGGGGCCTGCACGATGCGGTGATCCCGTGTGCCTCCGGGGAGGACGCCTGCATCCGTGTGCACCCCTCTGTCCTTTCCGGGTCCCCGCGCCACCGTGGCCGCGGCGGCCCGACGACCCCAGGAGCTGTCATGTCAGTCACCCGCGACGCGGGCCAGAAGCTGAAGACCGACCCGTCCCTGCCCCCGGTCGCGGTGATCGAACCGCCGGGGATCTCCGCAGGGCAGAAGATCCTCTTCACCGTCCTCGGCATCGTCGGGGCGGTCGCCTGGTACTTCATCGCCACCCTGCGCGGCGAGCACGTCAGTGCGGTGTGGTTCGTCCTCGCCGCCGTCTGCACGTACCTGATCTTCCTGCGCTTCTACGCCACGCTGATCGAGCGCAAGATCCACCGCCCGGACGACACCCGGGCGACCCCGGCCGAGGAGTTCGCCAACGGTCGTGACTTCGAGCCGACCAACCGGGCCGTCCTCTTCGGCCACCACTTCGCCGCCATCGCCGGCGCCGGCCCGCTGGTCGGCCCGGTCCTCGCGGCGCAGATGGGCTACCTGCCGGGCACGATCTGGATCATCGTCGGCGTGGTGCTGGCCGGGGCGGTGCAGGACTACATGGTGCTGCACCTGTCGATCCGCCGCAACGGACGGTCGCTCGGCCAGATGGCCCGCGACGAACTCGGCACCGTCGGCGGCTGGTTCGCCATCATCGGCGTCTTCACCATCATGATCATCCTGATCGCCGTGCTGGCCATCGTCATCATCGGTGCCCTGGCCTCGTCCCCGTGGGGCGTGTTCTCGATCGCGATGACGATCCCGATCGCCTTCCTGATGGGCGTCTACATGCGCTTCATCCGGCCCGGCAAGGTCGGCGAGGCGTCGATCATCGGCATCGTGCTGCTGGTCCTCGCGATCGCCGGCGGCTCGATGGTCAACACCCACCCGGTCCTGGCGCAGATCTTCACCCTGACCCCGGTCCAGCTGGCGTACGCGATCGCCATCTACGGCTTCCTCGCCGCGATCCTTCCGGTCTGGCTGCTGCTGGCCCCGCGCGACTACCTGTCGACCTTCATGAAGGTCGGCACCATCGTCTTCCTGGCTCTGGCGATCCTGATCGTCCGGCCGGTGATGTCGATGCCGGCGGTCACCCACTTCGCCCTGGACGGCAAGGGCCCGGCGTTCGCCGGCAACCTGTTCCCGTTCCTCTTCATCACCATCGCCTGTGGTGCGCTGTCGGGCTTCCACTCACTGATCTCCTCGGGCACCACCCCGAAGATGATCCAGAAGGAGTCGCAGGCCCGGATCATCGGCTACGGCGGCATGCTGACCGAGTCGTTCGTCGCGATCTCGGCACTGATCACCGCCTCGGTGATCGACCAGCACCTCTACTTCGGCATGAACGCCCCGCTCGGCCTCACCGGCGGCACCCCGGCCACCGCCGCCGCGTACACGAACGGGCTGCACCTGGTCAGCGGGGCCGGCACGCCGTTGTCCGCGGCGACGCCGGAACTGTTCTCCCAGGCCGCGGCCGAGGTGGGCGAGAAGTCGATCATCTCCCGTACCGGTGGCGCACCGACGCTGGCCTTCGGCATGGCGCACATCCTCAGCCAGATCCCGGTCGTCGGCGCGGCGAAGGCGTTCTGGTACCACTTCGCGGTCATGTTCGAGGCGCTGTTCATCCTCACCACCGTCGACGCCGGCACCCGGGTGGCGCGCTTCATGCTGTCGGACTCGCTGGCCAACATCCCCGGCTGGCGCAAGTTCCGTGACCCGTCCTGGCGTCCCGGCGCCTGGATCTGCACCGCCATCGTGGTGGTCGGCTGGGGCTCCATCGTGGTGATGGGCGTCACCGACCCGCTGGGCGGCATCAACATGCTCTTCCCGCTGTTCGGCATCGCCAACCAGCTGCTCGCCGCCATCGCGCTGACCGTGGTCTTCGTCGTGGTGATGAAGAAGGGCCTGTTCCGATGGGCCTGGATCCCGGCGCTGCCGCTGCTGTGGGACCTGTTCATCACCATGTGGGCGTCGTGGCAGAAGATCTTCTCCCCCAACCCGTCGCTCGGCTACTGGGCGCTGAACGCCGCCGCCCGGGCCGCGAAGGCGAAGGGCGCCCAGACGTTCTCCACCGCCAAGACCCCGCACGAGATCGACATGGTGATCCGTAACACCACCGTCCAGGGCACCCTGTCGATCCTGTACGCGGTGCTGGTGCTGATCGTCTTCCTGATCGGCGTCGGCGTCGCGATCAAGGCCCTCCGCCACGGCGGCCTGCCCGACGCGGAGGCGGAGGGCGTGCCGTCGAAGATCTTCGCTCCGGCCGGTTTCGTGCCGACTACGCTGGAGAAGGAAGTGCTGGCCGAGTGGCAGACGGCCGGCATCAACCCCTTCGGCGACGACCGGCTGCCCGGCATGCACCACGCCAGCCAGCAGCAGACGGTCCAGGAGGAGAACGAACTGTGACCGGGACCCCGTCCGACCGGGCCGGCGCCCGCTTCGCCGTCGTGACGGAGGCGGCGCGCGGCGACGGCTCGGCCCCGGTGCACGAGCCCTCGGAGGGTGACATCGTGCAACGCGCCTGGCGCGGCACCGTCGCCGTCATCCGTGGGCTCGCGGGGCTGGACCGGTACGACCGCTACGTCGGCCACCAGCTGCGGACCCACCCCGACGAGCCGATGCTCACCGAGGCGGAGTTCTGGCGCTGCTCCTGGGAGTCCGAAGGACGCAACCCCAGGGCGCGCTGCTGCTGACCGCCCCTCCGACCTCACCGGTCACCCGGCACCAGCGGGGCCGACGTCCGACACCGGGCGTCGGCCCCGCCGCTGTCCCACGGCACCCGGCGGTACAGGAGCGAAGGCAACATCGAGCCGCTGGGAGGATCGACCGATCCCCGACACGACGCGCATGTTATCGGTCACACACTTGACCGAACGAGCCCCTCCGGGCTTCCGCCCGAACGTTGTTGATGATTTACTGTCGGTATGTCATCGACCAATGAAGGTTCAGCGGACTTCGGTCCGGGTGGCTCCCAGTCGGCACTGCGCAGCGCCAACGAGGCACGGGTCCTGGAGACCCTGCGCAGCCGCGGCGCCCTGACCCAGGCCGAGCTGGCGCGACGTACGTCGCTGGCCCCGTCGACCGTGTCGAAGATCGTCCACACGCTGCTCGAGGCGGGCGTCGTCGACATGGAGGCCGACAAGCAGGGCCGCCGCGGCCAGTTGGTCACACTGTCCTCGTCCGCCGGCCTGGTGGTCGGGATCGACATGGGGCGCGACCACGTGCACGTGGCCCTGGCCAACCTTGCCCACGAGGTGGTGGCCGAGCAGCATCGTACGCTCCCCCAGGGCCACTCGATGACCAAGGGGCTCGGCTCCGCCGACGACACCATCACCGCACTGCTCGCCGACCTCGGGATCGCGCGCGACCGGGTGGTCGGCGCCTGCCTGTCCATCCCCGCCCCGGTCGACGCCGAGGGGATGATCAGCGCCACCGCCCTGATGCCGGGCTGGACCGGGGTGAACCTGGCCACCGCCGCCGAGCAGGTGCTCGGCCTGCCGGTGCTGGTGGAGAACGACGCGAACCTCGGCGCGCTCGGCGAGGCCACCTGGGGCGCCGGCCGCGACATCCGCAACGTCGTCTACCTCAAGCTCGCCGCCGGCATCGGCGCCGGACTCATCCTCAACGGCGAGATCTTCCGGGGCGCCACCGGGACCGCCGGCGAGATCGGCCACACCACGGTCGTCGAGAACGGCGCCATCTGCCAGTGCGGCAACCGGGGCTGCCTGGAGACGGTGGCCAACTCCACCCACGTGATCGGCCTGCTCACCCCGACCCACGGCCGGCTCGGCATCCCCCGGATCGTCGAACTCGCCCGCGAGGGCGACCCCGGCTGCCGCCGGGTGCTCGGCGACACCGGCCGGGTGGTCGGCGTCGCCGTCGCCAACCTCTGCAACATCGTCAACCCGCAACGGTTGATCGTCGGCGGCGAGCTGTCCGCGGCCGAGGACCTGCTGCTGCGCCCGATGGGCGAGTCCGTCCGGCTGAACGGCATCCCGGCCGCGGTCCGCTCCCTGGAGATCGTCCGGGCCGAGCTCGGCGCCCGGGCCCACGTCCTCGGCGCCGTGGCGTACGCCCTGGCCCACGTCACCCCGGAGGCGCTCACCGCCACCGCGACCGGAGCCGACGACGAGGCCGAAGAGACCGACGAGGCCGTCGCGGCGGGCTGACCGCCCCCCGGCCGCCCCACGCGACCGGTCGCCCCGCACCGCGGCCACCCCGCCGCCCCGAGATCCCCGGCACCACCCCGCCGGCACCGAAGCACCCCACACCGCCTGGAGACACCGATGTCCACCTTGCACGCCCTGCCCGCCACGCTCGACACCGCCGGGAGCCCGGTCGCCGACCCGGCGGCACCGGCGCCCCGGCCGACGATCGGGGTGGACATCGGCGGGACCAAGATCGCCGCCGGGCTGGTCGACGCCGCCGGCACGATCCTCGCCACGGTCCGCCGCCCCACCCCGGCGCGCGACACCGGAGAGGTGGTCACCACGATCGCCGCCCTCGTCGGTGAACTGGTCAGCGACCTCAGCGTCGGCGGCAAGGTCGGGGCGATCGGGATCGGCGCGGCCGGGTTCGTCGACTCGACCCGGTCGACGGTGCTGTTCGCCCCGAACCTCGCCTGGCGCGACGAACCGCTGCGCCGTGAGATCGAGGACCGCTGCGGACTGCCGACGGTGGTGGAGAACGACGCCAATGCTGCCGCCTGGGGTGAGTTCCGGTTCGGAGCCGCCCGGGACGCCGACTCCGCGGTGGTGATCACCGTGGGCACCGGCATCGGCGGCGGAGTGATCCTCGACCACCAGCTCGTCCGCGGCAGCCACGGCATCGCCGCCGAGATCGGCCACCTGAAGGTCGACCGGGGCGGGCGGCGCTGCGGCTGCGGCCAGCGCGGCTGCCTGGAGCCGTACGCCAGCGGCCGGGCCCTGGTCCGGGAGGCGAAGGAGATCGCCGCCACCGCACCGCACCATGCCGCCCGGCTGATCGCGCTGGCCGGCGGCGACCCCGACCGGATCACCGGCCCGCACGTGACCCAGGCCGCCCGGGAGGGCGACCCCGCGGCGCTGGAGTGCTTCCGGGAGGTCGGCGGCTGGCTCGGCGCAGGGATGGCCGACCTGGCCGCGGTGCTCGACCCGGCGATGTTCGTCCTCGCCGGCGGCGTCAGCGAGACCGGCGACCTGCTGCTCCGGCCGGCCCGGGAGGCCTTCCTGGCGTCGCTCACCGCCGCCACCCACCGCCCGGTCGCCGACATCCGGCTCGCCACCCTCGGCAACGCCGCCGGCATCATCGGCGCCGCCGACCTGGCCCGTACCCACTGACCCACCGCGCTGACCGGCCGCGCTGACCGACTGCCGGCAGCGCCGCTCAGGCGTACCACTGGCCGGCGATCATCCGGTCCCAGTGGTCGCGGTCGTCGCCCGCGTCCGGGCGTTCGAAGGAGTCGGTGCCGACAGGGTCTCCGGGGCGGTGTCCAGCCATGCCTCGAGCCCAGGCGGGCCGAGTCCGCGGGCGGGCCTCGCTCCCGGTCCGGGGGACCCGCCCGTCCCACCTGGCGGGAGCGCCGGCGAGGAGATCTTCACCACAGCCCGGACGGCACTACGACGTGATCCGTACGTCACGGAGAGGCTGTGGACCACCCGGACAGGTGGTCCACGGCGCCTGCGCCCGGCACCGGCCGGACTGGCGTCATTCTCGTACGACAGGCAGTAGTAATCTGACCCCATGCAGAGCCGCAAGGACGTCACCAAGCTCCCCGACCTCGGCGCTACGCAAGGACGGGTCACCCCCCAGCGAACTCGCCGACCGGTCTATGTGGACCTGCTCCCCCCGTGCAACGCGGGGTGCCCCGCCGGCGAGAACATCCAGAACTGGCTGTATCTGATCAAGCAGGACCGGGCGCACGACGCCTGGCGCCAGCTGACGGACGACAACCCCTTCCCGGCCATCCACGGCCGGGTGTGTTACCACCCGTGCGAGGTCGCCTGCAACCGGGCGGAGCTGGACCAGTCAGTGTCCATCCACGCCGTCGAGCGATACCTCGGCGACCTGGCGATCGAGAAGGGCTGGGAGTTCGACAAGCCGACCCATCCCAGCGGCAAGAAGGTGCTGGTCATCGGCGCCGGCCCGTCGGGCCTGTCCGCCGCCTACCACCTGGCCCGCCTGGGACACACGGTCGAGATCCGGGACGCCTCCGACCAGCCCGGCGGCATGATGCGCTGGGGCATCCCGGAGTACCGCCTGCCGCGGGACGTCCTGGATGCCGAGATCGGCCGGCTGGTCGACCTGGGCGTGACGATCTCCTGCAACCACCCGGTGCACGACCTGGCCCTCGAGATGGCCCGCGGCGGCTTCGACGCCTGCTTCATCGCGATCGGCGCCCACCTGTCCAAGAAGGTCGACATCCCGGCCCAGGACACCTCCAAGATGGTCGACGCGGTCTCCTTCCTGCGTGACGTCGCCGGCGGCGAGCGGCCGCTGATCGGCCGCAAGGTCGCCGTCTACGGCGGCGGCAACACGGCCATGGACGCGGCCCGTACGGCCCGCCGGCTCGGCGCCGACGAGACCACGATCATCTACCGGCGCACCCGCGAGCAGATGCCGGCGCACGCCGACGAGGCGGAGGCCGCCGAGCGCGAGGGTGTCCGGATCAACTGGCTGCAGACGATCACCGAGGTCGGCGACGACCTCACCGTGGAGATCATGGAGCTCGATCCCGACGGCCGCCCGCGCGGCACCGGCCGGTTCGAGAAGCTCGACGCCGACACCGTCATCATGGCCGTCGGCCAGAAGCCCGACACCGGCTTCCTGCACAACATCCGCGGCCTGCGGTTCGAGGACGACACCCTGCAGGTCGACCCGAAGACGCTGATGTCCGACGTCCCCGGCATCTTCGCCGGCGGCGACGCGGTCCCCTCCGAGCGTACGGTCACCGTCGGCACCGGCCACGGCAAGCGGGCGGCCCACAACATCGACATGTACCTCAGCCAGGGCCAGGTCGCCGAGGCCCCCAAGCATCCGACGGCCAGCTTCGACCGGCTGAACCTGTGGTACTTCCGCGACTCCGACTCCCAGCGCACCCAGCCCGAGCTCGACCCCGAGACCCGGCTGTCCGACTTCGGCGAGATCGTCGGCGGGCTGACCCCCGAGCAGGCGATGTTCGAGGCTCAGCGCTGCCTGTCCTGCGGCAACTGCTTCGAGTGCAACGGCTGCCTGGGCGCCTGCCCGGAGGACGCCGTGATCCGGCTCGGCAAGGGCCACCGTTACCGCTTCGACTACGACAAGTGCACGGGCTGCGCCACCTGCTACGAGCAGTGCCCGGTCCACGCGATCGAGATGGTGCCCGAGGGCGTGGCGCTGCCGCCCGACCTGGCGGCCGCCGCACAGTCCCACGAGGCCTCGACCAGGATTGGACTCTGAGCCATGCGCAAGATCATCGACGGTAACGAGGCCGCCGCCTCGGTCGCCTACCGACTCAACGAACTCTGTTCGATCTACCCGATCACCCCGTCCTCGACGATGGCGGAGCTGTCCGACGAGTGGTCCGCCAAGGGCCTGCGCAACGTCTGGGACACCGTGCCCAGCGTGATCGAGATGCAGTCCGAGGGTGGTGCCGCCGGCGCCATGCACGGCGCGCTGCAGGGCGGTGCGATGAGCACCACCTTCACCGCCTCCCAGGGCCTGCTCCTGATGATCCCGAACATGTACAAGATCGCCGGCGAGCTGACCTCCACGGTCTTCCACGTCGCCGCCCGGGCGCTCGCCACCCAGGGCCTGTCGATCTTCGGTGACCACCAGGACGTGATGGCCGTCCGCCAGACCGGCTTCGCCCTGCTGGCGTCCTGCTCCCCGCAGGAGGCGCACGACATGGCGGCCGTGGCCGAAATGGCGACACTGCGCTCCCGGGTGCCGTTCCTGCACTTCTTCGACGGCTTCCGGACCTCCCACGAGCTCAACACCGTCGAGATGCTCTCCGACGACGACCTGCGTGCCCTGGTGCCCAAGGAACTGGTCCGCGAACACCGCGCTCGGGCCCTCGACCCGGAGCACCCGTTCATCCGCGGAACCGCGCAGAATCCGGACGTCTACTTCCAGGCCCGCGAGTCCGCCAACCCGTTCTACGAGGCGGTGCCGGGCATCGTCCGCGCGGCGATGGACGACTTCGCCGCCCGGACCGGCAGGCGCTACGACCTGGTCGAGTACACCGGTGCGCCCGACGCCGACCGGGTGGTCGTGCTGATGGGCTCCGCGGTACACACCGCGCGGGCCACCGCCGACTACCTGAACGCCCACGGGCAGAAGGTCGGCGTTGTCAACGTGCGCCTCTTCCGGCCGCTGCCGACCGACGAACTGCTCGCCGCGATCCCCGCGACCGCGCAGCACGTGGCCGTGCTGGACCGCACCAAGGAGCCCGGCGCCAGCGGCGAGCCGCTGTTCCTCGACGTGGTCAGCGCGCTCGGCGAGGCGTACGCGTCCGGCACCCGGGAGACGATGCCGAAGGTGCACGGCGGCCGCTACGGCCTGGGGTCGAAGGACGTCACCCCGGCGATGCTGGTCGGCGTGTTCGACGAGCTCGGCGCCGAACAGCCGCGCCCCCGGTTCACCGTCGGCATCGACGACGACGTCACCCACCTGTCCGTGGCGTACGACGCCGACCTGGACATCGAGGACCCCCAGACCCGCCGGGCGGTGTTCTACGGCATCGGCTCCGACGGCACCGTCGGCGCCAACAAGAACACCATCAAGATCCTCGGCGCCGACGACGACCGCTACGCCCAGGGCTATTTCGTCTACGACTCGAAGAAGTCCGGCTCCCGGACCACCTCACACCTGCGGTTCGGCCCCAAGCCGATCGACGCGCCCTACCTGGTCGCGAAGGCCGACTTCATCGGCATCCACCACTGGTCGATCCTGGAGAACGTCGACACCCTGACCTTCGCCCGCCGCGGCACCGTGCTGCTGGTCAACAGCCCGTACGGCGTCGACGAGGTGTGGGACCGGCTGCCGCAGCCGATGCAGGAGACGATCCTGGCCAAGGACATCGAGGTGTACGTCATCGACGCCACCGCCGTCGCCCGCAGCGCCGGGATGGGCAACCGGACCAACACCGTGCTGCAGGCCTGCTACTTCGCCATCTCCGGGGTGCTGCCGCGCGAGGAGTCGATCAAGCGGATCAAGGACTCGATCACCAAGACGTACATGCGCAAGGGCGAGGAGGTCGTCAGGAAGAACCACGCGGCCGTCGACATGGCCGTCGAGCACCTGCACAAGGTCACCCTCCCCGACCGGGTCACCTCGACCCACGGCCTGCGCAACCCGATCCCGGCCGACGCCCCGGAGTTCGTCCGGACCGTCACCTCCGTGATGATGGCCGACCTCGGCGACACACTGCCGGTCAGCGCGCTGCCGGTCGACGGCACCTACCCGTCGGGCACCACGCAGTACGAGAAGCGCAACGTCTCCGAGATCGTCGCCGAGTGGGACCCGGAGACCTGCATCCAGTGCGGCAACTGCTCGATCGTCTGCCCGCACGGTGTGATCCGGTCGAAGTTCTACGCCCCCGAGCTGCTCGAGGGAGCACCCGAGGGCTTCCGGTCCGCGGAGCTGGCCGCCGCCGGCCTGCCGAACACCCGCTACACGCTGCAGGTGTTCGCCGAGGACTGCACCGGCTGTGGCCTGTGCACCGAGGCCTGTCCGGTCTCCCCGCTCGGCCAGCCGCAGAAGAAAGCGATCAACCTCTCCCACGTGCTGCCCCGGCTGGAGCAGGAGAAGCAGAACATCGAGTTCTTCGAGACGCTGCCGCAGAACAACCGCACCCGGGTGGACTTCGGCACCGTCCGCGGCACCCAGTTCCTCGAGCCGCTGTTCGAGTTCTCCGGCGCCTGCAGCGGGTGCGGCGAGACGCCGTACGTCAAGCTGCTGACCCAGCTCTTCGGCGACCGTGCGACGGTGGCGAACGCGACCGGCTGCTCGTCGATCTACGGCGGCAACCTGCCGACCACCCCGTGGGCGAAGAACGCCGAGGGTCGTGGCCCGGCCTGGTCGAACAGCCTGTTCGAGGACAACGCGGAGTTCGGCCTCGGCCTGCGGCTGGCGGCCGACGTACACACCGCCCAGGCCCGCAAGATGACCGGCGAGCTGCGCGGGCCGGTCGGCTCCGAGCTGGTTGACGCGCTGCTCGAGGCACCGCAGTTCAGCGAGTCCGACTTCGCCGCCCAGCGGGCCCGGGTCGAGCTGCTGAAGATCCGGCTGGACGAGCTGGAGGCCGGCGGCCTGGACGAGTACCACCAGGAGAAGGTCGACAACCTGCGCTCGGTGGTCGACCACCTGATCCGGCGCTCGGTGTGGATCGTCGGCGGCGACGGCTGGGCCTTCGACATCGGGTCGGGCGGCCTGGACCACGTGCTCGCCTCCGGGCGCAACGTCAACGTCCTGGTCCTCGACACCGAGGTCTACTCCAACACCGGCGGCCAGGCCTCGAAGGCCTCCCCGCTCGGCGCGGTCGCCAAGTTCGCCACCGCGGGCAAGGTGACCCAGTCGAAGGACCTGGCGATGCAGGCGATCGCGTACGGCAACGTGTACGTCGCCCGGGTCGCGATGGGTGCCGACCCGCAGCAGACGCTGCGGGCCTTCCGCGAGGCCGAGGCGTACGACGGGCCGTCGCTGATCCTGGCCTACAGCCACTGCATCGCGCACGGCATCGACATGCGCAAGGGCCTGGACCAGCAGTACCTGGCGGTGAACACCGGCCACTGGCCGCTGATCCGCTACAACCCGGTGATCCGCGACGGCAACCCGTTCCTGCTCGACTCGCCGCGCCCGCGCATCCCGCTGCGGGAGTACCGCAGCAAGGAACTGCGGTTCCGGATGCTGCAGAAGTCCGACCCGGCCGAGGCCGAACGCCTGCTCACCCTGGGCCAGGAGGCGGCGGCCCGCCGCTGGCAGTCGTACGAGGAACTGGCCACCCGCGGCGCCGACGAGTTCGCCGCCGATGCACGGAAGGGACTGTGAGATGAATCTCGCGACGACGTATCTGGGACTGCCGCTGCGCAACCCCCTGGTCGCCTCGGCGGGCCCGCTGTCGCAGACCGTCGACGGGATCCGGCGTCTGGCCGACGGCGGCGTCGGCGCGGTGGTGCTCTACTCGGTGTTCGAGGAGCAGATCCGCCGCCAGGCCGAGGTCGACGAGGCCCTGGAGGAGCTGCACGCCGACGCGTTCGGGGAGGCCCTGTCGTACTTCCCCGACCTGCCCGGGACGGACGGGGGTGACGTGCCCGCCGACTACCTGCACCTGCTCGAGGAAGGGGCGAAGGTCGCCGGCGTGCCGATCATCGGGTCGCTCAACGGATCGACCCGCGGCGGCTGGACCCAGTACGCCCGCCAACTGCAGGACGCGGGCGCCGCGGCGATCGAGCTCAACATCTACTTCGTGGTCGGCGACGTCTCGCTCGACGGCCGGGAGGTCGAGGAGCGCCATCTGGACATCGTCCGGGCGGTCAAGCAGGCCGTGTCGGTCCCGGTCGCGGTGAAGCTGTCGCCCTACTTCAGCTCGGTCGGCCACATGTGCCAGCAGCTGTCGGAGGCGGGCGCGGACGGCCTGGTGCTGTTCAACCGCTTCCTCCAGCCCGAGGTGGACGTCGAGGCACTCGACGTCGAGCCCGAGGTCGAGCTGTCGTCCCAGTACGAGGGCCGGCTGCCACGCACCTGGATCGCCGCGCTGCGCGGCCGGGTGTCCGCCTCGCTCGCCGCGACGTCCGGCGTACGTGACTCCGACGACGTGGTGCGCTACCTGCTCGCCGGGGCCGACGTGGTGATGACCACCTCCGCCCTGGTCCGCAACGGCACCGAGTACAGCGGCCAGATGCTGACCGGGCTGCAGGACTGGATGGCCGCCAAGGGGTACGGCTCGGTCGACGACTTCCGCGGCCTGCTGTCCGTACGCCACGACGACGAGAACGCCTACCAGCGCGCCGGCTACGTCAGCGCACTGCAGAAGGCGAAGAGCACCTACGGGATGCTCTGACCCGACCACCCGCCGCGGCCCCTGTGGTCCCGCCTCCCTACCCGGGGGCCGGGACGGCAGGGGCCGCGGTCGTCGCTGCCCCGGGACACCAAATGTGGCACACGCCACACTTCTGCAGGCCGCACACCCTAGGCTCACTGCCAAACCTCCGGCCGTCCCGGCCACCACCCCGGCTTGAGCAGCCACTCAATTGAGTAACCACTCAAGGCCTCAGTCCGGACTCGCCCCTCTGATTCGAAGGAGAACCATGAGCGCAGTTCATCCCGACCCGACCGTCACCGCACGGCAGCGACGCGACAGCCGTCGCGCCCAGG
>CAYOBI010000055.1:13831-17663 GCA_964402325.1 uncultured Propionibacteriaceae bacterium | reverse complement strand
TCTCGAGGCCGACCTCCGGAGGGGCAGGTGATCGCCTGCTCAGCGCGGGGACCGGGGCAGCGGTCGCGCGTGGGGATGGAAGCGGGCCAGCAGCACCACGCCCACGACCGCCAGTGAGCCGGACACGATCATCATCGCGGCCGCCGACGCGGTGAGCGCGGCACCCTCGCCCAGCACCGCGATGCCGAAGATCACCGCGACCATCGGCGCCGCCGCGTTCGTCGTGCCCATCACCGTCTCGGCCGGGCCGTGCGCGTACGCCTGTTGGGTGAACACCCCGCCCAGCAGCGAACCGACAGCCAGGGCCGCCGCGAGGCCCCAGAAGGTGACCGAGGCGGCCCAGTCCTCGTGCCGGACGTACTCCCCGAGCACCCTGATCAGGCCGGACTCCTGCCCGAAGATCACCGAGCCCGCGCTCGCCCAGGCCAGGCAGCGCCAGGCCTGCGGCCCGCTCGCCCCGACCAGGGCCAGCAGTCCGGCGACGGCGAGGATGACCCCGACACCCACGACGACCCCGACCCCGGCGTACGAGGTGTGCTCGGCCGTGTGCAGGACGGCCACCAGGGCGAACCAGGCGGTGCCGGCCACCGTGACGCCGACCGCGGCCCACATCAGCGCCGGGACCCGGTAGTGCTGGATCCGGCTGCCCAGCATCACCGTCCAGGGGACCGCGAGGACCGCGAGGGGAGCGACGACCGTCAACGGGGCCAGGACCAGCGCGCCGACGGAGAGGGCGGCCCCCAGGCCGTTGAGCCCCGCGCCGAGCCACCACCGCGGTGAGCGGACCAGCGCCCACAACTGGCGCAGCCCCAGGGTCTCCTGGCGGTGGGGACCGCCGGACTGCTCGCCCACGGCCTGGTGCTGCAGGGTGGCCGCCAGCGCGAAGACGATCGTCTTGGCGATCGTCAGCAGGATCGCCAGGGGAATGTCGTGATGCATCGCATCCCTCCGATGCGGTGGGTCCGGATGCTCACTCCTGGACGGTGTCGCCGTGGCGGTGCGCCACCCGCCACTCACCGGCCTCACGCCGGTAGACCTGGGTGACCCGCAACGTGTAGGTGCGGGGAATGCCGTCGACCGAGACCGTGGAGCGCTCGAGGCCGGCGGTGTAGGCCATGTCGCCCGACACGTCGTGGGCGAGCAGTTCGAACTCGTACGACGTGCAGTCCGAGAAGCTGCCGGCGAGATGGTCGAACAGGTCGTCCACCTGCTCGCGGCCGAAAGCGTTGCGCCAGGCGCCCAGGACGCTGACCGGCTCCTGACGCGACCAGATGCTGCGACGAGGACCGGCGTCACCGTTGTGGAGGGCGAGTTCCGCGTCGTACAGCGTCGTCCTGACCCAGGTCAGGAGCTCCTGATGACTGTCCATGTCTCATGGTGCGACCCCGCGACGTCTTCCGACAGCCCTTGTCGGTCACGCGGGGTCGGGGACCGTACGGTCCGCCCGGGTGCGCATCACCTCGGGCATCACGTCGTAGATCGCCGCCACCACGTCGCGCAGGGCCACCGCCACCCGTCGACCGGGGTCGGTCAGCCGGTACTCGACCCGCTGGTTGGTGTGCTCGAGGCGGTTCACGAGCCCGTCGGCGGTGAGCGTGGCCAACGTCCGCGCCAGCATCCGGTCGCTGATCCCGCCGACCGTCCGGGCCGTCTCGGAGAAGCGGTGCGGGCTGTCGATCAGGGCCACCAGGACCAGCGCCGACCAGCGGTCGACGACGTCGTCGACGATGTCACGCGACGGGCAGTCGCGGTCGAACACATCGAACGGTCGGTTCATCTGGGGCCCCCTTGGTGATTGGTGCTTATCTGAGTATAGTGCTAACCGTTCGTAAGCACTATCAATGTGTAAGCATCCTCGGAAGGAACAGCCATGACCCTCGCAGTCACCGGCGCCACCGGCCACTTCGGCGGCCTCGTCATCGACCATCTCCTCGACCGCGGCACGCCCGCCGACCAGGTCGTCGCCCTCGTCCGCGACCCCGCGAAGGCGTCGGACCTCGCCGGCCGGGGCGTGGAGGTGCGACAGTTCGACTACGACCGGCCCGACACCGCGGCACTCGCCGGCGTCGACTCCCTGCTGCTGGTCTCCGGGACCGCGGTCGGGCAGCGCATCGCCCAGCACTCGGCGGTCGTGGACGCCGCGGTGGACGCCGGTGTCGGGCGCCTGGTCTATACCAGCGCCCCGCATGCGGATGCGTCGGTCAACCCGGTCGCCCCGGACCACAAGGCGACCGAGGAGTACCTGGCCGCCTCCGGTCTGCCCCATGTCATCCTCCGCAACGGCTGGTACCACGAGAACTTCCTGGCCGACCTCGAGGCCGCGGCGCACACCGGCCAGGTCCTCACGGCGTCCGGCGACGGTCGGGTGGCGAGCGCCTCGCGCAGCGACCTCGCCGAGGCCGCTGCGGTCGTGCTGGCCGGTGCGGAAGCGGGGCGTACGTACACCCTGACCGGGGACGTGGCCTGGAGCTTCGACGATCTCGCGGGGGAGTTCGCCGCCGTGCTCGGCCGGGACGTCACCGCCGTTCGCGTCTCGCCGGAGGAGAAGACCGCCGCGCTCACCGCCGGCGGGCTCGACGCCGGCCTGGCCGGCTTCCTGGTGGGCATCGACGCGGCCATCGCCGCCGGTGAGCTCGCCGATCGCCCCGGCGACCTCGCCGGCCTGATCGGGCACCCCACCGCCCCGATCGCCGACGCCCTGACCCTGAAGGCCTGAACCTGACGGCCTGACCGTCCGGGTCCGACTCCGTGACGCACACTGTGAGCATGACCACGCCGTCGCGTCGCGTCGGACGCCGGGCCCTGCTGGTGGGTGGCGCCGGCGTGCTGCTGTCCGCCTGCGCCCGCCCGGGCACTCCGGCCGGCGGAGGCTCCGCGGGGACCACCCCGACCGCCACCCCGGCCGGGGTGACCCCCGCGCCCACCCCGTTGCCCGCGGTCGCCACCTGGGCGGCCGACCCGCGGGACGTACGCCCGGGCGTGAAGCTGGCGGCGACGCGCCTGGTCGAGGCCCTCGGCACCTGGGGGCCCGGACAGTCCGGCGCAACGGCTGCCCGGGCCCGGGTCGGTGCGCTCGGCCAGGACCCCGCCCTCGTCGCGGCGGCCGGCGCGGTCGTTTCGGATGCCGAGGCGTCGGTGCTGCAGGTGATCGACGCGCAGTACGGCGGCATCCTCGCCACGTCCGCGAGCGTGCTGGTGGTGACCCGGGCCTGGACCCGCGACGCGGCGGGCACGATCACCGCCGGCGGGGCCACCTTCGACGTACGCCTCGTCGCGGGCTCACCCGATTGGCGTGTGACCGAGATCCACCCGTCCGAGCCCGGGCCGGCGGTCACCCCCTCCACCCTGGCGCACGAGGTGCTGGCGTCGGGCCGGATCGACCTGCCGCCCGCATCGGCGGCCGACGTCGCCTCCGGACAGGTGCACGACACGGTCCTCGAGGCGATGCTGGGGCTCGCCGGGACCTACCGGATCGGGGTGAGCGTGGTCCGCTCCGGCCACCCCACCTACGTCTTCGGCACCGGCCGGCTCAGCGACCACCCGCGGGGGCGAGCCTTCGACACCTGGCGGATCGACGACCGGGCCGTCATCGCGGGGGACACCCCGCAGACCCTGGTGACCTCCTTCATGCGGGACGCGGCGAGGGCCGGCTCCTACAACGTCGGCGGGCCGTACGCCCTGTCCGGCTCGGGGTTCTTCACCGACGACACCCACCACGACCACGTCCACGCCGGCTTCACGTCCTGAGCTCTCGCGTCCCGGTTTCTCGTCTCCCGGGTCTCTCGAGTCCTCGGCACAGCGCCGAATCGACCCAGTTTCGTCTGCGACGGGT
>CAYOBI010000055.1:0-13731 GCA_964402325.1 uncultured Propionibacteriaceae bacterium | reverse complement strand
GGGTTCGTGGTCCCGCAGGAGACCGTGACGCAGCTCCACGCCACGGGGCGCAAGGCGGTCTGCTACCTCAGCGTCGGCAGCTACGAGGATTTCCGGCCGGACATCTCCCGGTTCCCCACCTCCGTGCTGGGCCTGACGATGGACGGATGGCCGGACGAGCGGTGGCTCGACATTCGACAGCGCGACGTCCTCGGACCGATCATGGCGGCACGGTTCGACATGTGCAGAGCCAAGGGGTTCGACGCGATCGAGGCCGACAATGTCGACGGGTACGCGAATGACACCGGATTCCCGATCACCCGGGATGACCAGATCGCGTACGACAGCATGCTGGCAGACCTGGCCCATGCCCGGGGCATGTCCATAGCCCTGAAGAATTCTCCGGAATTGGCCGGCGATCTGGTCGACACCTTCGATTTCGCGATCGTCGAGCAGTGCTACGAATACGACGAGTGTGACGCCTACACCCCGTTCATCGACCGGGGCAAGGCCGTGCTGCACGTGGAGTACAACCTGCCGACCGACGAGTTCTGCCCGGTCACGTCGGCTCTGGGCTTCTCCTCGATGCGGAAGGAGATCGACCTCGGTGCCTGGCGCCAGGTCTGCCCCAGCTGAGGACCGCGGTCGTGCCCCCGGGCAGTAAGGTCCCGCCCATGGTGTCCCGATCCCGCCGCCGACCGGCAGCTGCTGCCGCCCTGCTGGTCGCCTGTCTTCTCGTGGCCTCGGCCTGCGCCGGCCCCGGCGCCGGCCCGAGGGAGTCCGCGGCCACGGCATCGCAGAAGGCCTCGCCGCCCCAGCCGTGGACCGTCACCGAGAACGCCAAGCCCGGCACCGAGGACTGGCAGATCCCCGGCTCCTCGGTGGCCACCGACGCCCAGCTGGCCGGCTACGCCGACCACACCTCGGTGCTGCCGGGGGAGTCGTTCGGCCTGTACGTCACCTCGACGCTGGGCGACGTCTCGGTCGCGGCCTACCGTGTCGGGTCGTACGGCGGCAAGGGTGCCCGGCTCGTCTGGCAGTCGCCCGAGCCGCTCCGGGGGACCCGGCAGCCGGACCCGGTGCTCGAGGCCGGCAACATGGTGGTGGCCCGGTGGGCGAAGACCGCCGACGTCGCCACCACCGACTGGCCCGAGGGCTCCTACCTGCTCAAGCTGACCGCCGGCGGCCGGTCGCGCTACGCCCCGGTGACCGTCCGCAGCAGGACCACCGCCGGGCGACTGGTGATCGTCAACGCCGTCATCACCGACCAGGCGTACAACGACTGGGGCGGCTGGTCCCTCTACGACGGACCGGGCAACGGCCGCGCCACCCGGGTCAGCTTCGACCGACCGCAGAAGGGCAACGGCGCCCAGCAGTTCTTCGGCGACGAACTCGCCGCCATCCAGTTGGCCGAGGGTCTCGGCGTCGACCTGGCGTACGTCACGTCGGTCGACCTGGACCGCGAGCCGGACCTGCTGCAGGGCGCCTCCGGGATGGTCAGCATGGGCCACGACGAGTACTGGACCGTCCCGGAACGTACGGCCGTGGAGAAGGCCCGCGACACGGGGACCTCGCTGGCCTTCCTCGGCGCCAACGCCGTCTACTGGCGGGTCCGGCTCGAGGACGGGACCACCGGTGACCGGCGCGTCGTGGTCGGCTACAAGAACGCCTCCGACCCGAACCGGAACGCCGTGGACACCACCGTGATGTGGCGTTCCCGGCCGTACCCGAAGCCGGAGAACGCGCTGACCGGCATGCTCTACGAATGCTTCCCCGCGTACGGCGACATGGTGATCGAGGACCCGACCTTCCCGTTCTTCGAGGGCACCGGCGTCAAGAAGGGCGACCGGGTCACCGGCCTCGTCGGGATCGAGATCGACCGGGCCTACCCGATCCCGGGGACGCCCGACTCGCTCACCGTCGCCGCGCACTCCCCGGTGGCCTGCGGCACCGGCAAGCACACCTACTCGGACATGACCTACTACTCCACCGGCACGGCCGGTGTCTGGGCCACGGGTTCGATGATGTGGGTCAAGGTGCTGAACGGGCCCAACGCGAAGTACAACATCACCGACGCCTCGGTCTCCTTCGTCCGGCGGGTGATGGAGAACGCGTTCCGGCGGATGGCCAAGGGCAATGGCCAGGGAGCGGTGCAGACGACGCCGAACCTGGCCGGGCTCGGCGCCTCGTCGTCGACCTCGACCGGGACGGGCGGTCCGGTCGACAAGTAGTCGACAGGTGGTCGACCCCTCGTCGGCAAGGAGGTGCGCGCTGCCGGTGCGACCTCGCCGGCGCTGTCGGTGCTGCGCGATAGGGTGAGGGCACCAGACCCCGGCCGAAGGAGACGACGGTGACCGCGAGTGACGACGTGACGACGAACGGGACGGCGGGCGGAGGTGTGGCCGCTGTCGTGGTGCTCGCCGCCGGTGCCGGGACCAGGATGAAGTCCTCCCGGGCCAAGGTGCTGCACGAGGTCGCCGGACGGTCGATGCTGTCCTGGGCGGTCGACGCGGCCGAGCAGGTGTCGCCGGAGCACCTGGTCGTCGTGGTGGGCCACCAGCGCGACCAGGTCGAGGCGCACCTGCGTGAGGTCGCCCCGGCGGTGCTGACCGCGGTGCAGGAGGAGCAGAAGGGCACCGGGCACGCGGTGATGTGCGGCCTGGCGCCGCTGGGCGAGATCAGCGGCGTCGTCGTCGTCACGTACGGCGACGTCCCGCTGCTGAGCGGGGACACGCTCAGTGCCATGGTCGAGGACCACCGCAGCTCCGGGGACGCGATCACCGTGCTGACCGCCCACGTGCCCGACCCGACCGGCTACGGCCGGATCGTCCGTGGCGGCGACGCCGGGATCGCCCGGATCGTGGAGCACAAGGACGCCTCGGAGCCGGAGCGGGCGATCACCGAGATCAACTCCGGCATCTACGTCTTCGACGCCGACGTGCTGCACGACGGCCTGGCCAGCCTGCGCACCGACAACGTGCAGGGCGAGCTCTACCTCACCGACGTGATCGCCCACGCCAACGCCGTCGGGCGCCGCGTCGGTGCGTACGTCACCGAGGACCTGTGGCAGACCGAGGGGGTCAACAACCGCCTCCAGCTGGCCCGGATGGGCGCCGAGATGAACCGGCGGATCGGGGAGAAGTGGATGCTCGCCGGCGTCACCGTCGTCGACCCGGCCACCACCTGGATCGAGGACTCCGTCGACATCGCCCCCGACGTCACCCTGCTGCCCGGCACCCAGCTGCTCGGCGCCACCTCGATCGCCACCGGCGCGGTGATCGGCCCGGACTCCACCCTCAAGGACGTCGAGGTCGGCGAGGGGGCCACGATCAGCCGCTCCCAGGGACTGCTCGCCACCGTCGGGGCCGGCTGCCAGGTCGGGCCGTTCGCCTACCTGCGGCCCGGCACCGAGCTTGCCGAGGACGTACGACTCGGCGCGTTCGTCGAGACCAAGCGCGCCGTCGTCGGGGCCGGCACGACGATCGCCCACCAGGCGTACGCGGCGGATGTCGAGATCGGCGCCGGAGCGACGCTGTGTGCCGGTACCATCGTCGCGAACGATGACGGGAAGTCCAAGCAGACGACGCAGGTCGGTGCCGGTGCCTTCATCGGCGCCCACAGTGTGCTGGTGGCCCCCGTCACGGTCTCCGACGGGGCGTACGTCGCCGCCGGATCGACCGTCACCGAGGACGTGACCACCCCGAGGGGCGCCACCGGCGCCCGTGGCTCCGGCCTCGACTGAGGATCGACAACACCCTGCGCCGGCAGCTGCCACTGTCGGCGCGTCCCGCCGTGGGCCAGCACGGCGAACTCACCACCGGGGGCCGGCACCCCCGACAACTCCGAGGAGACCCAGCACGTGAGCGGTTTCAAGCTGCCGACCGAGAAGCACCTGATGCTCTTCTCCGGTCGCGCCTTTCCCGAGCTCGCCCAGGAGATCGCCAGGTGCCTGGACACCGAACTGGTGCCCACCCGCCAGGTGACCTACGCGAACTCCGAGATCTACGTCCAGTACGAGGAATCGGTCCGCGGCTCGGACGCCTTCGTGATCCAGTCGCACGCGTCGCCGGTCAACGAGTCGCTGATGGAACAGCTGATCATGGTCGACGCGCTGAAGCGCGCCTCGGCCAAGCGGATCACCGTGATCGCCCCGTTCTACCCGTACGCGCGCCAGGACAAGAAGCACCTCGGCCGTGAGCCCATCTCGGCCCGACTCGTCGCCGATCTCTTCACCGCCGCCGGCGCCGACCGGATCATGTCGATCGACCTGCACGCCGCGCAGATCCAGGGCTTCTTCGACGGCCCGGTCGACCATCTGTGGGGCCTGCCGGTCCTCGCCGAGTACGTCGCCGCGAACTATGACACCGACGAGATGACCGTCGTGTCGCCCGATGCCGGTCGGGTGCGCCTCGCCGACATGTGGACCGACCGGCTGGGCAGCCGACTGGCCATCATCCACAAGCGTCGCGATCCCAACATCGCCAACACCGTGGCGGTGCACGAGGTCGTCGGCGACGTCGAGGGCCGGGTCTGCCTGCTCGTCGACGACATGATCGACACCGCCGGCACGATCTGCCAGGCCGCCGAGGCGCTCAAGCAGCGCGGCGCGAAGAAGGTCATCGCCGCCGCCACCCACCCGGTGCTCTCCGGCCCGGCGGCGCAGCGACTCAACGACTCGGCCTTCGAGGAGGTCATCGTCTGCGACACGCTGCCGATCCAGACCGAGGTGCCGGTGGACAAACTGACCGTGCTCTCCATCGCCCCGATGCTGGCCCAGGCCATCCACGAGGTGTTCGAGGACGGCTCGGTCACCAAGCTGTTCCGCTGACACGTCGTCCCTGACAGGCCTGGGGCCCGTCACCGACACCGCGTCCGTCCGGGCGCCGGCACCACCTCCTCGGGGTCGCCGGCGCCCGGCCGCGTTCCGGCGTGGTAGCCTGACCGGGTTGCCTCGGCGAGGGGAGGCGTACGCAGGTACGCCGAACGTGATCGACGTGGTGTGCCGCTGACCTGTGGTCGCGGCGTGCCGGTGGACGCGTACGTCCCGGCCCTGGCGGCAGACCCAGCATCCCGGCCGCCCGCTGGACGGCCCGACACCAGGAGGCCACCATGGCTGACGCCACTCTCTCCGTTGAGGTCCGTGACGAGTTCGGCAAGGGCGCTGCCCGCCGCGCCCGCCGCGCCAACCTCGTCCCCGCCGTGCTCTACGGCCACGGCATGGACCCTCTGCACCTGTCCCTGCCGGGCCACGAGGCGATGCTCGCCCTGCGTACCGACAACGCCCTGCTCGAGCTGAACGTCGCCGGCGAGTCCGCCACCCGCCTGGCGCTGGCCAAGCAGATCCAGCGCGACCCGATCAAGGGCCACCTGATCCACGTCGACCTGCTGGCCGTGCGCGCCAACGAGAAGGTCGTCGTCGAGGTCGCCGTCCTGGTCACCGGCGACGCCGCCTCCGGCGCCACCGTCGTGCTCGACCGCAACACGATCAGCCTGGAGGCCCCGGTCACCGACATCCCCGGTGACATCGAGATCAACGTCGAGGGCCTCGAGCCCGGCGCCCAGGTCGTCGCGAAGGACCTGGTGCTCCCGGCCGGCGTCACCTTCGTCGGCGACGAGGACGAGATCATCGTCTCGGTGACCCACGAGGCCGTCGAGGCCGCCGAGGAGCCCGCCCCGGCCGCCGCCGAGGCCGCTCCGGCCGCCGAGTGATCCGCGGCTGAAGGACTGACCGACATGTGGCTGGTGGTGGGGCTCGGCAATCCGGGCCCCACCTATGCCCACACCCGGCACAACGTCGGCTACCTGGTGGTCGACGAGCTCGCCCGCCGCGCCCATGTGGCGCTCAGGTCGGTGCCGAAGATGAGGGCCGAGGTCGCCGAGACGAGGATCAGCCCCGTCGGGCTCGGCATCCCCGGTCCGGGCGCCGCCCGGCTGGCGCTGGTCCGCTCCCGTACGTACATGAACGAATCGGGCATCGCCGTCGGCCGGCTGGCGACCTTCTACGGGGTCACCCCCGCCGAGATCGTCGCCGTGCACGACGAGCTCGACCTCGACCTGGGCCAGCTGCGGCTCAAGCAGGGCGGCGGCGACAACGGCCACAACGGCCTGAAGTCGATGCGCGCCCACCTGCATTCGGGCGATTTCGTGCGGGTCCGGTTCGGTATCGGCCGGCCGCCCGGCCGGCAGGCGCCCGCCGACTTCGTGCTCTCGAGCTTCCCCACCGCCCAGCGTGAGGCCGTCGGTGTCGAGGTCTCCCGGGCCGCCGACGCGGTGGAGATGCTGCTCACCGAGGGCCTGTCCGCGGCGCAGAACCGCTACAACTCCTAGCCTCCCGGCCCCTGCGCCGCCGGCCGGCGGCGGTCAGCCGCGCCAGCCGCCCGGCCGGGGCTCGAACGGCGGCAACGGGGCGTTCGGCGGGGGCGCCACCGGTGGCACGACCGGGATCCCGCCGGTCATCGGCTCGATCACCGGCGCCGCCGCCCGGTGCAGGTCGGCGACGAACATCGCCAGCTCGGCCTGGTGGGCCTGCAGCTCCGGGGTCGACCAGCCGCGCTTGATCCGGTCGCGGACGAAGGCCAGCTCCGTCACCGCATCGGTGAAGGTGGCCACCGCCCGGGCCTCCTCGCGCGGCAGTCCCCGGGTCCGCGCCGCCCGGGTGTGCAGGGAGCCCAGCCAACCGGCCTCCTCCGGGCTGATCAGCCCGCTCCACACCATCTCCGGCAGTTCGCGTCGCACGACCATGCCCTCCAGCCGCCGCGACCGGACCGCCTGGCGCGTCAGCACGATGAACGCCGGCACCATCACCACCAGGTAGGTGAGCACGTACGCGGTGATGCCGAACGAGGAGGAGAAGTTCCACAGGCCGTGCAGCAGCATCGCCCCGGAGAACCCGAGCAGCACCATCGTCACCTGCGCGCCGCGGGTGCCCCGCTCGGTGGCGGCGTGCACGCCCAGGGCGGTCATCGTGGTGAAGAACGGGTGCGCGAACGCCCCCATCAGGATCCTGGCGAAGAACATGAAGGTGGTCTGTCCGGCCGACTCCGAGGTGGAGAAGTACAGCAGGTTCTCCACGAACGCGAAGCCGATCCCGGCCATCCCGGCGTAGACGAGCGTGTCGGTCAGCGAGGTCATCTCGCGGCGGCGCAGGCCGGTGAGCATGATCAGCAGGAACGCCCCCTTCAGCCCCTCCTCGGCCAACGGTGCAGCGATCGACGAGACCAGGATGTCGTTGTGGTCGAAGACCAGGGCGGCCAGCAGCTCCTCGATCAGCATCGCGCCGACCGTGGCCACGCCGCCGCCCCACAGGAAGGCCCAGATCAGGTACGCGGGCGGTTCGGGCTCCCAGCGGTCCAGCCACATGTAGCAGGCGATCACCACCACCGCCCCGACGGTCGAGAGCACCACGGCGCCGACGAACGTGCCGACCGAGGTCGCCCCGGACAGCGCCAGGTAGGCCACCACGGCCGCGCCGATGCCGGCGAGGATGATGCCGGCCAGCGGGACGCCGGCCCGGCGGACGGTGCGGACCGGCATCGCGCGG
Organism: uncultured Propionibacteriaceae bacterium; assembly: GCA_964402325.1. Taxonomy (GTDB): domain Bacteria; phylum Actinomycetota; class Actinomycetes; order Propionibacteriales; family Propionibacteriaceae; genus Raineyella. The sequence goes on along the minus strand of CAYOBI010000055.1, from coordinate 6,212 downwards.
TAGGGGCCCGGGGGCATGCCGTACGGGCCGGGGGACGGCGGCACGGTGGGGCGGGCCCAGGGCGAGGGCTCGGGGCCCTGCCAGGGCCGGTGCGAGGGGTCGGGCGGCTGTGGGACGCTCACAGGGCCAGGTTAGGGGATGGGGGTGACAACACCGAGGTCCCGACTCCGCCCGTGCACCGCGACGGTGCAGGCGGGGCGAGCGACGTCGTGCACCGGGGCGCTGTCAGGGCCGCGCGCTACCGTTGTCCGGTGACCGAACACGTGACGGGCAGGCTCGCCGGCATCCTCGACCTCCTGGGCACCGATCCCGTCGTGGCCGAGTGCGTCTCCGACGCCCGCACCGGGGTCCTGCACTCGGTCGACATCACCGCGCCCGGCTCCGTGCGGGCCTTCCTCACCGCGGAGCTGGTCCGCCGCACCGCCCGTACGTTCCTGCTGGTCACCGCGACCTACCGCGAGGCGGAGCAGCTGTCCGCCTCCCTGCAGGCGCTGCTCGGCCCCGGCGCCGCCGCCTACTACCCGGCCTGGGAGACGCTGCCGCACGAGCGGCTCAGCCCGCGCTCCGACACCGTCGGCCGGCGGCTCGAGGTGCTGCGCCGCCTGGCCGGCCACGACGAGGAGCAGCCCGCCCCGCGGGTGGTGATCGCCCCGGTCCGCGCCGTCCTGCAACCGCAGGTCGCCGGCCTGGCCGACATCGCACCGGTCCGGCTGCGCCGCGGCGAGGACCACGACATCTCCGACATCGCCGAGGCGCTCGTCTCGGCCGCGTACCTGCCGGTGGACATGGTGCAACGGCGCGGCGAGTTCGCCGTCCGCGGCGGCATCGTCGACGTCTTCCCACCGACCCACGAGCACCCGGTCCGGATCGACTTCTTCGGCGACACCGTCGAGGACCTGCGCTACTTCATGGTCGCCGACCAGCGCTCCACCGACCGTGCCCTCGAGGAGGTCGTCTGCTCCCCGTGCCGTGAGCTGCTGATGACCCCGGAGGTGAAGGCACGGGCCGAGGCGCTGGTCGCCGACCACCCCGAACTCACCGAGATGCTGGACCGGATCGCGCAGGGCCTGGGCGCCGACGGCATGGAGTCGCTCGCCCCGGCCCTGGTCGACCGGATGGAACTGCTGCTCGACGTCCTGCCGCCCGACGCGCTGGTCCTGGTGGCCGACCCGGAACTGGTCCGTACCCGGGCCGCCGACCTGGTCGCCACCTCCGGGGAGTTCCTCCAGGCCGGATGGGCCGCCGCGGCGTCCGGCGGCACCGCGCCGATCGACCTGCGCGCCTCGTCCTACCAGGAGCTCGGCGCGGTCCGGGCCCACGCCCTGGAGCTCGGCCAGTCCTGGTGGACCATGTCGCCGTTCGCCGCCGGACCGGACGAGGAGCGCGACGTGGCCGCCGAGGCCATCGCGCACATCGGCGCCGGAGCCACCCCGGTGCGCACCATCCACGCCCGTGACGCACACAGCTGGGCCGGCGACACCGAGCGAGCCGTCGCCGAGATCGCCGCTGCGGTCCGCGACGGCTGGCGGGTGGTGATGTCCGCCGAGGGGCACGGCACCACCCAGCGGCTCGCCGACCTGCTGGCCGAGCACGACGTCGCCGCCCGGGTCGTCACCGACGTCACCGAGCCGCCGGTGGAGCACGTGGTCGAACTGGTCACCACCGGCATCCGGCACGGCTTCCTCGCCGACGACGTCCGGCTGGCGATCTGGACCGCCGGCGACCTGTCCGGCCAGGCCCAGACCGACCGGGCCGAGCGGAAGATGCCGGCCCGACGGCGCAAGGCGATCGACCCGCTGGAGCTCAAGCCCGGCGATCCGGTGGTGCACGAGCACCACGGCGTCGGGCGCTACGTCGAGATGATGCAGCGTACGGTCGCCGGGGCGACCCGCGACTACATGGTGATCGAGTACGCCGCGAGCAAGAAGGGCCAGCCCGGCGACCGGGTGTTCGTACCGATGGAGCAGCTCGACCAGGTCACCCGCTACGTCGGCGGCGAGGTGCCGACCCTGGACAGGATGGGCGGCTCCGACTGGGCCAAGCGGAAGTCCCGGGCCCGCAGCGCGGTCAAGGAGATCGCCGGTGAGCTGGTCCGGCTGTACGCGGCCCGGCAGGCCGCCAAGGGCTTCGCGTTCAGCTCCGACTCCACCATGCAGCGCGAGCTGGAGGACGCCTTCGACTACACCGAGACGCCCGACCAGCTGTCCGCGATCGACGAGGTCAAGCGCGACATGGAGCAGACCGTCCCGATGGACCGGCTGATCTGCGGTGACGTCGGCTACGGCAAGACCGAGATCGCCGTCCGGGCAGCCTTCAAGGCGGTGATGGACTCCAAACAGGTGGCGATCCTGGTGCCGACCACGCTGCTGGTCACCCAGCACTTCAACACCTTCGCCGAGCGCTACGCCGGCTTCCCGGTCCGGGTCGCCGCGCTGTCGCGGTTCCAGACCGACAAGCAGGCCCGGGCGGTGCTCGACGACCTGGCTGCCGGCAAGGTGGACGTGATCGTCGGGACCCACCGGCTGTTCTCCAAGGAGGTCGTCTTCAAGGACCTCGGCCTGGTCATCATCGACGAGGAGCAGCGCTTCGGCGTCGAGCACAAGGAACAGCTCAAGAAGCTGCGGATGAACGTCGACGTGCTCGCCATGTCGGCCACCCCGATCCCGCGCACCCTGGAGATGGCGATCACCGGCATCCGGGAGATGTCCACCATCGCCACTCCGCCCGAGGAGCGCCATCCGGTGCTCACCTTCGCCGGGGCGTACGACGAGGGGCAGGTCACCGCGGCGATCCGGCGCGAACTGCTGCGTGAGGGCCAGGTGTTCTACGTCCACAACCGGGTGCAGACGATCGACCGGGCCGCCGCCCGGATCCGCGAGCTCGTCCCGGAGGCCCGGGTCGTCACCGCCCACGGCCAGATGGGGGAGCGCCAGCTCGAGCAGGTGATGCTCGACTTCTGGGAGCGGCGGGCCGACGTGCTGGTCGCCACCACCATCGTCGAGGCCGGCCTGGACATCGCCACCGCCAACACGCTGATCGTCGAGCGGTCCGACCAGATGGGGCTGTCCCAGCTGCACCAGCTGCGGGGCCGGGTCGGGCGCAGTCGCGAGCGGGGGTACTGCTACTTCCTCTACCCGCCGGACAAGCCGCTCTCCCAGGACGCCCACGACCGGCTCGCGACGCTCGCCGCCAACACCGACATCGGGGCGGGCATGGCGATCGCCACCAAGGACCTCGAGATGCGCGGCGCCGGCAACCTGCTCGGCGGCCAGCAGTCCGGCCACATCGCCGACGTCGGCTTCGACCTGTACGTACGGCTGGTCGGCGAGGCGGTCGCCGAGTACCGCGGCGATGCCGCCGCGGAGGAGGAGCCGGAGACCCGGATCGAGCTGCCCGTCGACGCGCACCTGCCGGAGGACTACATCGGCTCCGAGCGGCTCCGGTTGGAGATGTACAAGACGATCGCCGAGGTGCGCTCCGACGCCGACCTGGACGAGGTGCGGGCCGAGCTGCAGGACCGCTACGGACCGCTGCCCGACCCGGTGGAGACCCTGCTGGCGGTCGCCGCGTTCCGGCTGCGGGCGAAGGCGGCCGGCCTGCGCGAGGTGATCGTCCAGGGCTCCAACGTACGGTTCTCGCCGGTCCACCTGCCGGAGTCGCGCCAGCTCAAGCTCGCCCGGCTGCACCCGAAGAGCGTCTGGAAGGCCTCCGCCGGGCAGGTGATGATCCCGCGTCCGACCACCTCGCCGCTGGGCGGTCGCCCGCTGCAGAACCTGGACCTGCTCGCCTGGGCCGACCGGGTGGTCCGCGAGATCCTGACCCTGCCACCGGCCCCGGGCAGCGCACCCGCCCCCGCGTCGGAGCCGGTGCGGGCGCCGAAGTCGACCACCGGGGCGACCGCACGGACGCCCGCCACGGCACCTCGGCGGGAGCAACCGTCCGTCCAGCGGACGCGGCAGCCCGTCACCCGGACGGCCGGGGCGCCGAAGGGTGGCCGGGGCGGACGTCCGCACCGGGGCGCGTAGGATCAGGCCGGACGACCAGACGTTCGACAGGAGACACCATGGCGCTTCGCGCACTGCCTGCCCTCGCTGTTGCGGGGGCCCTCATCCTCACGCTGACCGGCTGCGCCGGCGGCTCCGGCTCCGACGCGGTCGTGATCAACGGCCGGCGGGTGTCGGTCGCCGAGGTCGAGCGGACGGCCACGGCGGTGGCCTCCACCGTGCGCGGCGAGGGCAGCGTGACGCTGCGGGACCAGCAGCTCGTGGTGGCGGCCCTCGTGTCGCAGGCGCTCGCGGACGGCGCCGCCGAGAAGGCCGGCCAGCCGATCACCCCGGCCGACCGCGAGGCGGCGCTCGCCTCCGTGCCCGGCGGCACCCAGCTCAAGGCCAATCGCGACGCCCTGCCGTACGCGGAGGCGATCGGCGACGTCGTGCACGCCCAGAACGCGTTCGGCGCCGAGGCGATGGCGGCCCAGCAGGCCACCACCACCATCGCGGTGAACCCGCGCTTCGGCACCTGGGACACCAAGCAGATGAGCCTGGTCATCGGCACCGGGTCACTGTCGGTCCCGGTCAGCACGAACTGAGGCCGTGGTGGCCGCCGGGGACGTCCCCCGCGCCCCGCGCGCGGTCCCGCTCGCCCCGACCGGCACCCCGCACCCGCAGCTCGACCGGTTCGTCGAGGTGATGGGCATCCTGCGCCAGGACTGCCCGTGGGACGCCGAGCAGACCCACCGTTCCCTCGTCCAGTACCTGGTCGAGGAGACGATGGAGACGGTCGAGGCGATCGAGACGGGCGAATCGGCACACCTGCGCGAGGAGCTGGGCGACCTGTTGCTGCAGGTCGTCTTCCACGCCACCATCGCCGCAGAACCGGGCGGTGCCGGCTTCGACCTCGACGACGTCGCCCGCGGTGTGGCCGACAAGCTGGTCGCCCGGCACCCGTACGTCTTCGCGGCCGAGGAGGTCCCCGAGGACCTCGACGCCACCTGGGAACAGCGCAAGCGCCGGCTCAAGGGACGTACGTCGACCCTCGACGGCATCCCGCAGCAGTTGTCCGCGATGCACCGGGCGAGCAAGGTGATCGGAAGGGCCGCGTCGCACGACGTCGACCTGGCCGGCCAGGGCATCGCACTGCCGACCGACCCGATCACCGCCGAGGAACTGGGCCGTACCGTCCTCGACCTGGTCAGCCGGGCCCGGGCCAGCGGGATCGACCCGGAGCAGGCCGCCCGCGACGCGCTGCGCGGCCTGGAACAGGCCGTGGTCCGGGCCGAGACCGCCGGACAGTCCCGGCCGGGCCGGGAGGTCCCGGACACCGAGACCGACTCCGAGGAAGCCTGACCGGCGGCGACTCCACGGGCGCCGCGGAGTGCTGGATGGGGGTACCTCCCACCGGCGAGGACCGATGTGTCTAGGCTGGGACCCGAGCGCGGGAGCGCTGCCCTCCGGCAGCTCCTGCGCATGTCAGAGGCTGATCGAAAGGCAACCACCGTGGCAAGCATCGAATTCATCGACGCCCGCGAGATTCTCGACTCGCGCGGCAACCCGACTGTCGAGGTCGAGGTCATCCTCGACGACGACTCCCAGGGCCGCGCCGACGTCCCTTCCGGCGCTTCGACCGGGCAGTTCGAGGCCGTGGAACTGCGTGACGGCGACGATTCGCGCTACGGCGGCAAGGGCGTCCTGAAGGCCGTCGAGAACGTCATCGAGCAGATCGCTCCCGAGCTGCTGGGGCTCGACGCCTCCGAGCAGCGCCTCCTCGACCTGGCCATGCTCGAGCTCGACGGCACCGCGAACAAGGGCAAGCTGGGCGCCAACGCGATCCTCGGCGTCTCCCTGGCCGTGGCCCACGCCGCCGCACAGTCGGCCAACCTGCCGCTCTACCGCTACATCGGCGGTCCCTCGGCTTTCCTGCTCCCCGTGCCGATGATGAACATCCTCAACGGTGGCGCCCACGCCGACTCCGACGTGGACGTCCAGGAGTTCATGATCGCCCCGATCGGCGCCTCGACCTTCCGCGAGGCCCTCGAGTGGGGCGCGCGCGTCTACCACGCGCTGAAGAAGGTCCTGCAGAAGAAGGGCCTGTCCACCGGCCTCGGCGACGAGGGCGGCTTCGCCCCGAACCTGCCGGCCAACCGCACGGCCCTCGACCTGATCCTCAAGGCCGTCGACATCGCCGGCTTCACCGCCGGCACCGACATCGCGCTC
>CAYOBI010000054.1:10926-18286 GCA_964402325.1 uncultured Propionibacteriaceae bacterium | reverse complement strand
CCAGCGCGGCGGTGACGATCACCTCGGCGACCCGGGAGGCCGGCACGGCGAGCATGCCGGAGTTCATCGCCTTCAGGGCGCGGCGGGTCGCCTTCGCCTGCTTGGCGTACGGGGTGCCCTTCGACGAGGCGACCAGGGAGTTGGCGGCGATGGCGTTCCACTCGGTACGGACCGGGCCGGGCTCGACCAGGACGATGTCGACGCCGAACGGCTTCATCTCCATCCGCAGGCAGTCCGACAGCCCCTCCACGGCGTGCTTGGAGGCGTGGTACCAGGCGCCGTACGGTTCGGCGACGTAGCCCGCGATCGACGAGACGTTGACCACCCGGCCACGGTGGGCGGTGCGCATCTGCGGCAGCACGAGCTGGGTCATCCGGGCCAGCCCGAAGACGTTCACCTCGAACTGGGCCCGCGCGTCGGCCATCGACACTGTCTCCACCGCCCCGAACGCGCCGAAGCCGGCGTTGTTGACCAGCAGGTCGATCCGGCCCTGCTCGGCGACGACTCCCTCGACCAGGTCCTGCATCGACCGGTCGACGGTGAGGTCCACCCCGCGGGTGTGGATGCCCGCGCGCTCCAGTCCCTTCATCCGGTCGGTGCGGCGGGCCGCCGCGTAGACCGTGTAGCCGCGCTCGTACAGTCGGTGGGCGGTCAGCTCACCGATGCCGGACGAGCCGCCGGTGACGATGGCGACGGGAGCAGTCATTCCAGGTCCTTCCGTGGGGGGCACCCGCCCAGCCTAGGCGGAGGATCAGCGGGACGCCGACGCGGACGGCGAGGGCAGGGCCGGCAGGCACACCGTCGGGGTGTCGACCGCGATCGCCGCGGCCGCCTTGTCCTTCATCCCGGCGAACCCGTCGCCGACCACCACCCGGACCAGGTGGTCGGTCATCTTCGGGTCGGACCGCACCTCCGCCTTCGGGAACTGCGCGGCGACCAGCTTCACCTCGGGGGCGTCGACGGAGTACCCCACCACCACGACGTCCTGGGTGACGATCGAGGTCGAGTTGCCCACCCCGGTGACGACGAACTTCTGCTGGGTCAGCGACCGGGCCACCTGGCTGGCCAGGCCTCGCTTGCTGCCGGCGTTGTCGACCGACACCGTCACCTGCTGGGAGAGCAGTTTGCCGTCCTGCACCGGCTGGGTGACACAGGCGTCGGGCAGTGCGGCCGCCGGCGGCTTGAGGATCTCCTTCCAGGCCCACACGGCGCCGAGCACGACCACCGCGGTGAGCACCAGCAGGACAAGGGGCGTACGAACGGTCCGCCACAGCTTCTGGGCGTCCATCGCAGCCACCTCCAGGGGTCGTCGGGCGTGCTCGGATCCTAGCCGAGTTCCAGGACGCGGGCATGCATCGTCTGGCGTTGCTGGAGCGCCGCGCGCAGCGCCCGGTGCAGCCCGTCCTCCAGGTAGAGCTCGCCGTGCCACGACACGACGTGGGCGAACAGGTCCCCGTAGAACGTGGAGTCCTCCTCCAGGAGGGCCTCCAGGTCCAGGGTCCGCTTGGTCGTCACCAACTGGTCGAGGCGCACCTGGTGCGGAGGGATGGCGGCCCACTGCTTCTGGACGTACCCGTGGTCCGGGTAGGGCCGTCCATCACCCACGCGCTTGAAAATCACATCCCCCACGTTAGTTGCCAGTCCGTGGAGATGTCGCGGGCCGACCGGGGCGCCGTCGACACGTTAGGAAGATGTGACCCTGCCGCCACTCCCGGCGGGCGCGGCGCTTGGAGCCCGGCGCCGTGGGGGAGGAAGATCGGCCGTGGCGCCGCCGGGGTGCCCGTACCCACTGCGAGGGAGGCAGTCGACATGGAATCTCCTCTGAGCGCCGCAGGCGCGTCCGCAGCGGGCGGACGCCGACGATCCGTCGCCCGGCGCGAGGTCTCCGGGCTCTTGGTCTCCGTGGCGGGACTGGTCGACCGCCCCGTCCGGGGCCAGGACGGCGCGCCGGTCGGACGCCTTGATGACGTGGTGGTGCTGGCCGGCGACCCGCACCCGCCGGTGGTCGGGTTCACCGTACGGATCGCCGGGCGCCGGGTGTGGCTGCACGCCCGCGACGTGGCCGGTGTCGAGCAGGGCCAGCTGCGGCTGCAGGCGGCGAAGTTCGACCTGCAGGACGTCCGCCGCCGCCCGCTGGAGATCTGGCTCTACCACGACGTCGTCGACCACCAGTTGGTCGACCTGCACGGGGTGCAGGTGGTCCGCGCCTCCGACCTCTACCTCAGCGACGTCGGGGACGGCTGGCGCCTGGTCGGCGTCGACACCTCGTGGACGACGTTCCTGCGCCGGGCGCTGCCGGGCAGCCGCGGCCGGCATCCTTCCCCGTCGGTCGTCCTCGACTGGGCCGGGATCCACTCGTTGGCCGTCTCCGAGGAGAAGGGCATCCAGCTGGACGTCCCCAACGAGCAGCTCAAGCTGCTCGCGCCGGCCGACCTCGCCGACCTGCTCGGCGACCTGGGCCGTACGGAACGCCAGGAACTGCTGGACGACCTCGACACCGAGGACGCGGCCGATGCCCTGGAACTGATGTCCGCCGAGGACTCCGCCAGCGTGCTCGGTGACGTCGAGGTGGAACGGGCCGCCGAACTGCTCGCCACGATGGAGCCCGACGAGGCCGTCGAGGCCCTGCGGGAACTGCCCACCGACGACCGGGAGGCGCTGCTCGAGGCGTTGGCCGAGGAGGACGAGGGCGAACTGCGCTCGCTGCTCGGCTTCGACGAGGACACCGCGGGCGGCATGATGACCTCGGCGATGCTCGTCGCCCCCTCCGACGCGACCGTCGCGGACGCCGTCCGGCTGCTGCTGGAGGCCCGGGGTGACGCCGGCCAGTCGGACGTGGTCCTGCTGGTCGACGGGGCCGGTGGCCTGGTGGACGACGTCAGTGCCCTCGAACTGCTCGGGGAGGAGCCTGCCCGGCCGTTGGCGGAACTCGTCGGGCCGCCCTGGCCCACCACCGTGCCCGCCGACGCGTCCCTCGACGACGTCGTCGAGGCGGTCCAGGACAACAACGGCGCCTCGGTCGTCGTGGTGGGCGAGGACAACCGGCCGCTCGGCCGGATCCTCGCCGACGACCTGATCGACGCCCTCGGCGAGATGGAGCGGCGTTGGCCGTGGCAGCGGATCAAGGGAGGCAACGCATGAGCACCACGACGCAGGAGCAGGCCGGGTCGTCCGACCGGTCCCGGTCCGATGGCCCCGGACGGCTGCGGCGGATGGCGATCAGCGCCGCCGCGCTCGGCGCCGTGGTCGGCCCCGGCCTGATCGCCGGGCTGTCCGACGACGACCCGGCCGGCATCACCACCTACTCCACCCTCGGCGCCTCGTACGGCTACCAGCTGCTCTGGGTGCTGGTCGTGTCGACGATCGCGCTGGTCCTCTTCCAGGACCTCGGGGCCCGGATCGGTGTCGTCACCGGCCAGGGTCTGGCCGGACTGATCCGGCAGCGGTACGGTGCCCGCGCCGGAGTGCTGTCCATCGCCGCCCTCGTCGTCGCGAACATCGGCACCACCACCGCCGAGTTCGCCGGCATCGCGGCCGGCACCGAGATCTTCGGCATCTCCCGCTACATCTCCGTCCCGATCGCGGCGATCGCCGTGTCCGCCCTGGTGCTGCGCGGCGGGTTCCGTGGCGTCGAGCGGGTGCTGATCGTGCTGTCGGCGGTGTTCATCGCCTACATCGGCGCCGGGGTGCTGGCGAAACCCGACTGGGGTGCCGCTCTGCAGGGGATGGTCGTCCCGTCGATGCCGCTGACCAAGGACTCGATCCTGATCACCACCGCCACCCTCGGCACCACGCTCGCACCGTGGGGCCTGGCGTTCATCCAGTCGTACGCGGTGGACAAGAAGCTCGGCACCAAGGAACTCGGCCTGCTGCGGATCGACGTCGTCACCGGCGCCGTGCTGACCGGCGTGATCGGCTTCTTCGTCGTGGTGGCGACCGCCGCCACGATGCACGCGCACGGCATCGAGATCACCGACGCGGCCAGCGCCGCGGTCGCCCTGGAGCCGCTCGCCGGCACGCTGGCCGAGGCCCTGTTCGCCGTCGGGCTGCTCGGGGCCGCCCTGCTCGCCGCCTCGATCCTGCCGCTGTCGACCGCCTACTCGGTCTGCGACGTGGCCGGTCGGCCCGCTGCCCTCGACGACACCCCGCGGGAGGCGCCACTCTTCTACGGCACCTTCGCGGCGGTCACCGTGGTCGGCGTCGTGCTCGTGCTGCTGCCCGGCGTGTCGCTGGTGCCGATCCTGGTGCTCACCCAGGTGCTCAACGCCGTCCTGCTGCTGCCGCTGCTGGCCTACATGGCGGGCATCGCCCGGGACCGCCGGCTGATGGGGGAGTACGTCGCCGGCCGGGCCGTCACCTCGGTCTACTACGTGGTGATCGCCCTGGTCGTGGTGTGCATCGTGGCGATGCTCGCGCTCACCTTCGTCGGCCAATGACGGGGGCCGGTCCGCGACTGGACGTGGAACACCTTGATTTTGTTTCACAAGAGTCATAAAGTTGGGGTGTCAAAGGGGAAGGAACCGGGAGACCGGGACCGACCCCTTCGTCATTCCCCGGGAGAACCACGTGAAGGAGATCACCATGCAGGACCGCAACAAGACCACCCAGAAGTCCTTCGCCGAGCTGTGGATGGACGGCTTCCGTGAGGTCGCCGAGGCCCGGGCCGAGGCTGCCGACCACGGCGTCGACGTCAGCTTCTGACGCCACCCCCACCGCCGCGGACAGCGTGGTCCCGGCATCCGTCCCACCGGACTGGAGACCTCCGACGGTCTTCGGCCCTTCTCGGTTCCCGCGGAACTCTGACACTTCGTGCAACCAGAGGCACCCGCTCGGCACGGCTGCGAGGATCGCCCCATGACGTCAGCCGACCCGACCACACAGTCCTGGCGGGACACCTCCCTGCCACCCCGCAAGCGCGCCGAACGCCTGGTCCAGGCGATGACGCTCGAGCAGAAGATCGCCCAACTGCACGGCGCGATGAAGACCATCGACATCTACGGCATCAGCGCGCAGATGGGTGAGGCGACGACCGCCGAGGAGATGGACCGGCTCGCCGCCCAGATCGAGATCGAGCGCCACGTCGCCGGCATCGACGAGCTCGGCATCCCGCGGTTCCGGATCACCAACGGCCCGGTCGGGGTCGGCATGGGCGACGGCTACCCGTCGCCGAAGGCCACCTCGCTGCCGATGTCGATCGGTGTGGCGGCCGGCTTCGACCCCGCGCTGGCGTCCGCGTACGGCGACATCATCGGCTCGGAGACCGCCAGCCTCGGCCAGCACGTGCTGGAGGGGCCGGGGGTCTGCCTGCACCGGCTGCCGACCGCCGGGCGCAACTTCGAGTACTTCAGTGAGGACCCGTACCTGTCCGGCGTGATGGGCGTCGAGGTGACCAGGGCGATCCAGTCGCACGGCGTGATCGCGATGGGCAAGCACTACGTCGTCAACGACCAGGAGAACGAGCGCTTCCGGACCGACGTCGAGGTCGACGAGGACGTGCTGCGCGAGCTCTACCTGTTGCCGTTCGAGATGCTGGTCAAGGACGGCGGGATCGCCGCGATGATGAGCGCGTACAACCGGGTCCGCGGCACGTACGCCACCGAGAACCGCTACACGCTCACCACCGTGCTGCGTGAAGAGTGGGGCTTCGACGGCTACGTCCAGTCCGACTTCTGGTCCTGCCGTTCGGCGGCCGCCTCGCTCGGCGCCGGGATGGACCACGAGATGCCCGACGCCAAGTGGCTCAACGAGACCAACGTGAAGGCCGCGCTGCAGGACCACAGCCTGGAGATCGAGACGGTCGACCGCGCGCTGGTCCGCCGCTTCACCCAGATGTTCCGCTTCGGCCAGTTCGAACGCCCGTACGCCCCGGAGGAGATCGACGCGCAGGGCCACGGCGCGACCAGCCGCCGGATCGGCACCGAGATCGCCATCCTGCTGAAGAACCAGGACGAGATCCTGCCGCTGTCGAAGGACTGCGGGACGATCCTGATCGTCGGCCAGCAGGACTATGCCGGGCAGGCCTGCCTCGGCGGCGGTGGTTCTTCGAAGGTCGACCCGCTCTACACCGTCACGCCGGTCGACGGCCTGCGCGACGTCCTCGCCGCCCTCGGCGGCAGCGCCACGGTCGAGCAGGTGGTCGTCTCCCGCGACCTGGCCGACCTCGACGAGGTGTCCGTCGCCGCCTCGAAGGCCGACGTCGTGGTGGTGATGGTCGGCATCATCGCCACCGAGGGCGCCGACCGACCGCACCTCACCCTGCCCGACGGCCAGGACCGGATCGTCGAGGCGGCCGCGGCCGCCAACGACCGCACCGTCGTCGTCCTCAAGGACTCCAGCCCGGTGCTGATGCCGTGGCTGGGTGACGTCCCGGCGGTCCTCGAGGCCTGGAACCAGGGCGCCGAGGACGGCCACGTCGTCGCCGAGCTGCTGTTCGGCGTCGCCAACCCGTCCGGCAAGGTCCCCACCACCTACCCGAAGCGCGACCACGACGTGCTGTCCGCCCGCCACCCGGAGCGCTACCCCGGCACCGACGAGGGCGATGGCTGGCCGACGATCCGCTACAGCGAACGCCACCAGGTCGGCTACCGGTGGTACCAGGCGGAGGGGATCGAGCCGCTGTTCCCGTTCGGCTTCGGCCTGTCGTACACCACGTTCGCGGTCTCGGACGTGACCGTCACCCCGGGCGACCGGCCGGCGATCGACCCGATCACCGTCCGGGCCCGGGTCGCCAACACCGGCGACGTGCCCGGCGCCGAGGTCGTCCAGGTCTACGTCGGCCTGCCCGCGGAGCTGGGCCGCCCGCCGAAGCGGCTGGTCGGCTTCGTCAAGGTGGGCGTCGCGCCGGGTGCGGTCGAGGACGTCGAGATCCTCGTCGACCCGGCCGCCACCCACCACCCGCTGTCGGTCTGGGACGTCGCCGAGCACGCGTTCGTGGTCAAGCCCGGCGACTACACGGTCTTCGTGGGCACCTCCAGCGCGGACACCCCGTACGCCACCACGGTGACGATCGGCTGATCGCGCGCGGTCAGCCGTCCGTGCCGAGGTAGGCCAGGGCGGCCACGACGACGGCCTCGGTGCCGGTCCGCAGGGTCGGCTCCATCGCGGGGGCGAAGCCCGGGTTGTGGTTGGGCAGCACGGTCATCCCCGGGGTGAAGCCGCCCAGGCCCCAGTAGGTGTACGGGACGCCGAAGGCGTCGGGGATGGTGCTGAAGTCCTCCGACGCGGTCTGCGGGGGCAACATCACCACCCGGTCGGCGCCGAAGTGGTCGACCAGTGCGGCGGTGACCTTCTCGGTCACCGCCGCGTCGTTGTCGGTCAGCGGGTAGGCGTCGTACAGCTCGATCTCCGGCTCCCGGGGCGA
>CAYOBI010000054.1:0-10826 GCA_964402325.1 uncultured Propionibacteriaceae bacterium | reverse complement strand
GGGCGGATCGTGGGCGACCCACCGGTGCCATCCAAGCAGCGGAGACCCGGCCGGGTGCCGTGTTCGGGGACGCCGGGTCTCCGCGGCCGGCGGACGCCGTGGGGCGGCACGGCGGCGTGTGGGGTTCCGACAAAGCTTCTCCGGCGGTTTTGGATGCTCCCCATCGGATCCTCGGAATCGGTGCGTACGGCGACGTATCGGTTGGCAGGACCCGACCCCGGGGTGCAAGTCTCGGGTCCGAACAGCGGTGGGGCCTGCCCGCCGCGGACGAGGAGATACCTGTGATCCAGCGCATCGCTGTCGTCAATCGTGGCGAGGCCGCCATGCGGCTCATCCACGCTGTCCGTGACCTGAACGCCGAACGGCGCCGGGGCGAGGCGCCCCTCACCACGATCGCGCTGTACACGGACGCCGAACGTACGGCGATGTTCGCCCGGGAGGCCGACGAGGCCTACCCGATCGGCCCGGCGAGTGGCCGCCCGTACCTCAACCACGAGCTGCTGGCCCGCACCCTGGTCGCCGCCCGCGCCGACGCCGTCTGGGTCGGCTGGGGCTTCGTCGCGGAGGATGCCGCGTTCGCCGACCTCGTCGAGAGCCTCGGCATCAGCTTCATCGGCCCCAGCGGTGACGCGATGCGCAAGCTCGGCGACAAGATCGGCAGCAAGCTGATCGCCGAGGAGGTCGGCGTCCCCGTCGCGCCGTGGTCGGGCGGTGGCGTGAACACCCTCGAGGAGGCCCTCGCGGCGGCCGACCGGATCGGCTACCCGCTGATGCTGAAGGCGACCGCCGGTGGCGGCGGCCGCGGCATCCGCAAGGTCACGACGGCCGGAGACCTCACCGACGCCTACCAGCGCACCCGCGACGAGGCCGAACGCGCCTTCGGCTCCGGGGTGGTCTTCCTCGAGAAGCTGGTCACCGGGGCCCGCCACGTCGAGGTCCAGGTGATCGCCGACGGGCAGGGCTCGGCGTGGGCGATCGGCGTGCGCGACTGCACCGTCCAGCGCCGCAACCAGAAGGTGATCGAGGAGTCCGCCTCCCCGCTGCTCACCGCCCGGCAGACCGCCGACCTCAAGGCGGCCGCCGAGCGGCTCGCCCTCGCGGTCGACTACCGCGGCGCCGGCACCGTCGAGTTCCTCTACCAGCCGCAGCAGGAGCAGTTCGCCTTCCTCGAGGTCAACACCCGCCTCCAGGTCGAGCACCCGATCACCGAGGTCACGAACGAGTTCGACCTGGTCAAGGCGCAGATCCACGTCGCCGACGGCGGCCGGCTCGGCGAGCGTCCCCACGAGCTCGGCCACGCCGTGGAGGCCCGGCTGAACGCCGAGGACCCCGACCGCGACTTCGCCCCCGCGCCCGGCCGGATCGCCCGCCTCGACCTGCCCGCCGGCCCCGGCATCCGGGTCGACACCGGCGTCGCCGAGGGCGACACCATCCCGGCCGACTTCGACTCGATGATCGCCAAGATCATCGCGTACGGCCACACCCGTGAGGAGGCCCTCGGCCGGCTCCGCCGGGCCCTGGCCGAGACCACCGTGGTGATCGAGGGCGGCGCCACCAACAAGAGTTTCATCCTGGAACTGCTCGACCGCCCCGAGGTGCTCGGCGAGCCCTCCGCGGACGGCGCGCCGGTCCACTGGGCCGACACCGGCTGGATCGACCGCGCCCGCGCCGAGGGCGGCCTGGTCGCCGACCGGCACTCCGGCATCGCGCTGGTCGCCGCGGCGATCGAGGCGTACGACGAGGAGGACGCGGTCGACCTGGCTCGGCTGCTGGAGACCGCCCACGGCGGCCGGCCGCAGCTGCGCCCGGTCCCGGGCCGTTCCGTCGACCTCAAGCTGCGCGGCGTCGTGCACACCGTCACCACCTGGCAGACCGGCCCCAGCCACTACCGCGTACGGGTCGGCGAGGTCACCGTCGACGCCCACCGGCTGCGCCTCGACGACGTGCACGGCCGGATCACCGTCAACGGCGAGAAGCACCGCCTGGTGACCGCCACCCACGGTCCGGTGCATCTGGTCGAGGTCGACGGCGTCACCCACCGGGTCAGCCGCGACGAGGGCGGCGTGCTCCGCTCGCCGGCCCCTGCGCTGGTCGTCGCGACCCCGGTCGCCGTCGGTGACGTGGTCGAGGCCGGTGCCCCGGTGGTCGTCCTCGAGTCGATGAAGATGGAGACCGTGGTGCCCGCGCCGTTCACCGCGCGGGTCAAGGAACTCCAGGTGATGACCGGCAGCCAGGTCGAGACGATGGCGCCGCTGGTCCGCCTCGAGCCGGTCGGTGACGAGGACGGCGAGACCGCCACCACCGCCGCCGGCGCGGGCAGCACGGTGGACCTGCCGGCCGCCGAGACCGGGACGGCCCCCGCAGCCGTCGCCGACGCCCTGCGCGCCGATCTGTCCGCGCGGCTGCTCGGCTACGACATCGACCCCACCGCGAACACCGTGGAGGGCTACCTTGCCGCCCGCGACGTGGCCCTCGCTTCCGGCGCCGACGTGCTCACCGGCGAGATCGCGCTGGTCTCGCTGTTCGCCGACCTGGCCGAACTGGGCCGCAACCGGCCGTTCGGCGAGCAGTCCAGCAGCGAACTGCGGATCCACTCCGACCGCGAGCAGTTCCACGGCTACCTGCAGAGCCTCGACGTCGAGCGCGCCGGTGTCCCGGCGCAGTTCACCCAGCGGCTCACCCGGGCGCTCGGCCACTACGGGGTGCACGCGCTGGACCGCACCGCGGAGCTGGAGCACGCCGTGGCGCGGATCTTCGCCGCCCAGCAGCGCGTGTCCAGCGACGTCCAGGTCGTGCTGGCGATCCTGGACCGGTGGATCGCCGAGTCCGCCCCGGAGGCGGGCCAGGCGGTGTCGGCCCGCGCCGAGCTCGAACGCCTCGTCCGGGCCACCCAGCGCCGGTTCCCGGCGGTCGGCGACCTGGCCCGGTCGGTCCGGTTCCGTTGGTTCGACCAGCCGCAGGTGGACGCCGAGCGGGCCGCCGTCCTGGCCCACGCCCGGGCCGAGGTGGAGGCCCTGGCCGCCGACCCGCAGGCGGAGCGCTACGAGGAGCGGATCGCCGCCCTGGCGGCGCTGCCCGAGCACACCTCGCCGTTCCTGGCCCAGCGGCTGGCGAAGGAGGTCCCGGCCCACGAGCCGATCCTCGAGGTGATCGTCCGCCGGCACTACACCGACCACGAGCTCACCGACGTGGTGGCCGGCCCGTTCGCCGGCCGCGCCGTGGTCACCGGGCGCTGCACCCTGGAGGGGCGCCCGACCCGGCTCGTCTCGACCCTCGGCCACGCCGACGAACTCGCCCCCGGCGGCCCGCTCGCGACGCTGGTCACCGACCGGCTGGCGCGGCGCGCGCCCGGCGAGGACGCGGCCGTCGAGGTCTACGTCCTGTGGCCCGAGCCGATCGACCTGGCCGACGCCGCCGCCCGGCTCACCCCGGTGCTGTCCGGCTGGGAGTGGCACGACCGGCTGCGGCGGATCGTCGTCGGGCTGTGCACCGCCGAGGGGGAGGTCGAGTTCCTCACCTTCCGTCCCGAGGTGTCGACCGACCCCACCCAGCTGCGCGCGGTCGCCGAGGACCAGCGGATCCGCGGGGTGCACCCGATGGTGTTCCGGCTGCTCGACCTGTGGCGACTGGAGGAGTTCGACGCCACCCGGCTGGCGGCGCCCGAGGGCGTGCTGCTGTTCGACTGCGTCGCCCGGTCCAACCCGGCCGACCGACGCCTGGTCGCGATGGCGGAGGTGCGCCAGCTGGCCTCGGTGCGCGACGACCGCGGCCGGCTGGTCGGCCTGCCGCACGCCGAGCGGGCGGTGGAGAACTGCCTGGAGGCGATCCGGCGCACCCGGACCGCGCTCGGCCCGGCCGGCGGCCGTCTCGACATGAACCATGTCTGGGTGCACGTCTGGCCCGAGGTCGAGCTCGACCTGCGCGACGTGATGGCGCTGCGGCACAAGATCACCCCGCTCAGTGACGGCACCGGTATCGAGGAGGTCGTCGCACACGGCACCTTCGTCCGGCCGGGCGACAGCACCGTCCCGCTGGCGATCCGCTTCCACACCCGGCCCGGCGGTGGGGTCACCGCCTCGGTCGAGGCGCCGCCGTCCGAGCCGCTGAAGCCGCTCGACGACTACGCCGCCAAGGTGCTGCGGGCCAAGCGGCGCGGGCTGGTCTATCCGTACGAGCTGGCCGGCGCGATGGCCGACGGCGGCACCGTGGTCGAGCTGGACCTCGACCCGACCGTGCCGGAGGGACAGCCCGACCGGCTGGTGCCGGTCGACCGCCCGTACGGCCGGAACAAGGCGGGGATCATCGCGGCCCGGGTCACCACCCCGACCGCCCTGCACCCCGAGGGCATCACCCGGATCCTGCTCTGCGGCGACCCGACCAAGGGGCTCGGTGCGCTGGCCGCCCCGGAGTGCCGCCGGGTGATCGCGGCGCTCGACCTGGCCGAGACCGAGGGCGTCCCGGTGGAGTGGTACACGCTCAGTTCCGGTGCCCGGATCTCGATGGACTCCGGCTCGGAGAACCTCGACTGGGTCGCCGCCGCGCTGCGCCGGATCGTCGAGTACACCCAGGCCGGCGGCGTGGTGAACGTCGTGGTGGCCGGCATCAACGTCGGCGCCCAGCCGTACTGGAACGCCGAGGCGACGATGCTGATGCACACCAAGGGCATCCTGGTGATGACGCCCGACTCGGCCATGGTGCTCACCGGCAAGCAGTCACTGGACTTCTCCGGCGGCGTGTCGGCCGAGGACAACTTCGGCATCGGCGGCTACGACCGGGTGATGGGCCCCAACGGCCAGGCGCAGTACTGGGTGCCCGACCTCGCCTCGGCGTTCGGCCTGCTGCTCGGCCACTACGACCGGACGTACGTGGCGCCGGGGGAGAGCGGCCCGCGGGTCGCCCCGACGACCGATCCGTCCGACCGCGACGTGTCCGACCACCCGCACCCGTACGGCACCGACTTCGCCACGGTCGGGGAGATCTTCAGCGCCGCGCACAACCCTGACCGCAAGAAGGCCTTCGACATCCGCTCGGTGATCGCTGCGGTCTGCGACCAGGACCATCCGCGGGTCGAGCGCTGGGCCGGGATGGCCGACGCCGAGACCGCCGTCGTGATGGACGCCCGGCTGGGCGGCCACTCGGTGTCGGTGGTCGGGATCGAGTCGAAGCAGCTGAAGCGCGCCGGGTTCCCGCCCACCGACGGCCCCGACACCTACACCTCCGGAACGCTGTTCCCGCGGTCGAGCAAGAAGGTGGCCCGGGCGCTCAACGCGGCCTCCGGCAACCGGCCGCTGGTCGTGCTGGCCAACCTGTCGGGCTTCGACGGCTCGCCGGAGTCGATGCGCAACCTGCAGCTGGAGTACGGTGCCGAGATCGGCCGGGCGATCGTCAACTTCGACGGCCCGATCGTGTTCGTGGTGATCTCCCGCTACCACGGCGGCGCCTTCGTGGTGTTCAGCAAGCGGCTGAACGAGAACATGACGGTGCTGGCGCTCGAGGGGTCGTACGCCTCGGTGATCGGTGGTGCGCCGGCCGCCGCGGTGGTCTTCTCCCGCGACGTGGACAAGCGCACCGCGGCCGACCCGCGGGTCGCCGACCTGGAGACACGGCTGCGGTCCGCGGCCCCGGCCGAGCGGGCCGAGCTGCAGCTGCAGCTCGACGACGTCCGCCCGGCGGTCCGGGCGGAGAAGATCAGTGAGGTCGCGGCCGAGTTCGACGGCGTGCACGACATCCACCGCGCCGTCCGGGTCGGGTCGGTCGACCGGGTGATCAGCACCGCCGAGCTGCGTCCGGCGATCATCGCGACGATCGAGGACTACCTCGCGAGGCACTGAGCGGCGCCGACCCGGTGCCGGTGGGGGTCCCCTGCCGGCACCGGACCGGAGTCGTATAGCATAGGACGCGTCAAAGGGGAAGGTCCGGATCCGGGCCCTCCCCTTTTGTCATGCCCCGGTCCGGGTGGATCGGGGCCCCCCGCAGAAGGAGACACCCATGAACGACAAGAACGAGAGCACCGTGACGTCGCTGGTCGACATCTGGCTGAACGGCTTCCGCCGGATCTCCACCGACGAGGTGAAGTCCACCGACTACGGCGTGCGGTACTGATCCGTCCGGACAGATCACTCCGGCGGCGGACAGCGTCGTCCGCCGGCCATCCCCCAGGGCTGGAGACCGAGCAGGTCTTCGGCCCTTTTCGTCGCCCGCGCGGGCTCGGTCGGTCCGCCCGGCTGGCCGGTGGTGCCGTGGTAGGCCGCCAGGGCGTGCTGGATGCTGCGGGTGGACTCGTACAGCTGCCGGTAGAGCCGGTAGAGGTCGTCGTACGCAGGCTCGGGCCGGGGGGCGATCAGCCGGACGACCGGGTTCCACTCACCGATCGGTGGGGGGTCGGAGATCAGCCCGGCGGCCAGGTGGGCGTCGCCGTACGAGGCGCCGATGCTGATCTTCGTCACCTCCTGCGCCATTCCGGTGATGTCACTGACCAACTGGGCCGACAGTGTCGACTTGGTCCCGCCGCCCACCGCCACGGTGCGGCGCGGCACGATGCCGGCGTCGTGGAAGGCCTCCAGGTGGTGCCGCACCGCGTACCCCACGGCCTCCAGCGTCGCCCGGAACAGGTCGCCGCGGGTGTGGCGTACGGTCAGGCCGCAGATCGTGCCGCGGGCTGACGGGTCGAGGATCGGGGTCCGTTCGCCGTCGAAGTAGGGCAGCATCAGCAGTCCGCGGGCCCCCGGCCCGGAGGCCCGGGCGTCGCAGGTCAGGCTGTCGTACGTCGACCCGCCCAGCAGGTCGCGGACCCAGGCGGTGATCGCGCCGGAGGTGCCCATCCCGCCCGACATCGTCCAGCGCCCCGGCACCAGCCCGGGGCTGCCCCACATCATCGGGTGGCTGACCCGGTGGTCCTGAGTGGCGACGAGGCACATCGTGGTGCCGTACATCAACATCAAGTCCCCGACCCCGGTCGCCCCGACGGAGTGCGCCTCCGCCCACGCGTCGATCGTGCCGACCGTCACCGGGGCGCCCGCCCGCAGTCCGGGCACCAGGGCCGCGACCCTGGCGGTGACGTCCCCGGCCCGGTCGCCGGCCCAGGCCAGCCGCGGGAACACGATCCCGGGGGCGACCACCGCGCAGCGCTCGGTGAACCAGTCCCGCCGGGCCGCGTCGTAGAGCGGGACGCACTGGCCGGCGGACTGGTGGTCGAGGACGTACTCGCCGGTGAGCCGGTGCACCAGCAGGCTTGCCGGCATGTGGAAGGTCCGCGCGGCGGCGTACGCCTCGGGCTGCTGCTGCCGGAACCAGGTGAACTTCGGCCCGACCGACTGAGTGGACAGGTACGCGTCGCCGGTGCGGTAGATCTCCTCGGCACCGAAGAGGTCGTTCAGTTCGCGGATCTGCTCGGTGGAGCGCGCGTCGACCCCGTAGAGGGCGGCCGGGGCCACTCCGTGACCGTCCTCGTCGCAGAGCATCAGCGTGGGCCCCATCCCCGACACCCCGACCGCGTCGAAGCCCCGCGGAGCGAGCGGGCTCAGCTCGCTGCACAGCGCGACGAACTCCTGCCACCACACTTCGCCGTCCATCGAGACCAGCCCGGGGCGGCTGCGGTCCACCCGGTGCGTACGGGCCGCGGTGCCCAGGATCCGCCCGTCGAGGGAGATGGCGACGGCCTTCGTACTGGAGGTCCCGACATCCACCCCGAGCACGACGCTGTTGCACATGGCCCCCAGTCTGCCAGCCGCCCGGAGGACGGGACAGGGGGCATGTCCCGGGCCCGGCCGGGGTCAGTCCGCGGCGGCGGTCTGGGGTGCCGGCTCCACCGCGGTGGGGTGGAAGCGGGACAGCAGGAAGACCCCGACGACGGCCAGTCCGGAGGCCAGCACCATCATCAGCGCGGCGGTCGCGGTGGTGGCCGCCCCCTCACCGAGCACCGCGACGCCGAACAGCACCCCGGCGATCGGGCCGACGGCGTTCATGGCGCCGACCACGGTCTCGGCGGGGCCGTTGGCGTAGCCCTGCTGCATGAAGGCCGTGGCAAGTGCCGAGCCGACCACCAGCAGGACGATCAGCAGCCAGAAGGTGACCGAGGTCCGCCAGGAGCCGGCACCGACGTACTCACCGGCCGCCTTGACCAGCCCGGACTCGAGACCGAAGATCACCGCCCCGGCCGAGGCCCAGGCGAAGCAGCGCCAGGCCAGCGGCCCGCGGGCACCGAACACGGCCAGTCCCAGGGCGACGGCGAAGACGACGAGCGCCCCGGCCACCAGTCCGGTGTCGTCGAACACGTCCTTCTCCACGGCGTGGCGGACGGCGACGACGGCGAACCAGGCGGTCCCGGCCACCGCCAGGGTGACGGCCGCCCACTGCGCCGCCGGGATGCGGCGGCGGTCGATCCGGCCGGCCAGCATCACCGTCCACGGCACGGCCAGGATGGCCAGCGGCTGTACGACGGTCAGCGGGGCCATCATCAGCGCTGCGACGGTGATCACCGCGCCCGCGCCGTTGAGGCCCATGCCGAGCCACCACCGCGGGGATCGGACCAGCGCCCACAGTTGGCCGCCGCCGAGGCTCTTGCCCTCCGGGGCGTCGGTCGACTGCTCGCCGACGACCCCGTGCTGGAGGGTCGCGGACAGGGCGAACAGCAGGGTGGTGATGACCGTCAGCACGACGGCCAGAGGAAGGTTCTGGTGCATGGGACCCCCGGGCAGGAAACCTGTGCCCGCCGGACCCGGCCGGCCTCCCGCAGCCTAGCGCCCGGGCGGGGCAGTCGCCCTCCGTGGTGCCGAAGCCGGTCAGCCCTCGTCGGCCGGCAGAGGGCGCACCGCCGGCAGCACCAGCAGGGCCAGGGCGGAGACCACGCCGACGACCAGCAGGGCGCGGAGCACGCCGACCTCGTCGCCGAGGAAGCCGAGCAGCGGCGGGCCGGCGAGGAAGGCGGTGTAGCCGATGGTGCTGACCACGCTGAGCCGGGCGGCGGCCCGCGCGGGGTCGTCGGCGGCGGCCGACATGCCCACCGGGAAGCCGAGGCTGGCGCCGAGGCCCCAGACCGCCGCCCCGAGGAAGGCCACCGGTGGGGCGCCGAGGACGACCAGCAGGCAGCCGACGATCGCCGAGGCGAAGAGCACCGTCAGCACCGGCCGGCGACCGTGGCGGTCCAGCAGCCGGGTGCCGAGGATCCGGCCGGCGGTCATCGAGGCCAGGAACACCGCCAGCGCCACCACGCCGAGCGCCCGGTCCACGTGGTGGCCGTCGACGAAGGCGACCGCCAGCCAGTCGTTCGCCGTACCCTCGGTGAACGCCGCGGCGAGCACCATCACCCCGACCAGGAGCGTACGGGGCTCGGTCCACGCCGACCGGACCGGCCGCACCCGGGTGGGAGCCGCCGGGGGCTCCGAGGCCGCCGGGGCCGCCGGGGCCGCAGCGCTCGGCGCAGCCGGACCGCGCAGGGACCGGACGGTGCCCCACCGGATCACCACGACGCACAGCACCGCCATCCCGGCGACATGGGCGAGCAGCGGCACCTCGAGCCGGACCAGGCCGGCGCCGAGCAGGGCGGCCAGCACCGTCCCGCCGCTGAACGCGGCGTGGAACCACGGCATGATCGTCCGGCCGAGGGTCTGCTCGATCACGCTGCCCTCGAGGTTCTGCGCGACGTCCCACACCCCGTTGCCGAGCCCGACCAGGAACAGGCCGATCATGACCACCGGCACGGGCGCTGCCAGGGTCACCGCGGCGGCCGCGAAGAGCATGCCCGGCACCGCGGTGACCAGGCCCAACCGGACCGTACGGACCGAACCGAAGCGCTGCAGCAGCCGGCCGGCGACCGGCAGCCCGCACAGTGCCCCGGCCGAGACAGCCAGCAGCAGGAAGCCCAGCTGGCCGGGGGAGAGGCCCAGCAGGTGCTTGACATCGGGGACCCGCGACATCCAGGTCGCGAACATGAAGCCGTTGATGCCGAACACCGCGAGATCGCCGTTCCGCGCCCGGAGGGCGGCGTGGGTGGTGGTCTGACGTTCCTGTTCGTCGGTCATCGGCCTTGGCATACCGAGACGGTAGGTGAGTAAATGATCACGTGCAACGATCACTGAGGCACAAGATGATCGTCCAGTCGATCGAGAAGTCCGGTGCCCTGCGGGTCCGGGCGCTCGCTGAGCTGGCCGGGGTCTCCGCGGTGACGATCCGCCGTGACCTGACCGACCTCGAGGCCCGTGGCGCGCTGCGGCGCACCCCCGGCGGGGCGGCCCGGACCTTCAAGGAGGGCCAGCCGGTGCCCTTCGCGCTACGGTTCGCGGAGGACCGGGAGGTGAAGATGCGGCTTGCGGCGGCGGTCGCCGGACTGATCACCGACTACGAATCGGTGATCATCGACAACGGCACCACCTGCTACGCGGTGGCCCTGGAGCTCGCCGGCCGCCCGCTCACCGTGCTGCCGCTGTCCCTGCATGCCGCGGTGGCCCTGGGCAGCGCCCCCGGCGCCCGGGTGATCATCCCCGGCGGGCCGGTCGACACGGACACCCTCGCCCTCAACGGCAGCCAGGCGGTCGACGCCGTCCGCACCATGCGCGCGGACGTGCTGGTGCTGGGCACCTGCTCGGCCTCGGCGACCCGCGGCCTGACGTCCACCCTGTACGAGGACGCGCTGATCAAGCGGGAGAGCCTCGACTCGGCGAACCGGCGGATCCTGGTGACGGTCGCCGACAAGATGAACCGTACGTCCAACTTCCGGTTCGGGTCGCCGGCCGACATCACCCACCTGGTCACCACCCGCGACGCCCGTCCGGAGATGCTCGCGCTGTTCCGCGACGAGGGCGCCGAGATCACCCTGGTCTGAGCGGCGG
>CAYOBI010000053.1:0-18341 GCA_964402325.1 uncultured Propionibacteriaceae bacterium | reverse complement strand
CCTGGGCGGCCTGGCGGAGCATGTCCACGGCCTCGTGCAGCTGGCTTCCGTACGCATTGGCGGCGCTCCAGCGGTGGAGGTCCGCGCGCGTACGGACCAGCGGCAGCACAGCATCAGCGAGATCGGACAACGCAACCTCCGAGGGGAAGGCGGGGGATCGACTGGCAGCCTCATTGAAGCAGAGCCGGCGATCGCGGCCCAACGCCGGGCAGCACCCGGGGTGCCGGAGCCTCCTGCCCACCTACGCTGGAGGGATGATGGCGACGCTGTTCGAGTCCCTGCGCCACCGGGGCGTGCAGGCCGCGCTGCTGGCGGCCCTGCTGTTCGGCGCGGGCACGCCGCTGGCCAAGCTGATGCTGGGCGGCGTGGGCCCGTGGATGCTCGCCGGCCTGCTCTACCTGGGGTCGGGACTCGGGCTGGGCCTCTACCGACTCCTCCGGCGTGCCCCGCGCGTACGCCCCGCCCGCGCCGACCTGCCGCCGCTGGCCGGCGCGATCCTGGCCGGCGGCGTCGTGGCACCGGTGCTGTTGATGTACGGACTGGTCGGGATGCCCGCCTCGGGTGCCTCACTGCTGCTGAACGCCGAGGGCGTGTTCACCGCCGGGCTGGCCTGGTTCGTGTTCAAGGAGAACGTCGACCGGCGCATCGCGCTCGGCATGCTGGCGATCGTGGCCGGAGCCGTGGTGCTGTCCTGGCCCGGCGAAGCACGCTTCTCGACCGTGCTGCCGGCCCTGGCCGTGCTGGGCGCCTGCCTGTCCTGGGCCGTCGACAACAACCTGACCCGGCGGGTCTCCCTGATGGACGCGACCTGGCTCGCCGCGGCCAAGGGCCTGGTCGCCGGCCCGGTCAACCTGCTGCTCGCCCTGGTGCTGGGCTCCACGCTGCCGCCGGTGTTCAGCGCCATCGGCGCGATGGGCGTCGGACTGGTGGCGTACGGGGTCAGCCTGGCCCTGTTCATCGTGGCGCTGCGGCACGTCGGGACGGCCCGCGCCGGCGCGTACTTCTCCGTCGCACCCTTCCTCGGGTCGGTCCTGGCCCTGGCGCTGGGCGAGCCGGTCACCTGGCGGCTGGTGGTGGCCGGACTGCTGATGGCCATCGGGGTCGGGCTCCACCTGACCGAGCGACACAGCCACGAGCACGTCCACGAGACCCTGGTCCATG
This sequence comes from uncultured Propionibacteriaceae bacterium, assembly GCA_964402325.1. Taxonomy (GTDB): domain Bacteria; phylum Actinomycetota; class Actinomycetes; order Propionibacteriales; family Propionibacteriaceae; genus Raineyella. The sequence continues at coordinate 17,180 of CAYOBI010000053.1, read as the reverse complement.
ACCACTGGCACACCCACGACGACCCGCACCATGACCATCAGCACACCGCGCCGGTTCCCCGTCTCGGGCACCGCCATGTCCATGCGCACACCGCGCTGACCCATGAGCACGAGCACTATCCGGACGCGCACCATCGCCATCGGCACACGGACTGATCCCGAAGACCTCCGGTGTCGCCCGGCCGGCCGCGAGCAGGGGTCTGTCAGACAGGGGTTTCAGAGGCCGGCAATCGCAGCCCAAGGCATGTCCGGCAGGCGTTCCTTCGTTTCGCCAGGCAATGCGCGGACCGCCTCGCCGATCACGGCAAGGTTGCGCAGGACCGCGTCGTAGGCCATCGAGGCGAAGTCGGCGGATCGCAAGTAGGGCGCGTAGTCCTGGCAGCGTTGGATCGCCTGGAGGATGTCGGCGGACCGTTCATCGTCGGATCGGGTCACAAGGACACCGAGTCGGTGAGAGCGCTGCTGGAAACCGCGTCGCGCAGCAGCGATGGGGCCACCACATCGACCCTCGTTCCCAGGATCTGGCTCAGCTCTTCGGCGATGCCGGCCACGCGAAGCAGATCATTGCCTTCGCCGGGCGACAGGTCCACGAGGAGGTCGATATCGCTGTCGGGAGTGGCATCTCCACGGACGACGGAGCCGAACAGACGGGGATCGGTCGCCCGGTAGCGGCGCAGAACCGCCTCGAGCGCATCACGATGCGCCGCGATCGCTGCCCGCAGCGAAACGCTCTCTGCCGTCACGATGCCCATGTCACGAGAGTACTGGGCCCGGGCCACTGGTCGATCAGTCCCGCCTGCCTGCCCAGCACACCCCGGCGAGGTGCTCCTCCACGACCTCAGAAGCAGCCCCGTTCCGTGACGCAGGAAGTTGCCGAAGGTGCGCGAGCGCAGGACGAAGTTGCCCTCCGGCACCTCGCCGGTGAAGTCCGGGGAGGAGCAGGTACTCGCCGCCCTGGCCCCGGTCTGGCCCCGGTCTCCGTGTTGGCGGTGAGCAGCAGGGTGTGGGAGTCCGTCAGGGACTCGGTGATGAGCACCGTCCGGTTGTCGGGGCCGAAGCTCCGCATGCCCGCGGGCTGGGCGTGCATGGACGCCGCGGGGAGGCGGTGAGGAACGCCTGGGTGGCGCGCTGGAAGTCGAGCCTTCGTAGACCGTCTGAACGGTCGCGGCGTCGGGCAGGCCGTCGAAGAAGTGCATCTCTCCCAGGCGTGTCTCGACGATGTCGGGGGTGGTGATGGCTCGGGGATGGCAGTGGCCATGCGGGGCGGGGTGTGAACTGACATCGGGATCCTCCTTGGTATCCGTGTCATGGCCGGAGGCTCCTCGACGGCCCGTCCGGCGTACGCACCGCCGACGGGGCGTACGGACCACGCTGCGCGTACGCCGAGTGGGGCGGATGCGGGGGCGCAGGAGTCCTGTCGCAGAGCTGATCCGTGTTCGGTCGGCTTCTCGTGCAGCGGTGGTGACCAGTTCGCCGTCGGTGACGCACGAGACGGCCATCTCGATCTGGTCGACCACCCCGAGGTGCTGGTCGACCACCCCGAGGTGCTGGTCGACATCGTCCGCATTGGGGCTTCGACCTCCTGGAGGAGATCCCCGACGGCGGTGTCGCCCCCGGTGGGGTCGGACCGGTGGGCCCCACCAGCCTGGAGGCGGGGCTGCCGGGGATCGGGGACGTCCTGCGGGAGGTGCTGTCGCTCCAGCGGAAGGTCGATCGCCTCGATCGCGGGCTGGAGATCTGACCTCCGGCATCGACTCCGTTCGCCCGCGTTCAGGCCCCCCGCAGCCGCTCCAGCCGTGCGCGCAGCGACGTGGCCCGGTGGGCGTTGCCGCTCAGATCGATGTAGGCCTCGCCGAACACCGCCAGCAACGCGTCGTCCAACCGGCGTACCGCACCCGGTGGGTAGCGGTAGCCCATCCGGACGATCAGTGCGGCCGAGTCGACGGAGGCCAGCAGCCCGGACAGCTCGTGCAGGGTGTCGATGCCCAGTTCCGGCAGCAGTCCGGCGATCCACGTGTAGTGGTCGGTGCGCGACCAGCCGGCCTCGGGGAACTGGCTGGCCAGGAACGTCGCCAGCTCCTCGGCCCCGATCCGCAGGTCGTACGGCTCGGCCTCCAGATCGCGGGCGGGGCGGCGCTCCCGCAGCCGGTCGCGGATCACCTCGAACTCCGCGTCGGCCAGCTCCAGCAGGCCGGCGGCCAGCGTGAAGCGGCGGTTCAGGTCCGGGGCCAGTTCCGCAGGGATCGACCCCTTGTAGCGGATGTCGTGCTCGAACTCGGCCCAGGCGTGCTGCAGCACCGTACGGATCTGGATCTGGGCGCTGCGGACCCGGAAGCCCTCGACCGGCAGATCCCCGAGCCAGAGCGGATCGAGGGCGACCTGCAGGTGACGGCTGACATAGCCGAAGCGTCCCTCGCTGGCGGTCAGCAGGCCCATGTCACGGTCGTCCACCACGGTCAGCTGGTCGGCCACCAGCCCGGCGACGACGGCGACATCGCTGCGGACGTAGGTGATGATGCGGGTGCCGATCTGGTCGGTGATGTCGGCCAACGGGTCGGTGTAACGCGGACGTCCGTCGTCGGTGCGGGTCGCCTTCGCCGCGAACGACGCCGTGCCCTTCCCCCGGCCGGTGATGTCGAGGTAGTTGATGCCGGCGTCGTCGAGTGCGCCGGTCAGCCAGGCGGTCAACCGCCGGGCGGCCTCCTCGACCTGCGGCTGGACGTGCGTGTACTGGCGCACCGCCCGATTCACCAGGTCGATCGGGCCGGGGTCGGCGAGCATCGCCGTCTCCGGTTCCCCGGCGTCGGGCAGCGCGCTGCCCGGCTGCGCGGGGGAAGGCTGTCCGGCGTCCGGCTCCGCGGTCCGGTCGGGCGGCGCGGCCGCTGTACGGGGCTGCGGCACGAGCCCGGCCGGCACGGTGGGCGTGACGATCTGGCCGGTGGCCACGTCACCGTAGGTGGTCGTCGCCTCCGGTCGCCGGGTCGCGTGCAGCGCCACGTACGCGCAGACGACCGCGTCGAGGCGATCCTCGGCCGCCCGCAGGTCGCTCTTGCGGATCGCCGACCGGACGTCGGCCGTCAGCTCCTGCCAGTCGGCGAGGGTGGCGAGCCGCAGCGGCAACTCGGCCCCGCCGAGACCCTCCAACAACCCGATCAGCCGCAGCATCTCGTCGCGCAGGATCTCGAACGGTCGGTGCGTGCGCTGCTTGTACTTCAGCGTGCGCCCGAGGCGGAACAGTGCGACCAGTGCCGGATGCGGGTAGACCTCGATCGCCCGCCGCAGCCCCGCACCGCCGGTCGGGTGCGCGGCCGGGTCGATGTCCAGGCCGAAGCGCGCCGCCAGCCGGGCCCCGCGCGGCGTGCCGCGCAGTTCGGGGCGCCCGGTGTTCGTCGGATGCGCGCCCGCCTCGAACCGGGCGAAGTCGCGGTTCAGCGCCGCCTCGCAGGGCCGGTTGCCGGTGGCGTTCGTGACGATCAGCGGCGCGTCGATGGCGACCAGACAGTCGCCGTCGACGTACGGCTCCAGCGCCGCCGCGATGGTGTCGTCCGTGGTCGCTGTGGACAGGTGGACCAGAGTCCCCGCGTCGTCGAGGACGGCGAGGCCGGTACGGGCGCGGTCACCCCACGCGAGATCGATTCCGACGAAATGCACGCCACCAGCTTCCTCCCTCCGGGGGCCCGTCGGGTGGGTCGCTCCGGGCCGGTCGGCCCGGGCCGGTCCCCGGAGCCATCGAGACCCTCGTAGAGTGCAGGACATGTCGGACGTCGCCTCCACCGTCACCCTGGTCATCCTCGGCGCCTCCGGGGATCTCACCCATCGCCTGCTGCTTCCCGGGCTGGGTACGTTGCTCAACGCCGACCCCGACCTCAGGCTCACCCTGATCGGCAGATCGGCATGAGCCCGGAGACCCTGAACCTCGTCCTGGCCACCAACGCCGAGGGGGAACGCTGGGACCTGGAGCAGACCAGCCTCGCCGCGGATCTCGGCAACAGCCCCCTGCGCCCGTACGGCCAGATCCTCGACGGGATCATCAAGGGCGACCCGATGCTCGCGGTGCGCGGCGACGTCGCCGAGGAGTGCTGGCGGATCCTCACCCCGGTCGTCGAGGCCTGGGGCGACGGGCGGGTGCCGCTCGACGAGTACCGCGCCGGCTCCAGCGGGCCGCTCAGCTGGCGCTGACCTCCTGACCGCCGACCGGCTCTGCGGCTGTGTCACCGACCGGCTCTGCGGCAGCCTCTCCGTCGGCGCCCTTGTCACTGGCGGGGGTGCCGTCCCGCAGCATCGGTGCGTCCAGCAGGGCCTCGGGGATCCCGAATCCGTCGACCAGCGCGGCGGCGTACGGCCGGAGCTCCGCGCAGAGCGCATCGACGCGGGCCGAGATCTCCTTGCTCCGGGCCGGCGTGAGCCGATGGTGCTCCAGGAACCAGGCCCGATCGGCCTCCAGTCGCGACATCACGTAGAGATCGCACAGCCGGTCCAGCAGCAGCGCGGCCCTCCCGTCCTGGGTGGCATCGATCCCGGCGATGAACGCCTCGAGCACCAGCCGCTCGGTGTGCGCCCGCGCCGCGGCGAGCATGTGCGGGGCCAGTTCGTTCAGCGCCTCGAACGCCTCTGCCGGCCGCGCCCGGGCCGCCTCCCGGGCCCGATGCGCGAGCGACTCCAGGACGTGGCGCTCCCGATCCTCGAACATCACCACCTGCCAGCCCCGCTCCAGCGGCAGCCCGTCGTCCTCCCGGAGCTGTGAGCGGGCGACCAGCCGTGAGATCAACGGCTGGGCCGCGGTCCGCTCCAGCACCGCCCCGCCCAGTGTCCGGGCCGTCGCCCGGGCCATCCCCAGCAGATCCAGGTCACCCCAGGCGGCCCGGTAGTTGACCAGCAGCTCCTTGGCCACGAGCTGCTCCAGCACCGTGTTGTCCCCCTCGAAGGTGACGAACACGTCGACGTCGCGGCGGATCGTGGTCAGCAGGTTCTCCGTCATGTACCCGGCCCCGCCGCACGCCTCGCGCATCGCCTGCACGGTGTCGACCGCCCACCGGGTCTGCGCCGCCTTCAGGGCGGCGGCGCGGCTCTCCAGCTCCCGTTCGACGCGTACGTCGGGCGACTCGAGCAGGTCCCAACGGCGCAGCTGCCGCAGCAACTCGTTCTGTGCGAAGCCGTACGCGTACGCCTCGGCGATCCTCGGCAGCAGCCGGCGCTGGTGAGTCAGGTAGTCCAGCAGGAGCACGTCGCCCCGACCGCCGGGGGCCGGGAACTGCCGGCGCTGCAGCGCGTAGCGGGTGGCCAGGGCGATGCCGCGCCGGCTCGCGGCGGCGGCGGACCCGCCGATGCTGATCCGGCCGCGGACCAGCGTGCCGACCATGGTGAAGAAGCGGGCGCTGGGGTGGTCGATCGGCGAGTGGTAGGTGCCGTACGTGTCGACCCCGCCGTAGCGGTCGAGCAGCATCCGCCGGTGGACCCGGACCTGGTCGAAGCGCAGCGTGCCGTTGTCGACACCGCGAAGACCGCCCTTGTCGCCGTGGTCGCCGATGGTGACACCCGGCAGTGCGGTCCCCGCCTCGTCGCGGATCGGCACCAGGATCGCGTGCACCCCGTGGTCCGTTCCGCCCGCCCGCAGCTGCCCGAAGACGATCGCCATCCGGGCGTCCCGTGCCGCGTTGCCGAGGTAGGCCTTCGTCGCCGACGGGGTGGGGGAGTCGACCTCGAACTCCTCGCTGTCGGGCAGATAACTGATCGTCGTCTCGAGGTGCTGGACGTCGCTGCCGTGACCGACCTCGGTCATCGCGAACGCGCCCGGCAGTCGCATCGCCAGAGCATCGCGCAGGTACGTCTCGCGGTGCCACTGGCCGCCCAGCGCAAAGATCGACCCGGCGAACAGGCCGAACTGCACCCCCACCTTGATCGCGAAGGACAGGTCCGCGTACCCCAGCATCCCGTAACCCACAGGGAGATCCGTCTGCTCGCCCGTCCCGCCGTACTGGCGCGGGTAGCCGATTCCGGCCCACCCTGCGTCGGCGAACCACCGCGCCCGCCGGGTCGTCCACTCGCGTGCCGCCTCGAGGTCGAGAGTCGGATCGCCGGACAGATCGGTGGTCAGCACCTCGCGGCGCAGCCGCTCCCGCAACGGATGGAACGGGCCGTCGAGCGCCTCGGTCAGGGCCATCGTGAGGCCCTCCGGGCGGGCTGCGCCCGGGCTTTCCGAGCGGGCTGCGCCCGGGTCGGGCGGATCCGCGGCGACGGCGTCGTCGGAGTGAAAGGTGGCGGACATCTCGACTCCCTGCAGGACGGACAGCGGCCCGACCTGCCGAACCCGGCCCCGGGACGATGGCTGTCTCCTAGACTATGTGAGTGGTGTCACGCCGACCAGGCCCGACACCGGTCTCCCGGGGGAGGTCTCGACGATGCCGTCACAGCCTGCAGAGCAGGGGCCGTCACAGCGCACGGCGGTGGTGGTGGGAGGCAACCGCCTGCCCTTCGCCAAGGCCCGCGGCTCGTACGCCCCGGACTCGACCCTGGACCTCCTCACCGCCGCCCTCGACGGGCTGGTCGCCCGCTACGGGCTGGCCGGGGCACGGCTCGGGGAGGTCGCCGCCGGGGCGGTGCTCAAGCACGGCACCCTGCTCAACCTCACCCGTGAGGCCGTCCTCGGCTCCGCCCTCGCCCATGACACTCCCGCGGTGGACCTCCAGCAGGCCTGCGGCACCGGTCTGGAGGCCGCGATCTACCTCAGCAACAAGATCCGGCTCGGCCAGATCGACAGCGGCATCGCCGGCGGCGTTGACACCCTCAGCGACACCCCGCTCGAGGTGAGTCCCGGGTTGCAGCGGACCCTGCTGCGAATCACCGCCGCCCGGACCACCTCGGCGAAGCTGGCCGCCCTGGCCGCCCTGCGCCCGCGCGACCTGGTTCCGATCGCCCCCCGGGTGGCCGAGCCCCGCACCGGCCTGTCGATGGGGGAGAGTCAGGCCCTCACCACGTCGCGCTGGGGCATCAGTCGTGCCGCCCAGGACGAGTACGCGCTCGGCAGTCACCGCAAGCTCGCCGCCGCCTGGGCGGACGGGTTCTTCGACGACCTCGTCACCCCGCACCGAGGCGTCGCCCGCGACGAGTCGCTGCGTCCCGACACCACCCTGGAGAAGCTCGCCGCCCTGCCGATCGTCTTCGGCAGCGGTCCGGGCGCCACGATGACCGCCGGCAACTCCTCCCCGCTCAGCGACGGCGCCGCGGTGGTGCTGCTCGCAGAGGAGGGCTGGGCCCGCGCCCGGCACCTGCCCCTCCTCGCCCGGATCGTCGACGCCGAGGTCGCCTCGGTCGACTTCGTCTCCGGAGAGGAAGGCCTGCTGATGGCGCCGGTCCGCGCGGTGCCGCGACTGCTGGCGCGCCACGGGATGGCCCTGCAGGACCTCGATCTGTACGAGATCCACGAAGCCTTCGCCGCCACCGTGCTCTGCACCCTCGCCGCGTGGCAGGACGAGGCCTACTGTCGCGACATTCTCGGCCTGCCGCGCGCCCTGGGGGCGATCGACCCGGCGCGGCTCAACGTCACGGGGTCGTCGCTGGCCGCAGGCCACCCGTTCGCCGCGAGCGGCGGGCGGATCGTGGCCACCCTGGCGAAGCTGCTCGCCGCCCGAGGGCCAGGCAGCCGAGGACTCATCTCGATCTGTGCCGCCGGCGGCCAAGGGGTCGCCGCGCTCCTGGAGGCGATCTGATGCCCGCATCCGCGAAACCCCGGTCGGTCGATGCACTGCTCGAGGCCCTGCTGGCCTCCCCGGTCGGTCGTGCCCTGACCCGGCAGCTCGGCTTCCCCGAGGGACCACCGCTGCACCGGGGTCCGGGGCGCCCGACCGGCCCGGTCGGCACCGCCGTGGTCGGCGAGGGGACCACCGCCGTGGTCGGGGAGGGGACCACCGCCGCGTCCGTGGTGCTCGACACCCTCGGTACGCTCGGCATCACGACGATCGAGGCCGTGCGGGACGACCCCGGCAGCCGCACCCCCGACCCTGTCGGGAAGCCACAGCCGCCGGCGTACGCCACCGATCTCGGTGCCCTCGTCGTCGACCTGACCGGTCTGCGCACCGTCGCCGCTCTCGAGGGCGTCCGCGCCGTGCTGCGCCCGGCCGTCCGGGCCCTGGCGCCGAGCGGTCGGATCGTCCTGGTCGGGCCACGCGCCGAGAACGTCGACGGTCTGGAGGCTGCAGCGGTCGTCCGGGGACTCGAGGGCCTCGTCCGTTCCGTGGCCAAGGAACTGCGGGGCGGCGCCACGGCCAACCTGATCCGGACCGCCGCCGGCGTGGGTCCCGCCGACCTCACCTCGACCCTCGACTTCCTGCTGTCGGGCCGCTCGGCTTTCGTCAGCGGACAGTCCTGGGAGGTCGAGCGGCGGCGTACGTCACCCCTGGGCATCCCCGGCGAGCCCACCACCCCCGAGCCGAGTACGCGCGAGCCGGCCGCCCGTCGCATCGTCGTCGTCACCGGGGCCGCCCGTGGGATCGGCGCCGACATCGCTCGGACCTTCCATCGGGACGGCGCGACCGTGGTCGCCGTCGACGTGCCGGGCTCCGGTGAGTCGCTCGGCGCGGTCGCCAACGACGTGCACGGCACCGCGCTGCAACTCGACATCACCGCGCCCGACGCCGGCCAGCGGATCGCCGCCCACGTGGCGGAACGGTACGGCGCTGACGCGCGGATCCAGGCCATCGCGCACAACGCCGGCATCACCCGCGACCGACTGCTGGCCAACATGGACGAGCAGCGCTGGGCCCAGGTGCTCGACGTCAACCTCGCCGCCCAACTGAGGATCAACACCGTCCTGCTCGACCCCGCGCTGCCGGGGGGCTTCGCCGAGGATGTGCACATCGTCGCCAGCTCCTCGACCAGTGGCATCGCCGGCAATCGCGGCCAGACCAACTACGGCACCAGCAAGGCCGGTGTGATCGGACTGGTGCTGGCGCTGCGCGAGGCGTACGCCGACCGGCCGCTGACCGTGAACGCGGTCGCCCCGGGCTTCATCGAGACCGAGATGACGGCCGCGATCCCCACTGTCCAGAAGGAGATCTTCCGCCGCACCAACAGCCTCCACCAGGGCGGCCGGCCGATCGACGTGGCCGAGACGATCGTCTACCTCGCCGATCCGGCGAGCAGCGGGGTGAACGGCCAGGTCGTCCGGGTCTGCGGGCAGAACATCGTCGGCGCCTGACCCATGGCCGGTCGCCGGGTACGGGTGACGGTGACCTCACCGGTCAGCGCAGGCCGCGCAGGCGCTCGTCGTTCGTCCTGGCCACCTCGTCACCGATCGTGAACAGGCTCACGATGGTGCCGATGCCCAGCCACCCGGCGGTGAGCAGGTAGGCCACGCCCTTTCCGATCTTGCCGATGTAGAAGTACTGGAGCCCGGCGATCCCGGTGAACCCGACCGCGGTGAGGAGCAGCGCCAGACCGTGCTCGCGCGGTGCGGAGGTCGGGACCGGGTAGCCGGCCGCCCCCTGCGGGTACGGGTAGGCCTGCGGCCGCGGGTAGGCGGCGTACGGGGCGCCGGTCGACGCCGGATAAGGCGCCGCCTGCGGGGAGTTCGGCGGGTACGGAGGGGCTGGCGGGTACGGAGGGGCTGGCGGGTAGGGGGCGGTCGACGCGGCCGGAGGGGCCGGCCGGGCCGCCGGATCGCCGGTGGCGGTGTCCGTCTCGGACGGGGCAGGCTCCCCGTACACAGCCCGGTGGTACGACTCATATGTCGGCAACTCGGGCGCAGCCTCCTCGGGCGGCAGGAACAGCGGGCGGTCCGCCGGCATGCCGACCGTCGGTGGCGTCGGCCTGGCGGGCGGTTCAGCTGCCCGCCGCGGGGTCGTGGGGGACCACGGCTCGTTGTCGGGTGAGGTCATGGGCACATGTTCCCATCCTGGGGTGCGGGGCCGGCCGAGGACTCGCCTGGCGTCGCGTCGGACGCGGTGGTGCGGTCCGCCGATTCGCTGGCCTGTGGCCACTGTTCGGGCAGCGCCCTAGCGGTCTGGCAGTCGGGTTGCGTGAGTGCTAACCCCCGACTAACGTTCTGGTTAGCACTCTCCTCGTGAGTGTGCCAAAGGTCAGGGACGGCACCCGCGACGACGCCCCTGCCACTCAACAGACACTGAAACATCGAGACATGTGAAAGGGGTTTGACGTGGCAGTCACGATCAAGCCGCTCGAGGACCGCGTCCTCGTCCAGCCGCTGGAGGCCGAGACCACCACCGCTTCGGGTCTGGTCATTCCGGACACCGCCAAGGAGAAGCCGCAGGAGGGCACCGTCCTCGCCATCGGCCCGGGCCGCATCGACGACAAGGGCCAGCGCGTCCCGATGGACGTCGCCGAGGGCGACACCGTCATCTACTCCAAGTACGGCGGCACCGAGGTCAAGTACAACGGCAAGGACCTGCTCCTCCTCAACGCCCGCGACATCCTCGCGGTCGTCTCCAAGTAGTCACTGAGGAGACCGCATATGCCCAAGCTGTTGCAGTTCGATGAGGAGGCCCGTCGCTCGCTGGAGCGCGGTGTCGACATCCTCGCCAACACCGTCAAGGTGACCCTCGGCCCCAAGGGCCGCTACGTCGTCCTGGACAAGAAGTGGGGCGCCCCGACCATCACCAACGACGGCGTGACCGTCGCCCGTGAGGTCGAGCTGGAGGACCCCTACGAGAACCTCGGCGCCCAGCTCGCCAAGGAGGTCGCCACCAAGACCAACGACGTCGCTGGTGACGGCACCACCACCGCGACCGTGCTGGCCCAGGCCATGGTCCACGAGGGCCTGCGCGCCGTCGCGGCCGGCTCGAACCCGATCGAGCTGAAGCGTGGCATCGACAAGGCCGTCAGCATCGTGGTCGACCAGCTGGCCGAGCAGGCCCGCCAGATCGAGACCACCGAGGACATGGCCTCCGTCGCCACGATCTCCTCGCGTGACGAGCAGATCGGCGCGCTGATCGCCGATGCGTTCGACAAGGTCGGCAAGGACGGCGTCATCACCGTCGACGAGTCGCAGACCTTCGGCACCGAGCTCGAGTTCACCGAGGGCATGCAGTTCGACAAGGGCTACCTGTCCCCGTACATGGTGACCGACACCGAGCGCATGGAAGCCGTCCTGGACAACCCGTACATCCTGCTGCACGCCGGCAAGATCTCCTCGATGAACGACCTGCTCCCGCTGCTGGAGAAGGTCATCGGTGCCGGCGGCACCCTGTTCATCGTGGCCGAGGACGTCGACGGCGAGGCGCTGTCGACCCTGGTCGTGAACAAGATCCGTGGCACCTTCACTTCCGTGGCTGTCAAGGCCCCGGCCTTCGGCGACCGCCGCAAGGCGATGCTGCAGGACATGGCGATCCTCACCGGCGGCCAGGTCGTCGCCCCCGAGGTCGGCCTCAAGCTCGACCAGGTCGGCCTGGACGTGCTCGGTCGGGCCCGTCGTGTCGTCGTCACCAAGGACGACACCACGATCGTCGACGGTGCCGGTGAGGCGGCCGAGGTCGAGGCCCGGGTGGCCCAGCTGCAGGCCGAGATCCAGCACACCGACTCCGACTGGGACCGCGAGAAGCTCCAGGAGCGGGTCGCGAAGCTGGCCGGCGGTGTGTGCGTGATCAAGGTCGGCGCCGCCACCGAGGTGGAGCTGAAGGAGACCAAGCACCGCATCGAGGACGCCGTCTCCGCGACGCGCGCCGCGATCGAGGAGGGCATCGTCGCCGGTGGCGGCGCCGCCCTCATCCACGCCTCCAAGGTGCTGGCCCAGGTCGACCTGGAGGGTGACGAGAAGGTCGGCGCGGAGATCATCCGCCGCTCGGTCGTCGAGCCGCTCCGCTGGATCGCCGAGAACGGCGGCGAGCAGGGCTACGTCATCACCACCAAGGTCGCCGAGCTGGGCCCGAACGAGGGCTACAACGCGGCCACCGGCGTGTACGGCGACCTGATCGCCCAGGGCGTCATCGACCCGGTCAAGGTCACGCGCTCCGCGCTGACCAACGCCGCCTCGATCGCCTCGCTGCTGCTCACCACCGAGACCCTGGTGGTGGAGAAGCCGGCCGAGGACGCGACCGCGTCCGCCGAGTGATCACTGCGGGAGACGTGACGTACGGCGCCTGACGCCGGTCGCGCCGCCCGAGCAGGAACGGGGGTCCCATCCGGGGCCCCCGTTCTGCGCGTCCCGGCTCGGGACCCGCCTCACCGCGCCGGTGGCACCTGCAGCCGTACGGTCGGTCTACGGTCCGCCGACACCAGGGCCGTCGCGAACTCGACGGTCACGTCGAGCGCGGCCGCGATCTCCTCGACGGACGCGCCGGCGGCGCGCTGCTCCCCGGCCGCGCCGGCCAGCCCGGCCAGCGCGGCGGAACAGGCCTCGAGGCTGCGGACCAACCGGTCGCCGGCATCGGACAGGGCGGAACGTCCGGCGGGGGAAAGACCTGGATCCATGGCCCCTAGAGTAGGGGGCATGCCAGAGTCCCCGTCGCCGTTCGACCAGCCGGGAGCCGCGCCGTCGCGTCCCGAGAAGATCCTCGTCTTCCTGCACGACATGGCCGACACCCCGCTGACCTGGCAGGACCAGGTCGGTGCCCTGCCCGAGGGATGGCGCCCGCTCACCCCGTGGCTGCGGGGCATGAAGCCGATCGACAAGGAGGTCTTCGACCTCCAGGCGGCCGCCGACGCGCTCAGCGTGATCCCGCTCGAGTACGGGGTGGAGTCGGTCGCGATGGTCGGCGTGGGGCTGGGCGGCACCGTCGCGCTGCGCTGCGCCGCCGACAGCCCGGCGATGGTCCGGGGTCTGGTGCTGGTCAACCCGCTGGTCGCCCCGGGCGGTCGTGAACTCAAGCGGCAGCGTACGGCCCTCAAGCTGATGCCACGCGGCCGGCTGGCGGCCCAGAACCTCGACAAGGACCGGCTGCTGGCGGCGATGGACATGCTCGCCACCCTCGACCTGGGCGACGCCCCCGAGCAGGTCGGCTGCCCGGTGCTGATCCTCTGCGCCGACGACCGCGCCGCCCGCGCGGCGGCCGACGAACTGGCCGCGCGACTGCCGAACGCGACCGTCCGTCCCGTCGCCGGTGGGCCGCGCCCGCACCAGGACGATCCGCAGGCGTTCAACGACATCATCGGCGAGTTCGTCACCTCACTCGACGACAACTCCGCCGAGGACTTCCCGGCCGACCTGCCCGACGACCCGTTCGGCGACGACACCTCGGGCCGCTGAGGCCCGACTCGGCCGCGAGGACACCGACCGTGGTCACGCACAGCGCGGGCCTGCTGGCCTGGACCCGCCAGGGGGGCGGTGACGTCACCGGGTCGGGGCTCCGCGTCTTCCTGATCCACATGGGCGGCCCGTTCTGGGCCCGCAAGGACACCGGCGCCTGGTCGGTCCCGAAGGGGATCCACCACGCCGACGAGGGACCGGCGGCGGCCGCCCGACGGGAGTTCGCCGAGGAGATCGGCGTGCCCGCACCCGAGGGCGACCTGCTCGACCTCGGCACCGTCCGCAGCGGCGCCAAGCAGGTCCGGGCCTTCGCCGTGGAGGCGGACCCCGGGCTCGCGTACCGAGCCAGCAACACCTTCCCCCTCGAGTGGCCGCCGCACAGTGGGCGAACGCAGGAGTTCCCCGAGGCCGACCGGGCCGAATGGCTCGGCCTCCAGCAGGCGCGCGAGCGGATCGTACGCTCACAGCTGCCGTTCCTGGACCGGCTGGCCGACGCGCTGGGGGAGCCCGGTGCCGCCCCGACGCCGGCCCCGGGCGTAGGTCCCGGCACCGGCTGAGAAACGGCGGCGCGACGGGCGGCTTCGGTCAGGGGTTTAGCATGGGAGGGGCGCCGTTCCGGCGGGCGGCGCGCTCCACCTCCAGCGAAAGGCTCACAGTGTCGGATTTCGGCGATCTGGTCACATCACAGGTTCCCAGCCCGTTCGGGGTGCTCGGTCTCACGTTCGACGACGTGCTGCTCCAGCCCAACGAGTCGGATGTGATCCCCTCCGAGGTGGACACCACGTCGCGGCTGACGAGGAACATCGAGCTCAAGGTCCCGCTGATCAGCGCCGCGATGGACACCGTGACCGAGACCCGGATGGCCGTCGCGATGGCCCGCGAGGGTGGCATCGGCATCCTGCACCGCAATCTGTCCGTGGCGGACCAGGCCGGCATGGTCGACCAGGTGAAGCGCTCCGAGGCCGGCATGGTGGATGAGCCGATCACTGTCGCCCCCGACGCCACCCTCAAGGACGTCGACCGGATCTGCGCCCACTTCCGCATCTCCGGCGTACCGGTCGTCGAGGGTGACATGAAGCTCGTCGGCATCATCACCAACCGGGACATGCGCTTCGAGTCCGACTCGAGCCGCAGGGTCTCCGAGGTGATGACCCGGATGCCGCTGGTCACCGGCCACGTGGGGATCTCGAACGACGAGGCGCTCGGCCTGCTGGCGAAGCACAAGATCGAGAAGCTGCCGCTGGTCGACGGCGACGGCCGACTGACCGGGCTGATCACCCTGAAGGACTTCGTGAAGTCCGACCAGTACCCGAACGCCACCAAGGACGCCCAGGGCCGGCTCCGCGTCGGTGCCGGCATCGGCATCTTCGGTGACGCCTGGGAGCGCGGCATGTCGCTGATCGAGGAGGGGGTCGACATCATCGTCGTCGACACCGCCCACGGCCACTCCCGCTCGGAGATCGACATCATCAAGCGCCTCAAGAAGGAGAAGCGCGCCCAGGGGGTCGACATCATCGGCGGCAACGTCGCGACGTACGACGGCGCCAAGGCCCTGGTCGAGGCGGGCGTGGACGGCATCAAGGTCGGCGTCGGCCCGGGGTCGATCTGTACCACCCGCGTCGTGTCCGGGGTCGGCGTGCCGCAGATCACCGCGATCTACGACGCCGCACGCGCCGCCCGTCCGGCCGGCGTGCCGGTGATCGGCGACGGTGGCCTGCAGTACTCCGGTGACATCGCCAAGGCGTTGGTGGCCGGCGCGGACACGGTGATGCTCGGCTCGCTGCTGGCCGGCTGTGCCGAGGCCCCCGGTGACCTGATCTTCGTCAACGGCAAGCAGTTCAAGACCTACCGCGGCATGGGGTCGCTGGGCGCGATGGCCACCCGCGGGCGCAAGGCCTCGTACTCCAAGGACCGCTACTTCCAGAACGACGTGGCCTCCGACGACAAGCTGATCCCTGAGGGCATCGAGGGCCAGGTCCCGTACAAGGGCCCGCTGGCGGCCGTCGCGTACCAGCTCATCGGCGGCCTGCACCAGTCGATGTTCTACTCGGGGGCCCGGACGATCCCCGAGCTGCACGCCAAGGGTCGGTTCGTCCGGATCACGAGTGCCGGGCTGCGCGAGTCGCACCCGCACGACATCCAGATGACCGTCGAGGCCCCCAACTACTCGACCCACGAGAAGTGACGTCCTGACACCCCCGCGGGCGCGACCGTCCGCAGCCGTCGCGGGCCGGTCCGCCCGCGGTCCCATGCCGGGGGCCTGCTCGTGCCCGGCCGAGAAGGAGAAGTCATGTACGACATCGGTCGGAGCAAGCGCGCCGAATCCGCGTTCGCCCTCGACGACATTGCGATTGTTCCCCAGCGGCGGACCCGTGGCATCGAGGAGGTGGACCTCACCTGGAAGATCGACGCGGTGAGCTTCGACTTCCCGCTCATCGCCGCCCCGATGGATTCGATCATGTCGCCGCAGACCGCGATCGAGGTGGGGCGTCTGGGAGGTCTCGGGGTGCTCAACCTCGAGGGGATCTGGACCCGCTACCAGGACCCGCGGCCGCTGCTCGAGGAGCTGGGAGGCATCGAGGACCCGACCGCGGCGACCCGGCGCCTGCAGGAGATCTACTCCGAGCCGATCAAGCCGGCCCTGATCCGGGAACGGATGGCGGAGGTCCGCGACGCCGGCGTCCCGGTCGCGGGGTCACTGTCGCCGCAGAACACCGTCGAGTTCGCGGACGACGTGGTCGCCTCCGGGCCGGACTTCTTCGTCATCCGCGGCACCGTGGTCTCTGCCGAACACGTCTCCAGCCGGCGTGAACCCCTGAACCTGAAGAAGTTCATCTACGAGCTCGACGTCCCGGTGATCGTCGGCGGATGCGCCACCTACCAGAGCGCCCTCCACCTGATGCGCTCCGGTGCCGCCGGCGTCCTGGTCGGCTTCGGTGGCGCCGCGACCCACGCCACCCGCCGTGTCCTGGGTATCGAGGTCCCGATGGCCACCGCCATCTCCGACGTCGCCGAGGCCCGTCGCGACTACCTCGACGAGTCCGGCGGCCGCTACGTCCACGTGATCGCCGACGGTGCGGTCGGACGCTCCGGCGACATCGCCAAGGCGATCGCGGTCGGTGCGGACGCCGTGATGGTCGGCGCGCCGCTGGCCGCCGCGGCGGAGGCACCGGGCCATGGGTACCACTGGGGCGCCGAGGCCTGGCACGAGGAACTGCCGCGCGGCGAACGGGTGCACTTCCCGATCGTCGGGTCCCTCCAGGAGATTCTGGTGGGCCCCTCGCACAGCGCTGACGGGACGATGAACCTTGTCGGTGCCCTGAAGCGCTCCCTGGCCACCACCGGCTACACCGAGGTGAAGGAGTTCCAGCGGGTCGAGGTCGTCCTGCACCGCCTCTGAGCCGCGCATCCGGAGCCACCCGGTCATGCACAGGTCCGGTGCCCGACGACACGGTCGGGCCCGGACCTGTGGCGTCCCGGCGACCGGGTCGGGTCCGGAGGGCCGGCACCCGGTCGCCGATTTGACCGGGTCGGGTCCTCGACGTAATATTCATGAGGCCTTGCGGGAAGCTGGTCCTCCGAACGGGGGATCGTCCCGAATGGTCATCCTATTTCTCCTTCGTCCTTCGGGTCGGGTGTGTCGTGCGCTCGTACGGCGGCTCGCCCGAGCGGGAGAGAACGGGATGAGGGATTCCGAGCCTCGGATTTGACTCCGCGGAAACAGATCCCTAAAGTTGGACGAGTTGCTGCGGCTGATGACCGATTATCTCGGTGATTGTTCGTGGCGGCAAGGAAGGAATTGCTCAGGGAATCCGAAAGGGTTTCCGGAGGCGATTCTGACCGAGCCGGAAGATTTCCTCGGATTTGACTCCACGGAAATCGATCGGTAAAGTAAGGCGAGTCGCTGGAGCGGAAATCGCGACAGTGACTCCTCGGGTCAGGGATGGTCCGGGGGCTTGGTTGATCGGCCAGTCGGGTTCGCAGGA
>CAYOBI010000052.1:6211-19251 GCA_964402325.1 uncultured Propionibacteriaceae bacterium | reverse complement strand
ATTACCTGAGACACATGCCCAGCACCCAATGAACGCTAGGAGGGACACGCCGTCGCCAACAGGGTTCCCGCCCCAGACAAGACCAAGGGATAGCTGCGGGCTGTCCTTTTGGCTGGCTTGGTCAACGTCTTGACGTACACAGTCCGCAGGCCGCCGTCGCAGCCTTGCGGAGCCAGCAACAGACCGAACCGGCCGAACGGTCGCGCACTTGAAATGGCAGTTGGCTGGCTACGACGGCGTGTGGATCCTGACCACACCCCCGCCGTCGACCAGAACCGGGTCGAGGCCGGCACCGTGGCGCGTGTGGAGAACCTGGTGGCGTCGATCCCTCAACCATCGAGCGGTGCCACAAACGCATTGAAGAACTCGAGCACTGGACTGCCGGGTCTCGGCCACGGCGGCTACCTCGTCGATGTCGTGATTCGCGAGGGCCGTGAGGTCCGGGAGGGGCCGTTCGATGGTGATGCCGAGGGTCGAGACGATGCCAGGGGCCGCTGGGGGTGCGGCCGGCGTGGTCAGTCTGCCTTGATCCGCCGTGCCATAAGCCGTGCCATAAGACGTACCAAGGCGACCACAGCCCCACGATGAGTGTGGCTGTGGTCGCCAGTGTGCCAGCCGCCAGATTGACGATCTGCATCCTGAAGTTCGTGCCGGTCATACAGGCCGCGTATCCTGCGAGCAGCCAGCACCAGCCGGAGCCCAGTGCTTTCGACACGTACTCATGTTCTGGGCCGAAGCCTTGGTTCACCGCCGAGGTGAGTGCTCCGAAGATGATCCCGACAGCGGCCAGCGCCGCCATGACGGCCATCGAACGTGTCCCTGGCCTGACTCTTCGGTCGTTCATTCGCTCATTCCCCTTGAAACTGAGTCGCTCGCCCGTCATGGCGACTCTCCGAGGATGGCGCATGGCGGAGGGGTCGAGGAGGGTGACACGACGGACAGCTGACGTGCCGAGGGTGCCGACTCTCTCTGGCTCCCGGTACGGTCATGTCGTGACAGTTGTGATGTCCGCGGTCATTCAGGCGGCGCTGTTCCTGGTCGTGCCGTTCGTGTGGTGGCTTGCGACCGCCCGTCGGACGATGGTCTTCTTCGCGTGGCTGGGATGGAAGCGCCCGGTCGTCGGGCGATGGGCCGTCCTCGCGGCCGCTATGACTGGCGCTTTCGTGCTCTTCCTGGTTCCGGTGCTGGTGATGGTGCCCCGGGTCGGTTCGGCCGCGGCGGCCTCGCAGTTCTACGGGAAGGGATGGGCAGGCCTGCCAGCGGTCATCGCCTACGCGTTGGTGCAGACTGCATTCGCCGAAGAGTCGTTGTTCCGCGGATTCCTGCTCAAGCGGGCGGTGCACGGGCTGGGGTTCTGGGGCGCGAACATCGTGCAGGCCACTGTGTTCGGGCTCCTGCATGCCGTCCCGTTCGGGATTGTCGCCGGACCGGGCTGGGGCTTGGTCATCGGGGTCCTGACCGGAGCGATCGGTGCAGTGATGGGCTACCTGAACGAGCGCCTCGCGGGTGGCTCGCTGATCCCCGGCTGGATCCTTCACGGTGCAGCCAACCTGTTCACGGGGTGTCTCGCGTTGGCGTCCTTGGCCTGATCCGGTTGCCCGGCGCTGACTCGGCGTCGGCCGGGCCGTGAAGGGGAATGCAGCGGAGCGGCACTCAGCGAGTGAGTGCCGCTCCGTCTGGCCGTGCGATCAGATCATCGCGGTGGCGACGACCTCACCCGGCGGGTCGATCTGGTCGGCTGCCAGTTGGCCGGAGGCCGGTTGGGCGCTCTGGCTGGCCGCGGGTGAAGCTGACTGGCTCGGACCCGGGGTCGGTGAAGCAGTGGGCTGGGGCATGGTTCCTCCTACAGGTTGGAGATCTGGATCCGTGCAGGGGCGCGACTCGGCCGACCGGGGACGGTGAGGAGAAAGGGAAACGCAGAGTAGACCGGTCAGGCGATGCCCGCCATCGCCGCGTCGATCCGGGCCGCCATGGGGCTCGTCGCCGGTCCCTCGCAGGTGACGGCCAGGGCGGCCGCGACTCCGGCCCTGGTCACTGCCGGCACCAGGGCACTGCCCACGGCCAGCTGGGCGCACAGCACGCCGCAGTGGGCGTCGCCGGCTCCGTTCGTGTCGACGGCGTCCACGCGTATCGCGGGGACCAGATCGGTGACCACGCTTCCGTCGGCCTCGAGCCGCGCGATGACTGAGCCCTCGGGTCCGCAACGCAGAACGACGTCGCATGCCAGACATCCGGCCAGCTCGGAGGCCAGCTTGGATGCGGCTACGGAGGCCGAGGATGAGGCGAGGCCCAGACGTTGCGCGAGGATGTGGGCCTCCCGGTCGTTGGTGCTCCACACATTCGTACGTGCGATGACGGCACGCAGTGCTTCGTCGTCGATGTCTCCGATGATGGGGGAGGGGTCGAACAACACCCTGGTGGCGGTGGGCAGGCCGGGGAGCCACGCGCGCAGCGCGTCGCGGTTCGCCGGATGCATCAGCGAGTAGCCCGACACGTACACGACGTCGGCGCCGGTTACGTTCGCCGCCCGGTAGTCGGCCAGCCGGGCCTGTCCTTCGGCGCCGACCGTCGAGACGAACGTGCGTTCCGCGCAGTCGTCGACGAGGGCGACGCAGAACCCCGTGTCGGTGCCGAGCGAGGCGGCAGACACCACGGCGATGCCCTCCCGGGCCATGGCGGCCCGGACCAGGTCGCCGAACGGCCCGGTGCCGTGCCCGCCGACGTAGACGACGTCGGCTCCGTCCCGCGCGGCGGCGGCCATCACATTGATCCCGCCGCCCGCGGCGAGTTCGTGCTCGCGGGCGAAGGTGTCCCCTCCGGGTTCGGGGATCTTGTCGATGCGCATCACCAGGTCGACGATCGCCTGCCCGGTGTGGATCACACGTCCTCGCGATGGGCTGCCCATGGTCAGGCCCGATCCGCGTGCCGGCGGGCGCCGCCGAGGGCGGCGAAGAGGCCCGCGCCCAGGAGGCCTGCGACCAGCCACGCCATTCCGTTGTTCCCCACCCAGGTGTTGTGCAGCGGCCCGATGTACCAGGCGCTGTCGCCGGGCTGGATCTTCATGAACAGAGCGGCCACGACGATGGCGGCCAACCAGGCGCCGAAGGCGTTCCAGCGGATCCCGGAGCGGTACCAGTAGGGCCCTGCGGGCGTGAGGTTGAGGAGCCCGTCCGGGTCGTACTCGTGGCGGGCGATCATGTCGATGAGGAACACGCCGACCCAGGCCGTGATCGGCACCGCGAGCAGGGAGATGAAGGTGATGAAGGGCCCGTAGAACCCGTCGGCGATCAGCAGGAAGCACAGCGACCCGGTCGTGGTGACGACGACGTCGACGATGACCGCGTAGACGCGCTTGACCCGCAGGCCGAGGGTGATCGTGGTCAGCCCTGCCGAGTAGACCGACAGGTGGTTGGACAGCAACAGGCCGGCGAACGAGACGATCAGGTAGATGACGGCCACCCACGAGGGGAGGGTCTCCCGGATCGCGTCCATCGGGTTGGGTGAGGCGACCACGGTGGCGTCGGAGGCGCCGATCATCGAGCCCAGCGAGATCATGATCACCAGTGGGATACCGGCCCCGGCCGCGGCCGAGAGCACCAGCGAGCGCCCCTTCACCAGCGGGGACTGGTAGCGCGCCATGTCGGCTCCGGAGTTGGCCCAGCCGATGCCGGTGCCGGCCGCGATGGTGCCGATCGCGGTGATGACCACGGCGAGGTCGGCCGAGGGGGCGTGCAGGACGACGGGCCAGTCGATGTTCGCCAGCAGGACGGCCAGGATGAACAGGTTGATCGCGCCGAAGATCCAGGTGGCCCACTTCTGCACGACCAGGATCGTGGCATGCCCCATCCCGGAGACGGCCACGGTGCAGGCGACGAACAGCGCAACGCCGATGACGGTCAGCAGCGGGACCTGCTTGGCGGCGCCCGGGGTGCCGAACACCAGGGAGAACATCGTGACGAACGCGAGTGCCGCCGTGGAGGTGTTGACGGTCTCCCAGCCGAGTCTCGAGCAGAGTGCCACGGCTGTGGGGCCGATGTTGCCGCGGACTCCGAAGACGGCGCGCGACAGGGTGAGACTGGGGGCCCCGCCGCGCTGGCCGGCGATGGAGATCAGTCCGACGATCGCGAACGACCCGAACGAGCCGATGATCGCGACCACGACGGCCTGCCAGATCGACATGCCGACCGCGACCAGGGAAACGCCCAAGGGCAGGCCCAGCACGGAGATGTTCGCGGCGAACCAGACCCAGAACAGCTGCATGGGGTTGCCGTGTCGTTCCGAGACGGGGACAGGTTCGATTCCTCTTTGCTCCACGGCGCGCAGCGGGACGCCCTGACCGGTGCCGTCATCGTGGGCGTCCGGGGTGGTCCCCGGAGCCGGCTCGGTCTTGGATGGGATGGATGACATCTGCGATTACCTCTTCATCGAGGGGGTTGGACGCAAGGCCAGGAGGCGTTGCGCGAGATCGTGGGTGGACAGGCCGTTGACCGACTCGACGAGGTCGACGGCGTCGGGCGGGAAGGCTGCGGTCCCGGTCGCGGCACCGAGGACGGCCCCCGCCATGGCGGCGATCGTGTCGGTGTCGCCGCCCAGCGAGGCTGCACAGCACAGGCCGGAGAACGGGTCGTCGCGGAACCGGTCGACGATGAGAAGGGCACTGACGACTGACTCCTGGGACTGCACGGAGGTCCCGACGACCTCGTACAGGAAGCCGGGGAAGCGGTCCGCGCTGAGGCGACGCGCCGTGTCGCGCACTGCGAGGAAGCGGCGGGGGACGGAGGCGCCGGCGATCCAATGGCCACGGCCCTCGGCCTCCAGGGCGGTGTCGGTGGCGCAGGACAGCGCCCGGTCGAGTCCGCCACCGTCGACGCAGACGCTCACCGCCGCGGCGATGGCGGCGGCGCCGGAGATGCCGAGACCGGTGTTGTGGGTGACGCGGCTGACCTCGACGACGGACTCCAGGAGGTTCGGCCCGACGCCGGACGCGATCCCGACCGGGGCGACGCGCATCGCCGCGCCGTTCGTGGTGCCCGAGCGGCCGGCCAATGCCGCCGGCACGCCGGACTGCAGGGCTTCGAGGGCGGCCTTCGTGGACGGGCCGAGCAGATCGAGAGAGCCGCGCTCGATCATGTCCTGCTCCCAGGCGATGAGGGCTGCGGCGAAGGCGTCGGCCTCCACGTGGCCTCTCCCGGCGATGAGCAGTTCGGCCACGATCACCGCCTGCTCGGTGTCGTCGGTGACGGCGCCGGCCTTCATGCCGGGAGCGATCGGCTGGTCGTCGGCGGCGTCGACGAAGCCAGTGATCCGCCCGTAGCGTTCGGCGATCTGCTCGCGGCTGAACGACTGGGTCGGCATGCCGAGGGCGTCACCGAGGGCCAGTCCGACCAGCGCCCCGCGGGCACGGTCCAGGGTCGCGGAATCGTGGAAGGTCATCTCACTCCCCGAAGTCCAGGACCAGGGAGAACCGGGACGGGTCCAGCAGTGACACCACGTGCTCCACGAACGTTCCCTCGGCATCGAACGAGGTGCGCATCGAGCGCAGGTACCCGGTGCCCTCGGGCTGGCCGAGCAGCAGCGCCTCGCGTGCATCGAGGCGATGGACGTCGACGCGTTGGCGTCCCGCCGACGCGACGAGGCCGGCCGCGTTCAGACTGGCCCACAGCGAGCCGTCCCGCAGCCCGTCGACGGGCAGGTCGGCCAGAGGGCCAATTGCCGGCACCGAGGAGCACTCGAACGAGATCGGCCGCTCGGTCCCGTCGTCGTTGCGGATGGAACGGACGCGCCGCACCGCGATGGCCTTGCCCAGGACCACGTCGTCGGGGAGGCCGGTGATCTCCTCACGCGTCACCGGACTGATGTCCAGCACCCGGGTCACGATGTCCAGCCCGGTCTCAGCCAGAGCCTGGGCCCAGCCGCGGGTGCGGTCAAGGCGGTGGCCCTGGAAGGCGACGAACGAGCCGAGCCCCGACCGGGTGGTGATCAGCTTGCGCTGCTGAAGGTCCGACAGTGCCTGGCGGATCGTGCCGCGCGACACCGAGAACTCCTCAGCCAGCTGGTGTTCACCGGACAGCTTCTCTCCCGGTGCGAACTCACCGTTCCGTATCCGCTCGGCGATCGACTCGACGACGAGCCGGCGCTTGGTCAACGCCTCCGTGTTAGACATGTATATACAGGTACACCACCTGTTCACCCGTGGCAAGACAGTGTCGGCAACGACACGTCCCGGGTCTCGAGATCAGCGGTGCGGCCACTGGTCGACGACGCTTCTGTTGCTGGCGCTCCGGGCCGCGGCGCGCGACAACTGGGGAGCCGTGGCTTGGGGGGCCCAAGGGCCGGTGTCTGTGTCGCCGGCCGGTTCGCCGGCGATGATCTGTTTCAGGGCCTCGAGGTGTCCGTTGTAGGCGCTGCGTCCCGATGACGTCAGGTGGATCCAGGTGCGGGGGCGTCCGAAGGGTTGGGGCCGCTTCTCCAGGCCGACGTAGCCGGCGTCGGCCAGCACTTTGAGTTGCTTGGACAGCAGCGACGTCGAGATCCTGACTGCTTCCTGCAGGGCGCTGAACTCCAGCTGTGTTCCCGCGGCGAGGGCAGCGGTGATCCGCAGCCGGGTCGGGGCGTGGATCAGGTCGTCGAAGCGGGCGGTGATGGCGTACGGGCTCATATCAGGTCGTAGCGGTCGAAGTCGCCGGCTGCCAGCCGGGCGGCCTGGTAGCGGTCGTCCCACCTCAGCCAGGCGAACCCTCCGGTCGCGACGGCGACGCCGGCGCCGAGGGCGTACCACGGCTGCCAGGCCGCGGGCGGCTCGAACTGGGTGAGCAGGAACAACACGCCGTACCCGATGGCGAACCGCCAGGAACGCGCCGCGATGGCCCGCACGTCTATGACCTGGCCCCGGCGACGCGCCACGCGGTGGTGGAGGAGTGCGAACGCCGCCGAGCCCGCGACCAGCACGACGACGGCCCCGACCCGATGCCCGAGCAGGCCGAGGGCGACGGTCGCGCCGCCGACGATAGCCAGGGTGAGATCGGTCCAGGCCGGACGTCGGGTCGCCTGGGCCGCTGCGCGGCGTGCTTCGGTGGCCTGTTCCAGGGCGGCCCGCGCCTGGAGGGCCTTGGCTTTGCCGTCTGTGTCGGGGTGGTCCACGGTTCCTCCCGCAGAGTTGCTTGCCAGTCGTTCAACCATCTCGCCGGGTTGCCGCTTCGTCAACGACATCCGCGAGAACCGGCCTGTCGTGGGGCGGCCCGGCGTGCCGGGCTGGCTCGGTGGTCGGGCCCGGCGGTTCCCGGGGTCGCTGGAGGGCAGGGGAGACGGGGGAGCAGGAGCAGCACAGCTTCCCCGGGACAAGCAACGACGGACGACCGATCCCAGGAGGACCACCTTGTCTTGCCCCAACTGCGCAGAGGCCATCGAGATGACCGCGGTCGATCACGGACAGGACGCCGTTGAGCAGGCACTGCGGGCCTACGGCAACCTGCTGGCGGACCTGATCCGTGGAGACGGTGCCCCCCCGGGCCCGGTGCCTGGTCGAACAGTCTGGGCGAGCTTTGCAGGCTCAGGGCAGCCGTCTGCCGGGCCCGATCTGATAGGTCAGTGCGGCCGCGGCCATCAGCATCAGTGCCGCTCGAGCCGCCGAGACTGTCCGCAGTGATGGCCCCTTCGAGGGGCGTAGCCCCCGCCGATGAGGGATCCGCGCCATAGAGGGCGAACTCGGCACCATCCAGTGCACGGGTGGCCTGGCCGACGTTGCAGTTCAGGCCCTGCTTGACGACGTGAATCGGCGCCGTGGTCACCGGGATCGGGTGCTCTGTCGAGACGTCCGGCGGCGTGACGTCGTACAGAGTGTCAACCATGCGGAATTCATCCGTCCAAGTGCGTCCCGTCTTCTCGGTGGCGACGGACAGGACGGAAATGGACCAGTTCATCTGGACCTGGCCGATATTGGAGGTCACGGGCGAGGACTTCGCCATCTCGATACTCCACACGCCGTCACTCGTAGCGGTGAAGTTGCCGGTGCATTGGGTACTGACGCCGCGGCAAGGGTGAGCGCGCTGCAGGTGTACCGAACTGTCCCGGTTGGATCCTTGATGATGATCACTGGGTTGAACGACCCGGCCCCCGGTTTTCGGCGGCGATCTTGGTGAAGCTGACGGAGAGATGCTCGCCGGCTTTCACATAGCTGTAGAACGTCTGGGCCTGCCGCACACTCGTACCGGCGGGGTTCTGCACCGCCGCCGCCGGCACGGGGGCTCCGGCCGCCAACGCCAGCAGAGTGAGGACGATGGCCACGGTCATCGCCCCCCAGCTGCGGAGACCCCCTGTGGTCCGCGGTGGGTTCGCTCCATCACCCGACACACCGCATGGTCCTTGTGTTACCTCTGGCATGTTGGCTTCTCCGCACTTCCGCAAGCCCGGAGGGCCACATCACGCTTCCTGGCGCCGTCTACCCCTCGCAGATGACTCCCGGCGGCGGGTGGCCCCGTCGGCACAGACAATTGGTTGGTCTGGTGGCGAGAGTATGGACACGGCGGCCAGCATCGACGCCCCTGAGGACGATCTCACCCCTTGATTCACCCTCGGGTGAGTCCCGGGATCCCGCCAGAGGCGGGGCCACGCCACGCTACGGGCGCGAGGGTCGCCGTCGCCGTAGCGGCGATCCGCGTCCCGGCCCTCATCATGACCGTCGTCATCGCCACGGCTTGGCTCAGCACAGCGGAGTTGACCACGCTCTACCGCGCCCAGCGGCACTTCTGGGACACCGCTGCGGTCCTCATCGCCACCAGTGGCACCGTGATGACCGCGCCGACTCACAACCAGAGGGACGGCACACCGTGGGTCGCGATCGGGCAGATGGTCAGACAAGCCGACACAGACCACCGCCCAGTACCAGGGGGCCACGGCACCTCGGCGACTGAGGCCGGTGCGACTGCAGAACGGCCAGCAGGTGTTCACGTACGGAAATGCCCTGTACCACCACGAGCCCTCTCAGCGCCCACCGCAACCTGCAACGCGACAGCTCTTGGTGTAGAACCGAGTCGACGTGGGGTGCGCGACCGCTGGCTCGGTCGACTGGGTTCAACAACCGGCGCCTGCACGGGTCCCTGGGGCATGATCAGCCCCGGGCCGGCCACCTCAAACACTCACAGGCGCATCAGGTAGCGGGTCACGCCACTCCCGGCCGGGCGCGAGGCGTCACGGACGCGCCCGATACAGCAACGGCCGAGGCCACAGGACTGTCCGCAGGCGCGTGGTCCGCGGGGCGGGTCAGTGCTGCGCCGTCGCCTCGTCCTGCCGTGCGGGGGTGGGTTCGTGAGCGTTCCAGCTGCCCAGCAGGGCCAGCGCTTCGGCGGCGGGGGTGTCGGGGGCGGCGGTGTAGACGTTGAGTCGTTGGTCCTCGTCGCCGGGCAGTTCGAAGGCTTCGTAGTCGAGTTCGATGTCGCCGACGAGCGGATGGTGGAGGCGTTTTGTGCCGGACCGGTGGTATTTCACGTCGTGGGCGGCCCACAGTTGTCGGAACCGGTCGCTGCGGGTGGACAGTTCCCCGATCAGGTCCTGCAGTTCCTTGTCGTACGGGTCGCGGCCGGCCGAGGCGCGTAGGAATGCGACGGCGTCCTCCTGGACCTTCACGAAGTCGAGGAAGAAGTCGGCGGCGGTCGGGTTGAGGAAGGCGAATCGGGCCGTGTTGGGCTGCTGGGACTCCTCGTACAGGGGGCTGTAGAGGGCCCGGCCGATGTCGTTGGTGGCGAGGATGTCGAAGCGCCCGTTGCGGAGGTAGGCCGGGGTCGGCATCAGGTCGAGCATCCGCTGGATGGTCGGGCGGACGCGCCGGCGGGCCGGGGGGCGCCGGGCCGGGCGTCGGCTGGTCGCGGCGTGGATCAACTGGTTCAGGTGGTCGCGCTCGGCGTCGTCGAGTTGGAGGGCGTGGGCGACGCCGTCGATCACGCCCTCCGAGACCGAGCCGACGTTGCCGCGCTCCAGCCGGATGTAGTACTCCACGCTGATCCCGGCCAGCAGTGCGACCTCCTCACGCCGCAGCCCTGACACGCGCCGGTTCGCCCCGTAGACGGGTAGGCCGGCCTGCTCCGGGGTGAGCCGGCCACGCCGGGTGGCGAGGAAGTCACGGATGTCGTCTCGAGCGGTCACACCTCCACAGTACGGACGCCACCTCAGGGAGGGAGGCACTGCCAGTACCGGTCTCGACGCTGTCTCCCCCGAGGGCACGCGGCCAGGTTGTCTGGTGTCGTGATCACCACCACCGCCCCCGCCGCGACCTCCGGCGCCGGTCCTCGGACTCCCGCACACCCCCGGGCGATCCTCGCGATCATCCTGATCAGCTACTTCATCATCCTGTTGGACAACTCGGTCGTCTTCACCGGTTTGCCCACCATCCAGTCCGACCTCGACCTGGGTCCTTCAGGTCTCTCGTGGGTCTCCGACGCGTACGCTCTGGTCTTCGGGGGGTTCCTCCTGCTCGGGGCCCGCCTCGGTGACCTGCTCGGCCGGCGCCGCGTCTTCGTCGCCGGACTGCTGGTCTTCGTCGCCGCGTCGTTCCTGATCGGCGTCGCACCGACAGGCTGGTGGCTCATCGGGGCCCGCGCGGTCCAGGGCGTCGGTGCCGCGATCGTCGCCCCGTCGTCCTTGTCACTGCTGACCGCCAGCTTCCCAGAGGGCGAGCGGCGCTCCCGGGCGGTGGCCCTGTACGCCGCCACCGCCGGGATCGGAGCGAGTCTCGGCCTGCTCGTCGGCGGTGCCGCGGCACAGTGGATCTCCTGGCGGGCCGGGTTCTTCCTCAACGTCCCGATCGGCCTCGTGATGGCGGTCCTTGCGCCCCGCTACCTACCCGCCGAGACCCCGGCCCCGGGCGGGTTCGACGTCGCCGGGGCGATCGGTGCGACCCTGGGCGTCGGCGCCCTCGCGTTCGGCATCGTCGAGTCCGCCGGCCGCGGCTGGACCAGCCCGCTGGTCCTCGGCGCGCTCGGGCTCGCCATCGTGGTCCTGGTCGGTTTCGTCCGGCACGAGAGCAGGGTCGCGCAGCCGATCATGCCGTTGCTGCTGTTCGCCGACCGCCGCCGCACCGCCGCCTACCTCGCCCGTGCCCTGTACCTCGGAGCGCTGATCGGGTTCTTCTTCTTCACCACCCAGCTCCTGCAGGGCACCTTCGGCTTCACCGCCTTCCAGGCCGGCCTTGGCTTCCTGCCGATGACCGTCGTGAACTTCGCCGTCGCCACGGCGGTGCCGCGCATCACCCGTGCCCTCGGCCCGGTCACGGTCCTGGCGACCGGCATCGCCCTCACCCTGGCCGGGATGGCCTGGCTCGGCCGGGTCGACGCCGCCGCCAGCTATCTGGTCGGGGTCGCGGCGCCGATGGTGCTGATCGGCGCCGGGCAGGGTCTGGCCTTCGCACCGCTGACCAGCTTCGGGATCATCGGGGTCCGGGTCGAAGACGCGGGTGCCGCCAGCGGCCTGGTCAACACCTTCCACCAACTGGGCATGGCTCTCGGCCTCGCCATCCTCGTCGCCGCCTCAGCCGTGGCCCCCAACCTCACCACCCAGGTGTCGACAGCTCTCACCTGGGGAGCTGGCCTGGTCGCCGCCTCTCTCCTGGTCGTCTTGGCCGGCATCGCCCTGCCCGCCCTCGGCCGGCGCCACCCCGGCACAGCCATCGACTGAACACCACCAGCCGTCCAACGAACCAAGGAGCAGCACCATGGAATACACCCGACTGGGATCATCGGGACTGAAGGTCAGCCGCGTCGCGCTCGGCTGCATGAGTTTCGGCGCGGGGGGACGCAAGGGCCAGGGGGACTGGACCCTCGATCGTGACGGCGCCGAGCCGATCTTCCGCACCGCCGTCGACCTCGGAGTCACCCTCTGGGACACGGCCAATATCTACGGACACGGAACCAGCGAGGAGATCACGGGCGGCGCGATCCGTGCGTACACCAAGCGGGAGGACGTGGTCCTCGCCACGAAGCTGTTCGCCCCGATGGGCTCCGGGCCGGGAGGTAGTGGTCTGTCCCGCAGGGCCGTGATGGAACAGGTCGATGCGTCGCTGAAGCGACTCGGGACCGACTACATCGACCTGTACCAGATCCACCGCTTCGACCCGCACACCCCGGTAGAGGAGACGATGGAGGCGCTACACGACGTCGTCAGGACCGGAAAGGTCCGCTACATCGGGGCTTCCTCGATGTGGGCCTGGCAGTTCGCCAAGATGCAGCACGCTGCGCAGACACACGGTTGGACGAAGTTCATCTCCATGCAGTCGCAGTACAACCTCGTGGCCCGAGAGGAGGAGCGTGAGATGCACCCGCTGCTCGCCGACCAAGGCGTCGGAGCGGTCCCCTGGTCCCCGCTGGCGGCAGGGCTCCTGACCCGCCCATGGGGACACCGCTCCACCACCCGCGGTCGAGCCAACCCGACCACCGACGCCTCAGGCACCCCGTTGTTCCTGGACACCGACGAGGGAACCGTCGATGCCGTCCAAGCCATCGCCGAGGCCCGAGGGATCCCCATGGCACAGGTGGCGCTCGCCTGGGTGCTCAGCAATCCGGTGGTATCCGCCCCCATCGTCGGCGCGACCAAGCCGAAGCACCTCACCGACGCCGTGTCCGCCCTCGACGTCGACCTCACGGCCGAAGAGCGGGCAGCGCTCGAGGAGCACTACACGCCGCGGAAGCCGACGTACTTCGGTTCCCCGTCCGGCTACTGACCGGGACCACCCAGACGATCCAGACCTTCAGAAGGGAACCACTCATGCACTACCGTCCGCTCGGCCGCACCGGCGTTCACGTCAGTCCCCTGTGCCTCGGCACAATGATGTTCGGCCCCTGGGGCAACAACGACCACGCCGACGCCACCCAGATCATCCATGCGGCGCTCGACGCGGGGATCAACTTCGTCGACACCGCCGACGTCTACTCACAGGGCGTGTCCGAGGAGATGGTCGGCACGGCCCTGAAGGGTCATCGAGACGACGTCTTCCTGGCCACGAAATTCTTCATGCCGATGGACGACGACCCGAACCATCGCGGCGGGTCGCGCCG